>JAKOQZ010000042.1 GCA_029778105.1 Pseudomonadota bacterium | reverse complement strand
GCCCCGATTTCGAGGCCGATCTCGACGCCGCGCGCGCGGAACTGGCGGCCGCGCGCAGGACCGCACCGAAACCATCCTGCCCGACGGAGTGATCCCCGTGGCCACCATGCGCGCTGTTCAGGTCGCAAAGCCCGGAGGCCCGCTCGAACTGGTGACGCGCCCGCTGCCCGAACCCGGGCCGGGGCAGGTCCGCATCCGTGTCGCCGCCTGCGGCATCTGCCACAGCGATGCGGCGGCGATGGATGGCCATCTGCCGGGCCAGACCTGGCCTATCGTGCCCGGTCACGAGATCGTCGGCGCCATCGACGCGATCGGCTTCGGCGTCACGGCATGGCGCATCGGCCAGCGCGTCGGCGCAGGCTGGTTCGCCAGCCAATGCGGCCAGTGCGAGCGCTGCCGGCGCGGCGATTTCGTCGCCTGCCGCAACCGTTCGATCCATGGCGTCACCCGCGACGGCGGCTATGCCGAGGCGGTCATCGCCGAGGCGACCGCCCTCGCCGCGATCCCCGACGATCTCTCCGACATCGACGCCGCGCCGATGCTCTGCGCCGGCGTCACCACCTACAACGCCCTGCGCCGCTGCGGCGCGCGCCCCGGCGCGACCGTCGCCATCGTCGGTCTGGGCGGTCTTGGCCATCTGGCGCTGCAGTTCGCGGTGAAGATGGGCTATCGCGCCGTCGCCATCGCGCGGGGCGGGGCCAAGGCGGCGTTCGCGGAAGAGCTCGGCGCGCACGCCTATATCGACAGCACGGCCGACGATGTCGCCGCCCGGCTTCAGGCGCTGGGCGGCGCGCAAGCTGTGCTCGCCACCGGCACGGGGATCGACGGCCTCGCTGCGGCGATCAACGGCCTCACCAGCGACGGCAGGCTCATCATGCTGGGCGTGCCACGCGAACCCCTGCCCGTCTATGCCTTCCAGGTTCTCTATGGCCGCGCCATCACGGGCAGCGCCGGCGGCACCGGCATCGAGTCCGAAGACACGATGCGCTTCGCCGCCCTCACCGGGGTCAGGCCGGTCATCGAAACCTACCCGCTGGACAAAGCGCCCGAGGCCTTCGCCCGCATGATGGCCGGCGCGGCGCGCCTGCGCGTCGTCCTCGTCCCTTAGGCCGCCGCCGGAAGATCGAGATGCGCGCGGAGCGTCGACCCGCGATAGTCGGTGCGGAACACGCCGCGCGACTGTAGCACCGGCACCACCTCGTTCACGAAGGCGTCCAGCTCCAGCGGAATCTGCAGCGCCTGCATGATGAAGCCGTCGCACGCGCCGCTCTTCAGCCATGTCTCCATGAAGTCCGCGATGGCCTCCGGCCCGCCCTCGGCCGAAAGATGTCCCGTGATGCGCGCGGCGAGACGCTCGGCATAGGCGCCGACGGTCTCACCTTCGCGGATGTCCTTCACGAAGCGCTCGCGCGTGCCGCCGATCATCGGCCGCTCTTCCAGGGTGGGCAGAATCTCGTCCAGCGGAAACGGCTTGTCGAACGGCACATGCGAGAAGTCGAAATTGAACTGCTCGCTCAGCAGCCCGCGCAGCAGCGCCGGATGGACCAGCTCGCGATAGAACGCCTTCTTCTCGGCCACTTCTTTCGCCGTCGAACCGAGGATCGGCATGAAGCCCGGCAGAACGCGCACCGCATCGGCGGGGCGGCCTTTGGCCATCGCCGCGCTGCGGAGGTTCGTCCGGAAGGCCTGCCCGTCCTGCGCCGTCCGGAACGCCGCGAAGATCGCCTCGCCATAGCTCGATGCGAAATCCAGCCCCCATTGCGACATGCCCGCCTGGATCAGAACGGGCCGTCCCTGCGGCGAGGGCCCGGCCTCGGCCCACAGCGCCTTCACCGTCTCCACCACCTCATGCGCCTTGCCATAGCGCGCCTCATGCTCCGGATGCGCGCCCGAGCCGAAATTGCGCCCGGCCGCATTGCCCGACGTCACCATGTTCCACCCGGCCCGCCCGCCGCTCAGCCGGTCCACAGTCATGTACTTGTCGGCCAGGACGCGCGGCGCGTGATAGGTCGTGGAATAGCTGGCCGCGAGGCCGATATCGCGCGTCGCGCCGGCCAGCGCCGCGATCTGCACCACCGGGTCCAGCGAGTTGATCGACGCTTCGCCCAGGATCTGCCCGCCATGGCCCTCGCGCGCCGCCAGCGTATCCTCGAAGAACATCATGTCGAACTTGCCGCGCGCCGCCAGCCGCGCCGTTTCGGCATAATGCTCGATGGTCATCAGCCGCGAGGTTTCGGTCGCCGGATGCCGCCACGAGGCGACATGCCCGCCGCTCGTCAGCATCCAGAAGCCCAGATGCAATTCCGCGCCCGGCGTTTCCGCGCCGCCGCTCACGCCGCCGCCCCATACCGGATGCCGGGCCGCGCGAGACCAAGCCGCGCCCGGAAATCGCCGCCGTCCGCCACCGCCCGTCCTTCGCCCATCACGCCCAGCAGGCTCAGCGCGGCGTCGATCTCGCCGCCCACCAGAAAGCCGTCGCAGGCCCCCGCCGCGAACGCCGCCTTCAGCCGCTCCGGCGCATCCGCCCCGTCCGCCTCCATCACCACCAGCCCGGCGGCAGACGCGGGACGCTCGACACCGAACGGCGCCAGCGCGACATCCGTCGCCGCCGTCGCATCGCCCAGCGGCTGGATCAGCACCGGATGGCCCTGCGGCGGACGCGGCGCATTCAGCGGCCCGTCCACCGTGAAATAGGCGCCCGCATGCCGGATGCGCCGCACCTTGGCGCGGTCGGCGAAGACGGCGTTCGCCTTGTCGAACACCAGCGCATCGTCGTCCCACGAATCGAACAGCTTGAAGACCACCTCCAGATGCTCGCGGAAACGGGGCGCATCCGCGCTTTCGCCGTCCAGCGGACGCGGCGACCAGCCGCATCGCCCGCGCGACAGCAGATCGAACGAGGCCAGCGCCCGCGCCACGTTGAACGGCTGCCACGCGGTCGAGATCTCCGCCGCCAGCCCGATATCCGGCGTCAGGCTCATCAGACAGGCGGCCACCGACAGCGCGTCCGCCCCCACCGCAGCGTCCGGACGCGCGGCGGGCAGATAGACGAAATCCGCACCCGACGCCGCCGCAGCCGCCGCACCCTCGCCCAGCGGCCCCGGCCTGAAGCCAAGGATCATGCGGCGCGCCCCATCCGCCATCTCAGAACGGCTTGTCGCCGGCCACGGTCACGCGGAAGCCCGAGCGCGTATCGGGGAAATAGTCCCAGATCGCCTGATGCCAGGTGCAGCGATTGTCCCAGAACGCCACCGAGTTCGGCGCCCAACGGAAGCGGCACTGGAAATTCGGATTCATGCAGTGGAGATAGAGATAGTTCAGGATCGCATCGCCTTCCTCCTTCGACACGCCTTCCAGATGCGTCGTGTAGGACGGGTTGACGAAGATCGACTTGCGCTTCGTCACCGGATGCGTCCGGATCACCGGATGCGACGAGCGCGGATACTGCTTTTCCACATCGGGAAACAGCGCCTTGTAGATGTGATTGGCGTCGTGGACCGCCGTCATTCCGTCCAGATAGGTCTTCATGCGCGGCGACAGCGCGTCATAGGCGGCGTACATGCTGGCGAACATGGTGTCGCCGCCGCTCTCCGGCACGACCTTCATGTACAGCACCGAGCCCAGCGGCGGCTCGGCGTCCGCCGTCAGGTCGGAATGCCAGTTCTCGCCGGCCACGAATTTCGACGTCGCGTCGGCATGGATCGCGACCACTTCCTTGTGCTCCGGCAGGCCGGGCACGCCGGAATGGATCGCGAGCTTCCCGAACAGCCGCCCGAACGCCTTGTGCTGATCGTGGCTCATCTCCTGGTCGCGGAAGAAGATCACCTGATGCTCCATCAGCGCCTGATGGACTTCCTCATACTGCCGGTTGCTCAGCGGCTGCCCCAGATCGACGCCGAAAATCTCGGCCCCGATCCGGCGGGTCATCGGCTTCACCTCGATTGCGTCATAGGCCATGGCTCTCTCACGCCGATCCGAAAGGATTGTCGCCGTAGACGGGCCGCGCCGCGGATGTCTTTCCCGCCACCGGGGCCCGCCCGCAGACCGCCAGCGCGGTCAGCGCATAGATCAGGGCGCTGTCCACCAGGTCCTTCGGCGAGGGCCGCCAGCGCTTGAAGCCGGTGGTGATCGCCGGCACGCCTTGGCGGTTGAAGACGTTGTGATCGCGCCACATGCTGGAATAGACCGGCGCCGCGCGCTCCACCGGACGGCCCAGCGTCAGCCGCGTCGCCGCGTCGACAGCGGCGACCAGCGGCGCCACTTCGCCGGCATCGGCCTCCGCGCCATGGCGCACGACCATGGCCTCGATCTCCACGCCGCCGATCCCCTTCTCGCGCAGCATGTCCTCCAGCGCATGCTGGATGTCGCAGGCGCGCTGGCGCGGGTTCAGCCCCACCTCAAGGTAGAGATTGGCGATCTCGGTGCCCGCGCCGAACTCGTGCGGCACGCCGGCCCGCACCGCCGCGATCTGCGACTTGGGATTCGACACCCCGCCCGCGCTTTCATAGCGGCTCGCCGCCTCGAAGCTCTTGCACCATTCGTGCAGCGCCTCGATCACCGCCGGGATCTTGTAGATCGGATTGGTATGCCCGGCGATCGTCTCGGGATGCGTCAGCAGCGGCGTGAAGATGCCCTGCCCGCGGATCTGGATGCGGAACACCGAATATCCCGAACCCACCCAGGTCAGCCCGAAATCGCATCCCTCTGCGGCGATCGCATAATCCGGCGCGATGCCGCCGTGATTGAACATGTAGTGCGCGCCGATATCCTTGCCGAGATATTCGACGCCGCGCAGCTCCTCGATCGGCTCCGGCCCGATCTCGCCCGGGCACGCGGTCAGATACATCCGCCCGCTCAGATCGATGCCCGCTGTCTTCAGCGCCTTGGCGGCGATCAGGAAGCAGCTCATCGGGCCGCGGTCGTTGGCGATGGGAAAGCCGCGCAGCACGCCGTCTTCCAGCCAGCAGGTCTGCCATTCCGGATTGGCCAGCGTCTCGGCCGAATATTTATAGCGGTCGTGATCGGGGTCGAATGTCGGGCTCTCGGTGTCCAGATGCGCCGTGAACAGCAGGTTCTTGCCCGGGCCCTTGCCGCCGAACGTGCCGATGATGTTGTTGCGCGTGGGCGTCGCGCCCACCTTGCGCGGCGCGAAGCCTTCCTTCGCCATCCAGTCATAGACGAAATCGCCCGCCGCCTTTTCATGACGCGCCGGGCTGGGGATGTTTCCCAGGGTCAGCGCAAGATCCACCAGCTCCTGCTCGTCGATCGCGGCGGCGATGGCCGCCTTGTCGGCGTCCGAGACGCCTGCAGGCGCCTTCAGGCCGGGAAATGTGGTGCCGTCAGCCATACGCGCGTTTCGCTCCGTTCCAGGCGCTCACCACGTCGTTCGTGCGCGTGGGGATGACGCAATTCAGCACAAGACTCTTCAGCGCCGCCTGATGCACGTCGTCGCCATAGGCGGCGCAGGCATCGGTCGGCAGAAACACATGATAATCGAGGTGGAAGGCGTCGCGCGCGGTGCAATCGACGCAGCATTCGGTGGTCAAGCCGCACATCACCAGCGTATCGACGCCGAGCGCCTTCAGGCGTGCGTCGAGATCGGTGCCGTAGAAGCCGCTGTATTTCGTCTTCTCCACGATGGCCTCGCCGGGCAGCGGCGCGACGCCATGGAACGCCGCGCCTTCGGTGCCGGCGCGGCAGACGCCATACGAATCGTCCGGCTCGTCGCCCATGCGGCGCATACGTTCCTTCCACGCGGGCGAATCCGTTTCGGGCGAGGTGATCAGCGCGACGAAGATCACCGGCACGCCGGCCGTGCGCGCGGCGTCGATCAGGCCGTTGGTCTCGGCGATCGCGCCGGGCACGGCGGAAAAGTCCAGCCCCCATTGCCCCAGCTTGCCTTCCGGCGAGGCGAAGTCCGTCTGGACGTCGATCACCAGCAGCGCCGTCCGCTCCGGCGACAGCCAGGTTTTCAGGGGCTGCGGCGAGGGTGCGTTCACTGGAAATGCTTCCTGAGCGTGGGAAGGATCTCTTCGCCCACCATCGTCAGGCCCGCGACATAGTCGGGGAAGATCAGCATCAGGCCGTCCAGCTCGCAGCTCTCGACGAAAGCGACGATCTGGTCGGCGCAGCTGTCGGGCGTGCCGACGACGAGCTCGGTCTGGAACGCGCCGCGTTTCTTCGCCGCCGCCTCGACCCGGTCGGCGGGAACGCCCCAGGCTTTCATCTGCGACTTCACGGCCTCCAGATCGACGCCGGATTCGTAGAAGGCCACCTTCTCCTTCGCCTCGGCCTCGCTGCTGCCGTGGATGATGGTGCACATCGCGAACGTCTTGATCGAATAGCCGTTCTCGGCGGCGACGCGCTTGGCGCGCGTGCTCGCCTCGCGCCGCTCTTCGGTGGTGTAGCCGCCCACGAAGCAGGCGTCGGCCTCCCGGGTCGCGAATTTGAAGCCGCGATCCGACTGCCCCGCCGCGATGATGCTGGGACGCGGATTGGCCGCCGGCGTGGGGAACGACTCGCAGTCGTCCATCTGGAAATACTTGCCCTTGTGGCTCGAGCGCCCATGCGCCCACAGCTCCTTGACGACGCTCAGCCACTCCTCGGCATAGTCATAGCGGGCGTCGTGATCGAGCGTCTCGTCCCACATGCCCATCTGCTCGAACTCGTCGCGATAGGCCCCCGCGACGATATTCAGCCCCGCGCGCCCGCCCGAAATCCGGTCCAGCGTCGCATACATTTTCGCCGCGACGGCGGGGTTCTGAAGCAGGGGATGCACAGTCGCCCACAGCTTCACCTTGCTGGTGATCGGCGCGAGCGCCGACATCAGCGAGATCGACTCCAGCGAGGTCTCCCAGTGGTGGGTGGTCCCGCCGAAGCCGCGGAACTTCCCCATCGACATCACGAAGTCGAGCCCATAGCGGTCGGCCACCAGCGCGGCGTCGCGGTTCTGCTCCCACGATCCGTCCAGCTTCGGCGCGGTCGATGAAATGATCCAGCCGCCGCTGGCGATCGGAAGAAATACGCCGAATTCCTTTGACGTAACTGATGCAGTCATACTGCCCTCACCCTTGCTCGGCTGCAGTCGTGGTCTTGACCGCCACGCGCGCGTTCTTGTCGAGCGCCGGCGGCCGCATGAAAATCGCCGCGATGGTCACGATGCCCGCGATGGCGGCGAAGAGCTGAAAGGTCGGCGCGAACGAGCCCAGACTGTCGCGCATCAGGCCGCCGATGAACGGCCCGCTCGCCGAGAACGCGCCGGCGAGGCAGGTGATCGAGAACAGCTCCAGATAGTTCTTGCGCCCGAAATAGTTGATCAGCAGCACGGTGCAGGCGAGCACCGTGAGGCCGAACCCCGCGCCCGTGCCGACCGCGTAGACCAGAAGCACGGGATACGAGGTGAGGCCCGAGCCGATCGCGAGCAGGCCCAGCATGGTGAAAAGCTGCGAGACGACGAGAATGTATTTCGGGTCCAGCCGGTCGCCGATCGCGCCGCCCAGCAGGCGGCTGCCCGCGCCGAACAGCGATTCGATGCTCAGCATCGCGGCTGCGACCGCCGCGCCGACGCCGATCTCGCCCAGATGCGCCACCGACAGGCTGGCGACGGTCACGCCGCTCAGCAGGTGCATGAAATAGGCCGCGACGAGAATGGCGAATTGCGGCGTGCGGATCGCCTGCTTCACGGTCCAGTCTTCGCTCGTCCGGAAGACGGCGGGGTTGGCTTCCTTCGCCTCCTCCACATCCTCCTGCTCGGAGATGGCGTGCGACTTCAGCCACCTTGTGCTGCCGACGGCGAACGCGACGGCGGCGCCGACCATCACCGCGAGCACCGCCTGAATGGCCCAGTAGAGACGCCAGTCGCCGCCGGTCGCCGTGTCGCCCATGATCGCGACGACCATCCACGGCCCGCAGATGCCGCCGACGCTGCCGAAGGTGAAATAGATGCCGAAGATGCGCGTCTTGTTGGCGAACAGCGAGCCCAGCACATGCGTGCCCGGCACCAGCGCCGTCATCTGATAGCCGACGCCGCAGAGCGCCGCGCCGACGAAATAGGCGAACGGCATATCGGCCAGGGCCAGCAGCACGAAGCCGCAGCCCTGCACCACGGCGCCGATGAACAGCGTCGAGCGCACGCCGACCTTGCGGATCAGGAATGCCGGCACCAGCGAGGACGCGCCGGTGAAGACGCCGAGCAGGGTGAAGCCCAGCCCGGCGTCGCGCCAGCTCCACCCGAGCTCCTGAACCATGTGCGGCAGCACGACCCCGAGCGAGGAATACGTGCCCGCCGTGATCAGGAACAGCATCACGCAGAACGCCGCCAGGACCACGTATTTACGCCACGAGTCCTGCATCGCTGCGGCGCTCTGCGGGACGGCTGCCGCCTGGGACATGCCTAGAACTCCGCCGAGATCGAGAAGCGGAATTCGCGGCCGCGGCTCGGCATCGCCGACAGGTTCGCATACACGTCCGCGCCGGGCGTGAAGTAGAGCTCGTCGGTGATGTTGTCGACGTTGAGCGTGAAGGTCAGGTTGCCCGACTTGATGAACGCCGAACCGTTCAGGACGGCGTAGTCGGGGAACACGACCGCGCCGGGAACCGTGCCGTGCGTTTCTGTCGCGTAGGTGACGCCCAGCGTCGCGCCCCAGCTGCCCCAGTCGTAGTCGTCGCTGGAATAGGTGCCATAGAGGCTCGCGACGGTGTCGGGGATCAGCGTGTATTCATACGCGCCCGATCGTCCGGCGAGGCTGGAGAACGCCCACACCACATACGATCCGCCGAACGCGTTCTGCGGGCTCACGCCGACCGTGTACCAGGGCACATAAGTGAACGAGTTGTCCGGGCCCTTCACCATCGTCTGCTGATTGTTGCCGGCGAAGGTCAGGCTGAAATTGTCGTCGATGAGATAGCGGACCTCCAGCTCGACGCCCTTCGACGTCGTGCCCTGGACCTGCGGCGTCGGGCCGCTCGTCAGGCGCGTGCGCTCCTGCTCGTAATAGGCCAGCGAGCCGACCAGCGAGCCGTCGAGCAGCACGAATTTCACGCCGGCTTCCGTCAGCTTGGAATCCGACAGCCAGGCGTCGTCGCGGATGAGGCTCGGCGCGATATCGCCGGCCTGGCTCATCTCCAGTGCCGACGTCTCGGCATAGGTGAAATAGGGCATCAGGCCCCAGGGCGTCTTGTAGCTGACCGACACCGAGTAGGAGAAATCGCCCTGCTCGTCGGACCACACGCCCGAAGGCTGATAGGAGATGCCGGTGCCGTTGCCGCCCTTGTCCTGGGATTCCACGCTGTACCAGTCGTACCGCGCGCCCAGGATGACGTTGAGGTTCTCCCACAGATAGATGTCGGTGGTGAAGAAGAGGCCGGTATTGTCCCAGGTTGAGTTGTTGTCGTTCTCCCAGCCCACGCCGGTGAACCCGCCGCAGAAATAGCAGACCGGATCGTTGTCGAAGGGGCTGTCGATGATGTCGGTCGGCGTCGCGCCATAGCTCAGGTCGCGGCGATCCAGCGCGATGAGGCCCGAGTTGTAGCTTTCGCGGCGGCGGCCGTCATACGAGCGATAGCCGGCGCCGACCAGCGTCGTCGCCTTGAACACGCCCGACTCGAACGTGAAGTCATAGGTCAGGCGCGATTCCCACACCGACGCCTCGAACGCCGCCGGATAGCCGTAGGAGACGAAGCGCTTGTTGTCCTGGTCGTCGTAGAAGAACTGCAGCGTCACTTCCGAATCGTCGCTGAACGCATAGCCGAGATCGAAATAGGCCGTGTTCGTCTCGGTCTTCGAGAAGTCCGCGTCGCTGATATAGATGGTGCGGCGGTCGAGCTTCGTGGTGCCGACGCCCGTATCGAGCACGTGGCGCGGCTCCGACGAGGGCGGGAAGCCGTAATAGGGCTGGTAGATCGCGCAGCTGAACGGATAGCAGAAATTGCCGCCCACCTCGTTCGGCGTCATACGGCCGTTGCCGTCACTATCGGTGAGCGTCGTGTCGCGGCCGGTGATGTAGGTGCCGTTGTCGATCAGGTCCTGCGTCAGGCGGTTCCAGCCGGGCGACTGAACGTCGCCTTCGGAACGATAGACCATGCCGCCGAACGCCATCGTCCAGCCGGGCGCCAGATCGAAATCGGCGGACAGTTCGAACAGCTTATGGGTGGGCGAGATGCCCCGGTAGTATTCGCTCGAGTTCTCATACTCGCCATAGGCGTAGATGCCGCCCTTGATCGTCCCCAGCTCCACCGGCGTCGCGATTTCGCCCGTCATTTTCGAGAAGTCGTAAGACCCCATCGAAACCGACAGCTTGGCGAAATTGGTGAAGCCCGCGCCCGCCCGCGCCGTCTTCGGCACGAAGTTGAGAAGGCCGCCCACCTTGCCCGCGCCGTAGACCGGCGAGGGCGGGCCGCGCAGGATTTCCACGCGCGAGGCGGCGCCCAGCGGCGTCGTATAGGTGCCGCGGTTCTCGATGCGCCGGAAGCCGCGGAAATAATTGTCGGCCAGCGTGCCGCGCGAGGCGACCGCGCCCGGCACGCCGAAGAAGCTGGCCGTATAGGTGCCCGGCGAAACCGCCGTCAGATCGTTGATGGTCTCGACGCCATAGCGCTCCATCGTGGTGTCGCTGACGAGGCTCGCCGAGCGCGGCGTCTCGATCAGCGGCTTGCGCAGACCGAAAACCGTCTTGCTCGGCTTGGTCTCCAGCAGCCCGGCGCGATCGGCCGTAACGACGACTTCTTCCCCCGCCTCGGCGGCGGTGTCGGCAGGCTTTTCCGTGCCGGTTTCTGAAGCCGGCACGGGTGTTTCTTGTGCAGATGCGAAAGGCGCGGAGACCGCAGCCAGAGTGATGAGAGATACGCCACAAAGGAAACGGTGAAGAGTCGCCATGAAGCCCCCGCCTGTCAGACGCGAAAAACCGGCTCCTCTGGCGTCTTGACCGCCCCTTGCTGGGATCTAGCCAAGCCCATCACGCTTGTAAAATGTTACGAGAAATTTTTCAAGTGCATTGCAGCAAAATTCTTGCTGCGATGCATCAAGCCGGTCAACCGCCGCGCGCGACCCGCTTCAGCACGCCCGGCATCTCCTGCAGCATGGCCCGCATGGCAGCCCGCGCCCCGTCGGCATCCTTCGCGGCGATCATGCTCGCGATCCGCCGGTGATCCAGCACATCGGCCATGCGTTCGGCCTCGGTGCTGGTCTTCATCGAGAAGATCCAGAACCGCGTCGCCTTGTGCTGAAGCGGGATCAGCACGCGCGACAAACTGGAATTGCCCGCCGCCCGGGCGACCGCGGCATGAAAGCGCTGATCCATGGCGACCAGCGCCCGCGTATCGGCGGCGATGGCGGCTTCCTCGCCGTGCTCGAACGCATCCGCAATCGCCGCAACCTCGTCCGCCGAACCATAAAGCGCCGCCATCGCCGCGCATTCCGGTTCGATGATCATCCGCGCTTCATAGTCCTGCCGCAGATCGTCGACATCCAGCGGCGCGACGAACGTGCCCTGACGCGGCCGCCGCGCGACCAGCCCTTCCAGGTCCAGCCGGCTCAGCGCATCGCGGATGCCGGCGAGGCCCGCATCATAGCGCAGCGACAGCGCCTTTTCCTCCAGCTGCGCGCCGGGCGCGAACTCGCCCATGATGATGTCGAGCAGCAGCTGTTCGTAGATCCGCGCCTTCTGCAGTTCGGGCACCGGCCTGCCGAACGCCACGAGCCGGCCCTCGCGCTGCGCATGCGCGCGCGGAGAAGCCCGATCGAGTTTGGAGGCCGCCGATTCCAACGCTGAAGCCCTGACTGCCCAAGTCGCCGCGATGCTTCGCAGCCTACATCAAAGCCGGCGATCGACAACCGACCGCCTCTTGCGATGCACAATTTTATTGCGATGCAACATTCCTGGTGCATGCTCCGCAGCGCTCCGCCATTTCGGGATCGCCATGCCCCACCTCACGCGCCGCACCTTATTGGCAGCCGGTCTCGCCGGACCGGCGTTGAGCTGCGCACCCGCCTTCGCCGCGACACGCGGCGTCGCGCACGGCGCCTTCACGCATGGCGTCGCATCCGGCGATCCCTTGAAAGACGCCGTCATCCTGTGGACGCGCTTCGTCACCGCCGACGCCGGTCCCGGAGAGATCGGATGGGAAGTGGCGGAAGACGACAGCTTCAAATCCATCGTGCGCAGCGGAAAGGCGGCCGTGTCGCCCCGGCGCGATTTCTGCGTCAAGGTCGATGCCCGCGGGCTGAAGCCGGGCCGCAGCTATGCCTACCGCTTCGTCGGCGCCAAGGGACCGTCCGTCACGGGCCTCACGCGCACCGCGCCCGATGCCGGCGCGGCGTCGCTGCGTTTCGCGCTCCTGTCGTGCGCCAATCTCGGCTTTGGCTGGTTTCACGCCTATCGCGACGCGGCCGCGCGGCCCGACATCGAGCTCTGCATCCATGTCGGCGACTATTTCTACGAATACGGCAGGGGCGCCTATCCGTCGGCGAAGGAGGCCGTCGCCGGGCGCATCCTGATGCCCGAGGTCGAGCTCATCTCCGGCAGCGACTATCACCGCCGCTACGCCAATTACCGCGACGATCCCGATCTGCAGGAGCTCCACCGGATCAAGCCCTGGATCGCCATCTGGGACGACCACGAGTTCGCGAACGACACATGGTCCGGCGGCGCCCAGAATCACGACCCCGCCACCGAAGGCGCCTGGCAGACGCGGCGCGCCAACGCGGTTCAGGCCTATCTCGACTGGATGCCCGTCCGTCACGATCCCCGTCAGGGCCTCGCGATCTACCGCCGCTACGACTGGGGCGGGCTGGCGACGCTGCTCATGCTCGATACGCGCATGATCGGCCGGTCGCGCGCGATGTCGTATCAGGAGCTGTTCGGCGACGTGCCCGACATGGACGAGACGAAACTGGCCGCCGCCGTCGACGCGTTCAAGCGCAAGGCCTATATCGACCCCAAGCGCACGATGATGGGCTTTCCCCAGGAAGCATGGCTCCGCAAGGAACTGCAGCGCTCCCGGGCCGCCGGCACGCCCTGGCAGGTTCTGGCGCAGCAGGTCGTTATGGGCGACGTGGTGACGCCGCAGGCGTTCAACCGCTTCGTTCCGGCCGACGCGACGGAACGGACGAAAACCTACACGCTGTCCGGCACGCGGCTCGCGAAATACGGCCTCCCCTACACGCTCGATGCGTGGGGCGGCTATCCGGCGGCCCGCGCCCGGCTCATGGCCGACATCCAGGCGCATGCCGCAAACACGATCGTGCTCTCCGGCGACAGCCATTCGGCCTGGGCCAACAATCTCGCGGCCGCCGCCGATGGGCCCTGCCTCGCGGTCGAGGTCGCGGCCACGGCCGTCACTTCGCCGGGCATGGAGAAATGGCTGACCGCTGCGCCCGCCGGCGGACGCGAGGATGCGCTCACCGGCGAAAATCCCGGCATCGCGTGGTGCGACGCCACCAATAAGGGCTATGCGATCGTCACCCTCACCCGCGAAAACGCGACGGCCGATTTCGTCGCGCTCGGCGACGTCGCAGACCCGGCGGCCGGCGTCATCGGCAACAGCCGCATGGTCGCCGAGGCGACCGGCGCCGGGCCCAGACCCTGGCTGCTGTCCTAGGCTCGCCTGCCGGCGCGGCTGCGGCTTTCGCGCCCCTATGACTTTCCTATACGGGCCGGCCGGCCTCGATATGTCGGCCCGGCCCGCTTAAGCCCACGTGATGCCCCGGATATTTCCCGGAAGGCATCTGCCCATGAACGACCTCCTCTTTCTCGGCCTCGGCATCGCGCTGTTCGCGCTCGGAGGCCTCTACGTCGCCGCCGGCGCGAAGGTCTGAGCCATGACGCTCGATCTCTGGCTCGGCGCCATCGTCGCCCTTCTCATCGGCATTTATCTCGTGGTCGCGCTGCTGCGGCCTGAATCGCTCTAGAGGCCGCCATGACCCTCAATGGCTGGCTGCAGATCCTGCTGTTCTGCATCGTCGTCGTCGCGCTGGCGAAACCGCTCGGCGGCTTTCTCACGCGCGTCCTCTCGGGCGAGCGCACGCTCCTCAGCCCGGTGCTTGGCCCGGTCGAGCGCGGCTTCTATCGCCTCGCCGGCGTCAAGGCCGACAGCGAACAGCACTGGACGGCCTATGCCGCCGCGATGCTGGTCTTCAACCTGCTCGGCTTCGCCTTTCTCTATGGCCTGATGCGCCTGCAGGACGTTCTGCCGCTGAACCCCCAGGGCTTCGCGGCGGTCGGCGATCATCTCGCCTTCAACACCGCGATGAGCTTCGTCACCAACACGAACTGGCAGTCCTATGGCGGCGAGACGACGATGAGCCATCTCACGCAGATGATGGGGCTCACCGTCCAGAACTTCCTTTCGGCGGCCACCGGCATCGCCCTTGCGACCGCGCTCATCCGCGGCTTCGCGCGGCGCAGCGCCCGCACGCTGGGGAATTTCTGGGCCGACGTCACGCGCGTGACGCTCTATGTGCTTCTGCCGCTGTCGTTCGTTCTGGCGCTGGCCCTCGTCTGGCAGGGCGTGCCGCAGACATTCGCCGGCAACGCCACGGCCACCACGCTGGAAGGCGCGCAGCAGACGCTGGCGCTAGGCCCTGTCGCCAGCCAGGAGGCGATCAAGATGCTGGGCACCAATGGCGGCGGCTTCTTCAACGCCAACTCGGCGCATCCCTTCGAGAACCCGACGCCGCTCAGCAATTTCCTCCAGATGGTCGCGATCTTCGCGATCGGCGCGGCGCTCACCAATGTCTTCGGACGCATGGTGGGCGACCAGCGCCAGGGTTGGGCGATCCTCGGCGCGATGGGCGTCCTCTTCCTCGTCGGCGTCGCGGTGACCTACTGGGCGGAGGCTGCGGGCAATCCGCTTCTCACCGCGCTCGGGCTCGATCCGTCCATGGGGAATATGGAGGGCAAGGAGGTCCGCTTCGGCATCGCGACCTCATCGCTCTTCGCCGTCATCACGACGGCCGCCTCCTGCGGCGCGGTCATTGCGATGCACGCCAGCTTCACGCCGATCGGCGGCATGATCCCGCTGATCAACATGGAGCTCGGCGAGGTCATCGTCGGCGGCGTCGGCGCCGGCCTCTACGGCATGCTGCTCTTCGCCATCGTCGCGGTCTTCGTCGCCGGCCTGATGGTCGGACGCACGCCCGAATATCTCGGCAAGAAGATCGAGCCGCGCGAGGTGAAGCTCACCATGCTCGCTTTGCTCATCCTGCCGCTCGCCATGCTGGCGTTCACGGCCATCGCGGCGGTCATCCCCGAAGGGATCGCCGGACGGCTCAACCAGGGGCCGCATGGCTTCGCCGAGATGCTCTACGCCTACACCTCGGCGGCCGCCAATAACGGCTCGGCCTTCGCGGGCCTCAGCGCCAACACGCCCTTCTACAACCTGACCCTCGGCGTCGCGATGTTCATGGGCCGCTTCCTGATGATCGTGCCGATGCTCGCCATCGCCGGATCGCTGGCGGAAAAGACAAGCGCGCCGCAATCGGCCGGCACCTTCCCCACCCATGGCGGTCTCTTCATCGGGCTTCTGGTCGGTTCGGTGCTCATCATCGGCGGCCTGACCTTCCTGCCCGCTCTCGCCCTTGGTCCCATCGTCGAGCAGATCGCCATGCTCGCCGGCCAGCTCTTTTAAAGGACGCATCCCATGTCCGCCCGTACATCCGCCTCCGTTCTCGACCCCGCCATCCTGCTGCCGGCGCTCGGCCAGGCGGTCGCCAAGCTCGATCCGCGCCGCATGATCCGCACGCCGGTCATGTTCGTGGTCGAGGTGGTGGCCCTCCTCGCCACGGCCATCATGATCCGCGACATCGCGGCCGGCGCGTCCTTCGGCTTCACGCTGCAGATCGTGCTCTGGCTCTGGGCGACGGTGCTGTTCGCCACCTTCGCCGAGGCCGTCGCCGAAGGCCGCGGCAAGGCCCAGGCCGACTCGCTCCGCCGCACGCGCAGCGACATCCTCGCCAAGCTGATCGTCGACGCCAAAACCGGCCTGATGGTTCCCACACCGGCGCTGGAGCTCCAGCCGGGCCAGATCGTTCTCGTCGAGGCCGGCGATCTCATCCCCTCCGACGGCGAGGTGATCGAGGGCATCGCTTCGGTGAACGAAGCCGCGATCACCGGCGAAAGCGCGCCCGTCATCCGCGAAAGCGGCGGCGACCGCAGCGCCGTCACCGGCGGCACCATGGTCATTTCCGACTGGATCAAGGTCCGCATCACCGCAGCGCCCGGCTCCACCTTTCTCGACCGCATGATCTCGCTGGTGGAGGGCGCGAAGCGCCAGAAGACGCCGAACGAGATCGCGCTCGACATTCTTCTGGCCGGCATGACGCTCATCTTCCTCATGGCGGTGGCGACCATCCCGTCCTTCGCCGCCTATGCCGGCGGCGCCGTTCCGGTGGTCGTGCTGGTTGCGCTCTTCGTGACGCTGATTCCGACGACCATCGGGGCGCTGCTTTCGGCCATCGGCATCGCCGGCATGGACCGCCTGGTGCGCTTCAACGTGCTCGCCATGTCGGGCCGCGCCGTCGAGGCGGCGGGCGACGTCGACACGCTGCTGCTCGACAAGACGGGCACGATCACGCTCGGCAACCGCGTCGCCGCCGCCTTCATGCCCGCAGCCGGCGTCACCGAGGTCGCGCTCGCCGAAGCCGCCCAGCTCGCCTCGCTGGCCGACGAGACGCCGGAAGGCCGCTCCATCGTGGTGCTGGCCAAGGAGAAGCACGCCATACGGGCGCGCGAGATGGGTGCGGCGCACGCCGTGTTCGTGCCCTTCACCGCCGAGACGCGCATGAGCGGCATC
>JAKOQZ010000041.1 GCA_029778105.1 Pseudomonadota bacterium | reverse complement strand
TCCTGCGCCACGTCCAGCGCCTTCACGCCCGGCCGCACCGGCCTCAGCCCGGCCAGCAGCGCGGCGCAGGCCGCCGGCACATTCTCGAATTCATAGGTGACGGCGTCGACCTCGGCCGCAAACGCCGTCAGCGCCGCCGCGTCGTCATACGCGCCGCGCGTGGTCCGCGCCGCCACCTCGCCGGCCGGACTTTCGGCCTCGGGCGAATAGATATGGATGTGGAAACCCAGCGGCGCGGCGGCCAGCGCCAGCATGCGCCCCAGCTGCCCGCCGCCCAGAATGCCGATGGTCGCGCCGGGGGCCAGAGGCTGCGGGGCGGGCGTCATGGCCTAGGGCTCGTCCTTGGGCTCGATGGGCACGGCGGCGGTCTGGCGCCTGCGATGCTCTTCCAGCCGCTTCATAAGCCTGGCGTCCGAGAGCCCCAGGATCGAAGCCGCCAGCAGCCCGGCATTGATCGCCCCCGGCCTGCCCACCGCCAGCGTGCCCACCGGCACGCCGCCCGGCATCTGCACGATGGAGAGCAGGCTGTCGAAGCCCTGCAGCCCCGTCGCCGCGACCGGCACCCCCAGCACCGGCAGCGGCGTCATCGACGCGGTCATGCCCGGCAGATGGGCGGCGCCGCCCGCGCCGGCGATGATCACCTTCAGCCCGCGCTCCTGCGCGCTGTCGGCATAGGCGTAAAGCCGCTCCGGCGTGCGATGGGCCGAGACGATGCGCGCCTCATAGGGCACGCCCAGCGCCGCCAGCGTTTCGGCGGCATGGCGCATCACCGACCAGTCGGACTGGCTGCCCATGATGATGCCGACCAGCGGCGATGCCGGGACTTTGGAGCGGGACTTGCCCGGCTTGCGCGATGCGGCGGCCATGGGCCCTTCCTTCGGGAAAGCGGCGATATACAGGCGCGCGCCCGCGCCGCGCAACCTCCATGACGCGTGGCCGCGTTAACGGTTTGGTTCTGACTCCCGCGCCATTTTCCGCACGTCAACGGAGATCGCTCGCAGATGCGGGTTACAGGTTCCAATCAGTCCGGGTCGCTTTTCGGTTCGGTCTCGGCGCGTCCGGCCGTGGGCTCGGGCGTTGTCCAGGCTGCGCCCGCGGCGCGGCCTGCGGCGGATATTCCGACGGTCCTGGGCATCCCGCACCACGAATTCACCCCCCGCGTCCGCGATGCGATCATGCGCCTGATGGGCGAGGTCGACGCGCTGCGGCAGGAACTCGCCCAGCACCGCCGCCGCATGGCGCAGCTCGAGACCGAGGCCGACCACGACGTCCTGGTCCCCTGCCTGAACCGCAAGGCCTTCGTGCGCGAGATGTCGCGCATTCTCTCGTTCGTCGAGCGCTACGGCCTTCCGGCCAGCCTGATCTACATCGATCTCGACAACTTCAAGGAGATCAACGACCGCCACGGCCACGCAGCCGGCGACGCCGCGCTGCTGCATGTGTGCGAGGTGATCCGCGGCCATATCCGCGAATCCGATCTCATCGGCCGTCTCGGCGGCGACGAATTCGGGCTTCTGCTGGCCAAGGCGAACCAGCGCGAGGCCGATATGAAGGCGGACCTGATCTGCCAGATCATCAAGGCCAGCCCGCTTGTCTGGGCCGGCCGCGCGGTGCCGATTTCCTTCACCACCGGCGCCTACGAGTTCAAGGCGGGCGAAAATCCGGCCGAGGCGATGGCGCGCGCCGACCGCGCCATGTACGAGCGCAAGAAGGCCCGGCCCTGACCGGATCGGCGCCGGTCAGGCGATGATGTCGGGGATCAGCTCGTTCTCGATCTTCAGGATCTGATCCTTCAGCATCAGCTTCTTTTTCTTCAGCCGCGCCAGCTGAAGCTGATCCTGAACGATGGCGCCGCTCAGCGCATCGATCGCGCTGTCGAGATCGCGGTGTTCCAGCCTCAGCGCCCCGAGCTTGGCATACAGGGCCCGCTCTTCTTCGCTCACTTCCGGCCCAGAAACCTGCATCCCCGACATGCCCTGCTGAAACACCCCATTGCGGTCAGACTAGCGCGGCTCAGGTGCTGTGTCTCGCTTTGAACCACGATTTCCGGCGGGATTTCTTGTGCGCCGCACCACATGAAATCGGCGTCACGACGCATCGTCGCTCGTGACAGATCGATGATTCCATGATGTCATTCTTGCATCTGAAGCAGGAGAAGGAGACAGGTCCGATGGGACTTGAGTCGCACATCCAGCAGATTTCGGAGAAACATCGGCGGCTGGAAGAGACGATTGCCGATGAACTCGCCCACCCCGGCTTTGACGAACTGAAGATCTCGGCGATGAAACGCCAGAAACTTCGACTCAAGGAAGAACTCGAACGTCTGCGCTTCGATACGGCGCACTAACCCGCCCTCATAAGGCGTGATCGAGCCCATAAGCCGCCGGATTCCGGCCGCTTGTGGGCTTTTTCGTTTCTGGCCGCGCGGGGTGGACAAGCCCCCCCGCTTTTGCTATTTCGCCGCCTCCCGGAACGGCCCTGGGCCGTGTCCGCCATCAAGTTTTGACCGTCGAGAAGGCTATCCGTGCAGATCATCGTCCGCGACAACAACGTCGATCAGGCCCTCAAGGCGCTGAAGAAGAAGATGCAGCGTGAAGGCCTCTTCCGCGAGATGAAGCTGCGCAACCACTACGAAAAGCCCAGCGTCAAGCGCGCCCGCGAGCAGGCCGAGTCGATCCGCCGCGCCCGCAAGCTCGCCCGCAAGCGCCTGCAGCGCGAAGGCCTGCTCGCCGCTCCGGCGAAGAAGTAATCTCCCGGCTCATGCCGGAATGAAGAAGGGCCGCCCATCGGGCGGCCCTTTCGTTTGTGCGGCTCGGCGTGTCCGCCTACTGCATCGAGATCGCGGTCGAGGTATGGCCGGCGACGATCCGCCATTCATCCTTCTCCAGCTGCAGCGTCAGCGTCATCACGCCGCTCAGCACCTGCTTCTCCTCGCCTGTCTTCGCGTCCTTGACGTTCAGCGTCATCGGCACGACGACCTCTGCGCCGCCCGTTCCGATGGGGATGATGCGATAGCCGTCGATCGTCTCGATCCGCGCGCCCGGCGTCGCCTTGAACCGCTCGGTCATCCCGGCGACGGCGGCGGCCTTGTCGGAATACGAGACGCTCCCGTTCTCGACCCACACGAAGTTTCCGCCGTCGGAATAGGTCGAAGCGATGCCCTCGACATTCCCGGCGTTGAAGTTCTCGAAAAAGGCATAGACCGTTTCGCCCGCCCGTTCGGGCGAATCCGGCGGCGGGGGCGCGACATTGGCGAGGGCGGGGGCCGCGAGGAGAAACGCAGCAAACAGTCCAACGGCCATGCGCATGATCTTCACCCCAGGGCTTTGACGATCTCTTCCGTCATTTTCTTGGCGTCCGCGAACAGCATCATCGTGTTGTCGCGGAAGAACAGCTCGTTCTCGACGCCGGCATAGCCCGAGCCCATGCCGCGCTTGATGAACAGCACGGTCTTGGCCTTTTCCACGTCCAGAATCGGCATGCCGAAAATCGGCGATTTGGGGTCGGTCTTGGCCGACGGATTGGTCACGTCGTTGGCGCCAATGACATAGGCGACGTCGGCCTGCGCGAACTGGCTGTTGATGTCTTCCAGCTCGAAGACCTCGTCATAGGGCACGCTCGCCTCGGCCAGCAGCACGTTCATGTGGCCGGGCATGCGGCCCGCGACGGGATGGATGGCGTAGGAGACCTTCACACCCTCTGCCTTCAGCTTGTCGGCCATTTCGCGCAAGGCATGCTGGGCCTGCGCCACCGCCATGCCGTAGCCCGGCACAATGATCACCGAACCGGCGTTCTTCATGATGAAGGCCGCGTCGTCCGCCGAACCCTGCTTGACCGGGCGCGTCTCCACCACCCCGCCGGCCGTCGCGGTTTCGCCGCCGAAGCCGCCCAGGATCACCGAGATGAAGCTGCGGTTCATGCCCTTGCACATGATGTAGGACAGGATCGCGCCGGAGGAGCCGACCAGGGCCCCGGTGATGATCAGGGTGACGTTCTCCAGGGTGAAGCCGAGCGCCGCGGCGGCCCAGCCCGAATAGGAGTTCAGCATCGAGACCACGACGGGCATGTCCGCGCCGCCGATGGGGATGATCAGGGTCACGCCGATCAGCAGCGACAGGGCGAAGATCGCCCAGAAGGCCCACATGGCCTCGCCATGGCTCATGACCAGCAGCACCACCAGGGCGACGATGGCGCCGGCGATGGCGATGTTCAGCAGGTGGCGGGCCGGCAGCAGGATCGGCGCACCGGACATGTTGCCGTTCAGCTTGGCGAAGGCGATGACCGAGCCGGTGAAGGTGATGGCGCCGATGGCCAGGCCCAGGGACAGCTCGATCAGCGAATTCACGTGGATCGCGCCCACCTCGCCGATGCCATAGGCGGCCGGCGTGTGGATGGCGGCGACCGCCACCAG
>JAKOQZ010000279.1 GCA_029778105.1 Pseudomonadota bacterium | reverse complement strand
TCGGCCAGAAGCGGCTCGGCCTTCACGTCGGCCAGCCCGACCGCCGTTTTCAGCGGGCCGACCGCGACGAAATCGCAGACCACCCAGGGGCTGCCCGCCGGGGCGGTGGGGTCGGGATAGGCTTCCTTCGCCACCTCGCAGATGCCGACGATCTCCTTGCCGATATTGGAGTGATAGAAAAAGGCGCGGTCGCCTTTCTTCATCGCCATCAGGTTCAGCTTGGCGGTGTGGTTGCGCACGCCGCTCCACGGCTCGCCCGCCGCGCCCTTCGCGACCTGCTGCTCCCAGCTCCAGGCGTCGGGTTCGGATTTGATGAGCCAGTATTTCACGCCTCAGCCCTCGCGCTTCTGCCCGTCGGCCAGCGTCCAGTTGAAGGGGCGGACATCGACGCTCTCGAACAGGCCCACCTTGGTGTAGGGGTCGTGCGCGTTCCACAGCCGGGCTTCCTCGATGGAGGCGGCCTCCAGCACGATCAGCGATCCGGCCATGCGCTCGCCGTCATCCGACAGCAGCGGCCCGGCGATGCGGATCTTCGAGCCGTGGCTCTGCACATAGGCCAGATGCGCGTCGCGCGTCACGGCGCGCAGGCCCGTCGAAAGCGGCTTGTCGAGGCAGTGGATGGCGAACAGCATGGGCGTCTCCGATGGTCCTTCCGCGTTCCTAATGGCTTTCGACGCCGGTGGGAATCGCGGCGTCTATTCGTGCTCGGCGCGCAGCGGCCGGGCCAGCAGGGCGGCGATGGCGGTTTCGATCGGCTGGCCCTCCACGATGCCGGCGACGGCGGCGGCGATCGGCATGTCGACGCCCAGCGCCGCCGCGCGCTCCACCACGGGCCGGGCGCTCGCCTCGCCCTCCACCACGCCGCGCGCATGGCCGTCGGCCTCGGCGACGGTCTCGCCCGATCCCAGCGCCAGACCGAAGGCGAAATTGCGCGACTGCGCCGTCGTGCAGGTGAGGATCAGGTCGCCCAGTCCGGAAAGTCCGGTCAGCGTTTCGGCGCGCGCGCCCAGCGCTCCGCCAAAGCGGCGCATCTCGGCGAAGCCGCGGGCGATCAGCGCTGCCCGCGCGCTGGCGCCGAAGCCCTTGCCCTCGGCGATGCCGCAGGCGATGGCGAGCACGTTCTTCACCGCGCCGCCGATGGCCGCACCGACCGGGTCGCTGCTGGCATAGGGGCGGAAGGCGGGGCTCGCCAGCGCCGCCGCCAGTTTCTCGGCGAGCGGCAGGGTGCGGGCGGCGAGGGTGATCGCGGTCGGCAGGCCGCGCGCCACGTCTTCGGCGAAGCTGGGGCCCGACAGGATCGCCGCTTCCGCGCCGGGGGCGGCCTCGGCGACGATCTCGGTCATCAGCCGCGCGGTGCCGCGCTCTAGTCCCTTGGCGCACACGATCAGCGGCGTGCCCGGCTTCACCGCCGGGGCGATCAGCGCCAGCTGCTGACGCAGATGCTGGGCCGGGGCGGCGAGCAGAACGATGCCGGCCTCGGCCGCAGCGGCGGCCGGGTCGTCCGGCAGGCTCAGCCCGGCGGGCAGGCGGATGCCGGGCAGGAAGGGCGTGTTCTCGCCGCGGCCGGCAATGGCCTCGCGGACGTCGGCCTCGCGCGCCCACAGCGCGACGGTGCGGCCGGCCCGGCGGGCGGCAGCCGCCAGGGCGGTGCCCCAGGCGCCGGCGCCCAGAACGGCGATCGATGGAGATTCGGCAACCATGTGTTCAACTGAACGTTTCGTTGATTATTCACCGAACCTGACTTAGGCTCGATACCCATAAAAAGTTTCGGGCCATGAGTCCGGAACAGGCTCATGGCTTTCGGGGGAAGGCGGTACAGGATGGCCAGCAAAGACGCGATGCGCGAGCGGATTCTCGACGCGGCGACCAAGCGATTCAAGCATTACGGCTACGCAAAAACCTCGATGGCCGAGATCGCCGCCGATCTCCAGATGAGTCCGGGCAATCTCTATCGCTATTTCCCCGGAAAGATCGATATCGCCCTCGCGATCGCCGAGGAGCACGGCGAAAAGCAGCACCAGCAGCTCATCGAAGCGGCGAACGAGGCGGGCCTGCCGGCGGTCGCCCGGCTGCGCAACATCTTCCATCTCGACATGGTGCTCACCTACGAACAGATCGAAAGCGATCCCCGCACCTTCGAGCTGGCGCAGATCATCAAGACCGAACGCCCGGCCTGGGTGAATGCGCGGCTGGCGCGCGAGCGCGAGCTGATCAACGCCGTGCTGGCCGAAGGCGTCGCCAATGGCGAGTTCGACCTCGACGACATCCCCACCACTTCGGAGATGCTGCAGTCCGCGCTCATGAAGTTCCGCTACCCCCAGCTCTGGTCGAACCTCAAGCTGCCGGCCCTGCAACGCGAGTTCGATGGGGTGTGCCGGCTCCTTCTTGTGGGTCTGGCCGGGCGCAAGGGGACGGCCCGCGACTGCCCGTTCACCGAGGCCGACATGCTGATCCCGCAGAAATCCGCCACTTCGGCTCACGCTGCATAGCAGCAAAGTGTGACGGATGAACAGTGACGCGTGATCAGTGAACAGAATTGGTTTTATTCATTGCTTACCTCTCAGGGGTGAGCTACATAGGTCTCGTCGACGCGGTGATGCACCCGCCGGCCGGTGAGACAAAGCGCTTGGGGCCCGAACAGCCGGGCTGACGCTCTCCTCGCCGTCCATCGGCAAGCTAAGGAGAGACGAATATGTCCACGAAGTTCCAGAACGGCGAAAGCGCCTCGCAGAAGATCACCGCCATCCTGATCGGCGCGGGCCTCATGGCGTATGCCATCCTTTTCGCGGTCCAGGGCGTCGGCGCGTTCACGGCCTAAGCCTCTCTTTCCAAACGAAATTCTGCAGGAGTTCCACATGAACGCCCCGCACAGCACCCTCTCGCAGCGCCTGTGGACCTATGTGATGGGTCTCGGCCTCGCCGCCTACGCCGCGATCTTCGTGGTGGAAGGCGTCGGCGGCTTCATCTGAGGCGCGCCTCCGAGGTTTCCCTGGTCCGCTGCTGCAATCCTGAGAGCAGTCCCGCAGCGGCCCATCCCTCAAGGGGTCCGGTTTTCACCGGGCCCCTTTTTTCTGGCGCGTTTCCGGGGTCGGGCCACGGCCCTCAGGCGCTGAGCGGCCAGCGGGCACGGGCGGTGATGCCCAGCGGCGCGGTCTCGCCGGCCTGAAAGCGCTCCAGTCCTGCCCAGGCGATCATCGCCGCGTTATCGGTGCACAGCTTCACCGGCGGCACGGCGAGGGCGAAGCCTTCGCGTGACGCCGCCGCCTCCAGCGCCTGACGGATCGCGCCGTTGGCGGCGACGCCGCCGGCCACCACGAAGGCGGGCGTGGCTGCGTCCGGGCGGTGCTGGCGAAACCAGCGCATCGCGCTCAGGCTGCGCTTTTCCAGAATCTCCACGACCGCCGCCTGAAAGCTGGCTGCGATGTCGGCGGCGAACTGCGCGCCATAGGCGCCTTCGCGCTGCACGGCATAGCGCACGGCGGTTTTGAGGCCCGCGAAGGAAAGGTCGAAACCGGGTCTGTCCAGCAGCGGCCGGGGAAAGGCGAAGGCCTTCGGGTCGCCGTCCCGGGCTGCCCGCTCCACCGCCGGGCCGCCGGGAAAGCCCAGCCCCAGCAGCTTGGCGGTCTTGTCGAAGGCCTCGCCCGCCGCATCGTCGATCGTGCCGCCCAGCCGCTCGTAACGGCCGGGGCCGTCGACCACCAGAAGCTGGCAATG
>JAKOQZ010000278.1 GCA_029778105.1 Pseudomonadota bacterium | reverse complement strand
GCTGAAGTCGATCCTGGCGACGCCGCTGGTGAAGGAGTCGACGCTGCTGAAGACGCAGCGCATCACCTTCGAAGCCGTGATCGGGCTGTTCGTGGCCGAGATGAAGGCGCGGGCCGAAGCGTCTCTGGGCCGGCCCATCGACGCCGTGGTGCACGGCCGCCCGGTGCATTTCGTGGACGGCGACGCGGCGGCGGACCGCTTCGCCGAGGACACGCTGAAGGTGATCGCCGAGAGCAAGGGCTTCAAGCATGTCAGCTTTCAGTACGAGCCGCTGGCGGCGGCGCGGGCCTATGAGGCGAGCGTCGCGGAAGAGACGCTGGCGCTGATCTGCGATATCGGCGGCGGCACGTCGGACTTTTCCGTCATCCGCCTCAGCCCCGAACGGCGCGGCCGGACCGAGCGCAAGGACGACATCCTGGCGAATTACGGCATCCGCCTGGGCGGCACCGACCTCGACCGGCATCTTTCCATGGAGGCGGCGATGCCGGCGCTGGGGCTGGGCACGTTCCTCAACACCAAGCATCTGCCCATGCCGCGCCAGCTCTATGCCGATCTGGCGCACTGGCCGAGCATCAACCAGCTCTATACGCCCGCGACGCGGCGCATGGTGCGCGAGCTGGAGGCCGACGCGGTGGAGCCGGACAAGGCGCGGCGGCTGCGCATCGTGATCGAGAAGCATCTGGGCCATCAACTGGCGTTCAGCGTGGAGGCCGCGAAGATCGCCCTGTCGGCCGCCGACGAAACGCCCATCGCGATGGCCTTCATCGAGCCGGGGCTGACCGCGCCGGCGACCCGCGACGGGTTCGAGGATGCGGTGGCGGGCGAGCGGGCGCGCATGGCGGCGGCGGTGGCCGAGACGCTGAAGCGGGCGGGCACGGGCGCGGAAGCCATCGGTACGGTGTTCCTGACCGGCGGTTCGAGCCGCGTGCCGGTGTTGCGCAAAGCCATCGCCAGCGTGGTGAGCCCGAACAAGTTCCGCGCGGGCGACGACATGCTGTCGGTCGCGATGGGCCTGACCGAAGAAGCGCGGCTGCGGTATTCGTAGGCACCCTTTCCTGCAGGCCCCCTTCCGGGCTGTCGCCCACCTTCCCCCGACGGGGGAAGGCCCACGGTCTGACACATCGTTGCGTGAGGCCGCTCTGTCCCGGCTCTTCGCTTCGCTGCGGCCGGGATGACAAGATGGGTCTGCGATGGCAGGGTCCGGCCGCACAAAATCGGGAGAACTTCACATGGCTTTCAAACCCTTTGACCTGACCGGCAAGGTGGCGCTGATCACCGGCGGCAATGGCGGGATCGGGCTCGGCTTTGCCGAAGGTCTGGCGGCGGCGGGCGCGGACGTCGCGATCTGGGGCACCAACGAGGCCAAGAACCAGGCGGCGGTGGAGAAGATCGCGGCGCTGGGCGTGAAGGCGAAAGCCTGGAAGGTCGACGTCTCCAAGGAGGACGAGGTCGTCGCGGCGATGGCCGACACGATCAAGGAGATGGGCCGGGTCGACAGCGTGTTCGCCAATGCCGGCATCGGCGTGCGCGAGAAATCCATGATGACCATCACCGCCGAGAGCTTTCGCAAGGTGATGGGCGTGAATGTGGAAGGCGTGTTCTGGACGATGCGCGAGGCGGCCAAGCACATGGTCGCGCGCTGGGAAGCGGGCGACCGCTCGGGCGGCTCGATCGTCGGGGTCGCCTCGCTGGCGGCGGTGCATGGGCCGGCGCGCAACCAGCACTACGCGGCGTCGAAAAGCGCGGTGATCGGGCTGATCAAATCGACGGCGACGGAGCTGGCGCGGTATGGCGTGCGCGCCAACGCCATCCTGCCGGGGTGGATCGCGACCGACATGACGGCGGGCGGACAGGCCGACGACAAGTTCAACAAGCAGGTGATCGGCCGCGTGCCGATGCGCCGCTGGGGCCAGCCGGAAGATTTCAGCGGCATCGCGATCTACCTGGCGAGCGACGCCTCCAGCTTCCACAGCGGCGACAGCTTCCTGATCGACGGCGCCTACGCGCTCTACTAGGGCGCGTGCGGCGCCCAGCTGCGCGCGGCGGAGGCAGCAGAGGCTTTCCGCCAGCGCGCAGAGGGCGCGGACTTCCGCCAGCTCGATGCGCCAGGCGGCGCGGATGGCCCGCGCCTCCGCCGTGCGGCGGCCATGGGTGCGGGCATTGGCATTGCCGGGCTGGCCGCCGCGTTTGCGGGGCGGCGCATATTCGTTGGCGCGCGCGGCGCATTCGTTTGTCGCTTTTTTGCGGGTTTCCCCCCGGCGGCGGCTGCGGCGGCCGTGTTTCAGCGCGTTGCGGTTGCCCGGCTGACCGCCCCGGCGGCGGGGGCCGCATTCGTTGGCGCGGTCGGCGCATTCGTTTGCTGGAATTTTCATTGCGCCCCCTTCCCTTCCGTTCCTGGCGGCGCGTGCGCGCCTTCGGGCGAGAGGAATATATGCCTTTTCCGGCAAGCGCAATGGCTTGTGGGTTTATTTTCCTTGCTCCTCGCGTGAACCAATCGCCGCGTCAGGCGTTGCGGAACCGGAGGGTTCTGCAATGCGGGCGCTGGGGTTGGCGATCTTCACAGTACTGAGCACGGCCGGCGCGGCCGCCGCCGAGCCGCCGGTGGTGGGCGAGGTGTCGCTGCGCGAATTGCAGGCGGTGATTTCGCCCGAAGCCAGATATGCGCTGGACGAGCGCTGGTCGGTGGATGTGGCGCAGGACGCGGGCGCGCCGGCGGAAGCCTATGTGCCGGGAACCGCGATCGACGACGCGCGGCCCCGGTCGCGGCTGGTGTTGTCGCTGGCGCTGGCGCACCCGCAGGCACGCGTGCGGCCCTATCTGGGCGCGGGCGTGGAGGACCGGGATTTCGACCGCTTCGCCCCGGCTCAGCCCTTCGAGACCGGCGGCAACGACTTCGCCAATTTCGCCGCGACCGTGGTGGGCGGGTTCGACGTGGATGCCGGCGAGGGCTGGAGCCTGAAATTCAAGGCCGACCTGAAGAAGGTGGGGCTGGGCATGAAGTACGAGCTGAATTGAGGGCGAGGCTCGCCCCCCTCCCCGGCTTCGCCGGTACTCCCCCCGCTTCGCAGGGGGAGACAATTGAGGTCAGCCTTCGATTTT
>JAKOQZ010000277.1 GCA_029778105.1 Pseudomonadota bacterium | reverse complement strand
GCGGCGCCGTTCATGTTGGTGCCGGGCAGATAGAGCAGCGTCGCGACGCTGGGGCCGCTGGCACGATAGCGGTGCAGTCCGATGCGGTCGTAGGGGCCGGCGGCGCGAACGCTCGTCCACACGGTCTCGGTGATGGCAGAACCTTCCGCGACGGGATGGTCTTCGGCCGACAACGTCCAGGCATCGCCGGCCTGGGCGGCAGGCAGGAAAACGAAACTGAGGCACGCGGCGAGCAAGCGCATCCATCGGGTCATGACGGCATCCGGATATGTGACGGCGAGGCATGTGCCGCGCGTTCAGCGGCCGCACAACTTAATCGACCCTAAAGCCCGGCCGCCAGTCTGCAAAGACGGCGCAGGCGCGGGCTGGCGCTTCGGCGCGCCGCCGAGATGGTCCCGGTCCAAGGGGCGCCGCATTTCCGGGTCGATGGCCTGGGTCGCCCACGCCACGACGACAGAGCTCGTCGACCGCGAGTCCTAAGCCGCCTCGAGCGGCGCAAGGCCGCCGCGAGCGATGATGAAATCGGCGATGGTGCGGACGCCGTCGCGGGCCTTCATGTTGGTGAAGACGTAGGGCCGGGCGCCGCGCATGCGCCGGGTGTCGCGCTCCATCACCTCCAGCGAGGCGCCGACCATCGGGGCGAGGTCTGTCTTGTTGATGATGAGGAGATCGGACCGGGTCAAGCCGCCTTCAGCGCCGCGAACGCCCCGTCGGCGGCCTCTACGGCGCCCGCGATGTCGGCGTCGGTCATCGCCTGGCAGATGAACATGTTGTGCCAGGGGTGCAGATAGACGCCGCGCCGCATCATGTCGGCGCACCAGGCGTAACCCTTCTTGAGGCCCGGGTCCTCGTCGAACATGATCAGCGGAAGCTCGGCAGGACCGGTCTGGCGCAGGGAGAACCCATGGCGCGCAGCCGCAGCGGCGAACCCTTCGCGCAACGCGAGACCCAGTCGACGGGTGTGCTCGAGATAGTCGGTCTCGCGGATCAGCTTCAGCGTTTCCACACCCGCCGCCATCGCAGCGGCGGCGAACCAGTAAGAGCCCGTCACGTAGATCGACGACGCCGCCTTGCGCGCGACGTCGGCGCCGAGCAACGCCGAGATCGGGTGGCCATTGGCGATCGCCTTGCCCCAGCACGACAGATCCGGTTTCACGTCGACCAGCGACCACGAACAGTCGCGCGCCAGACGGAAGCCGGCGCGCACGTCGTCGACCACCAGCAAGGCGCCCGACTGGTCGCACAGGCGCCGTGCGGCGGCGGCGTATTCCGGCGCCGGAAGCTGCTGATCGACGAAGACGTCGTGCTTGATGGGCGAGGCGAAGATCGCGGCCAGATCGTCGCCGGCCTGCTTCACCGCCTTTTCCAGGCTCTCCACGTCATTGTATTCGCAGAAAATCTGGTTGGCGCGATCGTCGGGCGTGGTGCCGGCCGGCACCGGCGTCGACCAGGGCTGAGCCCCGTGATAGGCGCCGTGCGCCAGCACCACGGTTTTGCGGCCCGTATGGGCACGCGCCGTCATCAGCGCCATCGTGTTCGCGTCGGAGCCGTTCTTGCAGAACATCGCCCAATCGGCATGCGCCACCTGCCCGACCAGGGCTTCCGCGAACTCGACCATGACAGCCGCCGGGCCGGTCATCGCGTCGCCCTTGCGCAGCTGGTCGATATAGGCGCCGTCGATGGCGGCATGCCCATAGCCGAAGAGGTTGGGGCCATAGCCGCACATGAAATCCAGATAGCGGTTGCCGTCGACATCCCAGAGATGCGCGCCCTCGGCGCGGGCGAAGAACTGGGGATAGCCCTCCGGCATCAGCGCCACCGACTGGTGGCCATACATCCCGCCGGGTATCACGGCTTCGGCTCTCGCCCTCAGCGCAAGGTCCATGCTGTTCACGCGTGACATCGGGCCTCCCCCGGCGCCGGAGCGCCCTTAAAAGATAGTTTTGACTACCATAATGGGCGCACGGTATCAACGCGCAGGCGAACGAGGGAATAAAAAGAATGGCCGACCTTCTGTGCATCGGGCTGACGACGCTGGATATCGTCGCACGGCCGGTCGATCGACTGCCGGCGGGCGACGCGTTCGCCCTGCTTGAGGGGATTGAAGTGGTGCCGGCCGGGACGGCGGGCGGCACGGCGCTGGTGGCCGCGAAGCTGGGTGTTTCGGTGGCTCTCTCCGGCGCGATCGGCGAGGACCGCAACGGCCGCTTCGTGCGCGCCGAACTGGAGGCCGGGGGCGTCGATACGACGCTGCTGCGGACCATCGCCGGTGCGACGACCTCGACGACGATCCTGCCGATCGATTCCGCCGGGCGGCGTCCGATCCTTCACGCATTCGGCGCGGCGCTGGCGGCCGGGATCGGCCCTGACGAGATCGCCGCCGCGCGGCGCGCGCGCTTCGTCCACTGGGGCGGGGTCGGCGGGCCGAAACTTGACGGCGGCCCGGGCGCCGACCTGCTGGCGCAGGCGCGCGCCGCCGGCGCGACCGTCAGCTGCGATCTCATCACGCCGGGACCCGGCGCGCGCGACGAGATCCGCCGGCTCCTGCCGCATGTCGACTGGTTCCTTCCCAGCGCCGCCGAAGCGATGGCGCTGTCGGGCGCTTCGAGCCTCGGCGAGGCGGCGATCGCTTTTCGGGCGCTGGGCGCAAGAGGCGTCGTCATCAAGAACGGCGGCGAGGGCGTTCACGCCTTGCTGCCCTCCGGCGAGCACCGGGTGTTCCCCGCTCACGACATCGTGCCTGTCGACACCACGAGCTGCGGCGATTCCTTCTGTGCGGGGTTCATCGCGGCACTGGCCGCCGGACGCGCGCCGCAGGACGCGATAGACTTCGCCAATGCGACGGGGGCGCTCGTCGCCCAGGGGCTTGGAACGCTCGGCCGGCTCAAGGACTTTGCGGCGACGGACGCCGCACGGCTCGAGATGCCGCTGAAGAAAGTGGTGGCGTGATGGCGGCGAATGAAGACGAGCTGCGCCAGCAGCTGGTCGAGGTCATGCAGGCGATGCAGGCCAGCGGCCTCAACCGGGGTACCTCGGGCAATGCCTCGGCGCGGATCGGCGACGGCCTTCTGGTCACGCCCAGCGGCATCGCGCCGGGAAAACTGACGCCGGACTCGATGGTGAGGCTCGACGCCGCAGGCGAGGCCGCACCGGGCGCGCTGCGGCCATCGAGCGAATGGCGCATGCACGCCGGCATCCTGGCCCGACGGCCGGATATACACGCCGTCGTTCATTGCCACGCGCGTCACGCCACGATCCTGGCGTGTGCAGGCATGGCGATCCCGCCCCTGCACTACATGGTGGGCGTCAGCGGACGCGCCACCGTTCCTGTGGCGCCCTATGCAACGTTCGGCACGGCCGAACTCGCGGACAGCGTCGTCGATGCGCTGCAGGGCGGATATGCCTGCCTGATGGCCAATCACGGGCTGATCGCGGTGGCGCCGACCCTGCGGCACGCGCTTCTGGTGGCCGAGGAGATGGAAGAGCAGGCGGCGGTCTATTGCGGCACGCTTGCGATCGGCGGGCCGAAACTTCTTTCGGACGCGCAGATGGCCGAGATCTTCGCGCAGTTCGGCGGTTACGGCCAGGAGCGGCGGCGCTGAGGCGTTATTCGCGCCCGCCGCCCCGCACCAGAAACAGCGCCATCATCCCCAGCGTCAGCATCGCCGCGACCGGGATGAAACCCGCCTGCTGCGAGGCGAGCCCGGTGGTGAACATGCCCGCCAGCATCGGCCCGAGCCAGCCTGTCATCGCGGCGGCAAGCGCCGCCAGGCCGAAGAACGAGCCGATCTTGTCGGGCGGCGCGAGACGCGTGAGCAGCGTGCGGGCCGAAGACCATGCCGCGATCTGATACAGCGAGCTGACGAACGAGAAAAAGAGGAACGCCAGCTCGGGCGCGGTCGCGAACATCGGCGCATCCCAGATCTTCACGCCGGGCTCGACCGGCCAGAGGAAGAGGATGACGCCCGGCGCCGTTCCCAGCATACCGACCAGACCCACGAGGGAGCCGAGAATCTCGATCTGCAGCGCGCGCTTGGGGCCGACCCGCCCGTCGAGCCAGCTCGCCAGCGCACCCGATCCGACGCCCGCGACCGTGATGACGAGGGTGTAGACGAGCATCTCCATCGCGCCCCACCCCATCACGCCGGCGGCCAGAACGCCGCTGAGGACGAGCAGAACCATGCCTGCGTCCTGCGAAACGGTGCGCGCGACCAGATAGATCATCGCATCGCGGTTCTCGCGGGCGTTGCGAATGAGCTGCCAGAGGCCTTTCAGCCCATCCCCGACATGCGAGAGCCCGCGTCCGGCCGCGCCCGATCTGGGCGCGTCGCGCGAGAAGAGGAAAAGCGGCAGCGCGCCGATCAGCAGACACAACGCCACGACCGGCGCCACGGCGCGATCGGGCTCGTTCTGGGAGGCCAGAAGACCGAAGAGCGGCGCGTCGGGAACGAAGGCCCAATCCACCTGCCCCGGCAAAGCGAACGCCCACAGAAGAAAGATGAGCTGCGCGAAGGTGACGACGTTGCCCAGCGAAAGCGCGAGCCCTGAAGCCGCGGATCGCGCCCGCGGCCGGACCGCATAGGCCAGCATCGAGGAGAAGATCACCTCGCCGGAGGTCAACACCACCGAGATGGCGATCATCAGCGTCATCACCTGGCCGATCGACAGGATCGTTTCGCCCGGTGCGGCGAACCACAGCATGGCGATCATCGGCACCATGAGCGCGGTGCAGATCGCCAGCCAGGGCTTGCGCGGCCCGATCTGATCGACGGTCGCGCCCAGAACCGGGGCGACGACGGCGATGATCAGGCCGGAATACTCGCTGATCTGCGCCACCAGCGACTGACCCCGCACCGGATCTCCGACCATGGTGGTCGCGAAATACGGCATGAAGACCGTCCCCAGAACCAGCCCGATATAGGGATCGCGCACGCCCTGATACCAGGCCCAGCTCCACGCGCTCCGGTCGAGGCCGGCGGAGCCGCCGCCCGCCTCTCCGGAAACAGGCTCGACAGCGGCGTCTGTGATCATGCGCAGCGCGACCTCAGAATGAGTAACGCAGGAACACGCCGTAGGTCGCAGGCCGGCCATAGGTCAGCAGGTCGACGCCCAGGCTGTCGATGTTGGAGATCGCCTGCAGGTAATGCTCGTCGGTGAGGTTCTTGCCCCAGATGCCGGCTTCGATCTGGCCGTCCTGTGATGTCCATCCGATCTGGGCGTCGAGCTGCCAGAGCGCGGGCGACGACAGCCGCTCGGTCTGGGTGCTGTCGAAGTAGATCTTGGAGCGATAGTTGACGTCGACGCGCGGCGTGATCGATCCGCCCGACTGCAGCACGAACTCGTAGGCCGCGCCGAACTGCATGGTGAACTCCGGCGCCTGGGGCATCTGGTTGCCGGAATAATCGCCGCCGAGCGAATTATAGGCGCCGTATTTGGCGTGGAGGAAACTCAACGCCAGCGACAGGTCGAGATGTTCGATCGGCGACGCGGCCAGCTCGACCTCGGCGCCGTAGACCTCGGCGGAGGCGGCATTGTCGAGAATCTGGACGGTCAGCCCGCCGCGCTCGACCATCGAGTAGCCCTGGATGTTCTCATAGTCGTAATAGAACGCCGACAGGTTGAGCCGAACGGCGCGATCCAGGAACGAGCCCTTGGAGCCGACCTCATAGGCGTTGACCGTTTCGTTGTCGTACGGGTCGAGCTGGGCGGGATCGTCCGCCGAACCGCCGAAGAAGCCGCCGCTCTTGTAGCCGCGGTTGTAGCTCGCATAGACGTTCCACGTGTCGGAGATGTCGTATTTCACGCCGAGACGGCCGGAGAAATCGCTGAACGACTTTTCCCTATACGCCGTGAAGAGCACGATGCTGCCTTCCGCGAGGCGGGTGTAGTCGAGCGACTTGTCGTCCTGCGACCAGCGCAGGCCGCCGGTCAGGGTCAGCTTGTCGTTCAGCTCGTAGTCGAGCTGGCTGAAGATCGCATAGCCTTCGGTCTTCTGCGTGTAGGGATAGCCCAGCACGATGACGGAGTTTTCCGGGCTGACGCCGGTGGGATTTTCGGGCGTCGTGAACAGCGGGCGGAGCATCCGCAGAATGTCGTACGAGCTTGAATTCCTGATCTCGTCATTCATGTAGTAGACGCCGACCACCCACTTGGCGGGGCCTTCGTCGTTCTGCAGCCGCAGCTCCTGCGTATAGGTGTCCTGCGAGCCGATATAGGTGGCCTGAAGCATCTGCAGCGGGCTGGCGTCGGTGTTCTCCAACGCGTTGCGGTCGACCTGCTGCCAGGCCGTGATGGAGACCAGCGATATGTCGCCGAAATCGTGGGTGTAGTTCAGGCTCGCGGTGAACAGGTCGACCTTGTCCTTGCCCTCCACGTCGGATTCGACGCTGAAGGGGTCTTCCACCGGGTCGTAGTAGCCGACGGCGTCGGTGCAGCCGCCGTTGTTGTAGTAGCCCGGCGCGCACAATCCGCCGGGGCCGACCGCGTCCGGCGTCGCCGGGAAAAGCGCGCGGTGCTTGGTCTGCGTCGCGCCGCCCCGGTTGACGAAGCGCATCGCGTTCAACAGGAACTCGTCGTTCTCGGTCGGGGTGAAGAGCAGCGAGCCGCGGAAGGCGTAGCGATCGGCATTGTTGATGTCGTGACCGGTGACGCGGTTCACGGTGTAGCCGTCGTCGGCGACATACTGGCCGGCGACGCGGAAGGCCAGCTTGTCCTCGATGATCGTGCCGCCATAGCCCGCGCTCAGCGTGATGGCGTTATAGTTGCCGTACTCCAGCGAGGCGTCGGCGCGCGTCTCCCAGCTCGGGCGCCGCGAAATGGCGTTGATCGCGCCGCCGGTCGTATTGCGCCCGTAGAGCGTGCCCTGGGGACCACGCAGCACCTCGACGCGTTCAAGATCGAAGAAAGCGGAGATCTGCGCCAGCGGCGAGGCCTGATAGACGCCGTCGATATAGACGCCGACGCCCGCCGACGAGGTAGGGTTGAAGTCGTTGAGGCCCACGCCGCGGATGAAAATCTTGGGGTTGGCGGCGGCATCGGCCGTCGTGATGCGCATGTTCGGCGCGATATTGTTGAGATCGAGAAGATTGGTGATGTGCCGGTCTTCGATTTCGCCGGCCGAGAGCGTGCTGATCGCGATGGGAACGTCCTGGACGCGCTCCGAGCGCTTCTGCGCGGTCACGACGACTTCCTCGGAGCCATCGTCCGCTTGCGCCGCCACCTCGGCGGCGACCGCCGCCGATCCCCAGGCCGCCAACAAGGCCGCTACGCAACTCGCACCAAGAAAACGCGATTTCATATCGTAACCCTCACAAGCGGATGGATCCAAAATCGGCCCCGGAGCGCCCCTTTCCGCCGTTTGCGGCGGTATCCCGGTGTGATGATAGCTTTAACTATCGTCCATACAATAGTCACAACTACGAATTTTGCCGACGTTGCGATAACGTGGCCAAAAGCGCACAGACTCAAGGCGCGCAGACGAGGCAGTCCGGGGCAGCTCGCACAGATGAGATCGACACCGCGCAAGAGCGCCAAAGCGGCGGCGAAGGCCAAACCGCTCGCCACGGACATGAAGCTGCGCCCCTCACAGGCCAGATCCCAGGAGACGATCGAGCAGATCGTGCGGGTGACCGGACTGCTGCTTGAGGAAATGGGATTCGAGCAGCTCTCGACGAATCTCGTCTGCCGGCGGGCGAACCTGACGCCGCCCGCGCTCTATCGCTATTTTCCGAACAAGTATGCGCTGCTGCGCGAACTGGGCGAACGTCTCATGCGGGCGCAGGACGACGCGCTGCTGGCATGGATCGACAGAGGAGGCCTCGACACCTCATCGACCCAGGAGGCCGTCGCGCAGAACGTGCTGCTGATGAACGAGATCATCGAGATCACACGCGCGTTCCCCGGCCAGATTGCGATTCTGAGGGCGTTGCGCGCCGTGCCCGGGCTGCGCGAAGTCCGTCTGGCGTCACGCGACATGGTCGCGGCGCGGCTTGCCGAAGCGATCGCACCCAGCCTGCCCAACGTACCGTTCGAGACCCTTTGCATCGCCACGCGCATGACGACCGAGATGGGCACGACAGCCGCCGAGATGGTCCTGGAAGAGCCGCAGCTCGACCGTGAGATCATCGTGCAGCAGGTGACGCGAGCGACGGTCGCCTATTATGATGCGCTGCGGGCTACCACCACGCCGACGAAGACGAAGACGAAGACGAAGGCGAAATCATAGCCCCGCACAGCGGCGCGCGCGAAGAGCGGGCGCACGCGGCCGAACCTCAATAGGCTCCGAAGCGCTGCAGCACGTTGCGCGTAATGCGCTCGAAGAAGGGGTCTCCGGCCGCCAGGGCGTGCGGCCACTCGGTGGTTCCGCCATTGAAAACCTCGCCCTTGCCGCGCCGGAACGAGGCGATCACCGCATGGCCCCGCAGCAGGCTGTCCTGCATTTCGGCGCTGCCGTCGCCCAGCGCATCGCGGCCGATGATCTCGAGGTTTTCGGGAGGAATGATCGGCGCGTAAGGCGCTTTGGGATCTTCGCCGAGCGCCGCAGGGGCGATCGCGACGATCTCCAGATTGTCCGGCACGCCCAGCAGCGCCACCGGCTTCAGCCGGCCGTCCGCGCCGAACTGGAAGCGGCAGCCGTCGCTTTCATAGCCGATCAGCGGCAGCTCGGCGCCGATCACGTCGCCATAGAACAGATCGCAGTCCGCCAGCGACCAGTGCCGTTCGTCATAGACCGTGTAGCCGCCCGCACCCCGCGCGACGCAATTGCCGAGGCGGTGATAGCCGCCGAAGATGAAGGTGAGGCCCGTGATCTGCGCTTCGGGCCGCCCGAACGCCTTGTGCGACCACAGATGCGTTCCCAGCGAGGGATCGGCGGCGGCGGCGGGGTCGTCGGTGAAGCCGCGCCATTTGTGGCAGATATAGCTCGCGCCGTCGTTCTCGAAGCGCACCTTCCAGAACGCCGTGTTGCCCGAGAAGATCGCGAGTCCGCCGCCATTGTCGACGAACGCTTCGATCTGGTCGCGCTGCTTGCCCGACCAGTACTCGCTGTGGCCGGCGACAATGACCGTGCTGTAGCCCTTCAGCGCGTCGGGATCGGTTTCAAGGTCGTAGTCGGTGAAATAGTCGAGCGCGAGGCCGTCCTTCTCCGCCCATGCGGCGAAGGCATGCTCCCATTTGTGGAGGAACCCGGCCGATCCGTCATAGGGCGTGATCACCTTGCCCTTGCGCCAGGCGACATCGCCCGCCCAGGGGCGCTCGTTGAGGCCGCGCTTGCGGTCATTGACGAGACGCGGCGTGCCCGCCGGCGCGCCGATGATCATCTGGGGGAATGGACGGCGCGTTGAAAGAACGCCGATCGCACCCTCCATGGCTTCGGGCAGCGCCTTTCGGCCCGACATCAGCGCGTCGACATCGCAATAGGCGCAGGCGCCGCCCCAGTAATTATAGGCGTGATAGGTGTTGGTCGCGAGGACGAACGCCGCCTTCGCGCCGCGCCGGCCCGTCTGGG
>JAKOQZ010000276.1 GCA_029778105.1 Pseudomonadota bacterium | reverse complement strand
GCGCTGGCTGGCCGGGGTGATGCTCGCCGCCTATGCGGTCTGCGTCTATCCCGCCAACATCCAGCACGCCTGGAACGACATCGCCGTGGCGCACGATTACGCGATGCTTTGGTATCACGTCCCCCGCCTGCCCTTTCAGCCGGTGCTGATATGGGCGGCGCTCTATGCGGGCCAGGTCATCGACTGGCCCTGGCGCAGGAAGGTCTGACTATGGGCAAGGAACGTCTGCTCGCTTTCACCGATGGCGTCCTCGCCATCGTCATCACCATCATGGTGCTGGAGCTGAAAGCGCCGGAGGAGCCGAGCTTCGAGGCGCTCGGCGCGATGCTGCCCATCTTCCTCTCCTACGTCCTCTCCTTCGTCTATGTCGGCATTTACTGGAACAATCATCACCACATGTTCCAGCTCGTCGAGCGGGTCAGCGGCGGCATGCTGTGGGCCAATCTGGCGCTGCTGTTCTTCCTCTCGCTGATCCCCTTCACCACCGCGTGGATGGATGAAACCCATGCCGAAACCGCGCCGGTCGCGCTTTACGGCATCTCCCTGCTGGGGCCGGGCATCGCCTATTACATCCTCCAGCTCGTCACGATTCGCGCGCAGGACAATGACGATCTGAAGATCGCCCTCGGCAGCGATCTCAAGGGAAAGCTCTCGCCGCTGATCTATCTCACCGGCATCGCCCTCGCCTTCGTCAGCACGTGGGCGGCGATCGCCGTCTATGTCGTGGTCGCCCTCATCTGGCTGGTGCCGGACCGGCGGATCGAGCGCCACCTCGCCGCGAAACGCGCCTAGCGAAGCGCGCGCCGCACCCTTAAGTTTCCACCCACAAAACACATTCCAGGGCGGAGATTTCAGTGAAGGCCAATCCGGCAGAAGCCACCGACGCCATCATGGCCGCCTATGCGGCGCGCGCCGCCGAATGCGCGGCCCATCCCGAACGGCTCGTTTCGCTCGGCGCGCAGCTTGGCCGCATCGCCGCGGCGAAGGGCGGCGAGATCGCCGTCACCGATGAAGACGAGACGATCACCTGGGAGGCGCTGCACCGCCGCTCCAACCGTCTCGCCCGCGCCCTCACGGCGAAAGGCGTGAAGCAAGGCGATCTCATCACCATCGCGCTGCCCAACGGCATCGGCTTCATCGAGATCTGCTATGGCCTCTGGAAAATGGGCGCGACGCCGCAGCCCGTCTCCTCGCGCCTGCCGGAAGCCGAGCTGAAAGCCATCGCCGATCTCGCCGGCGGCCCGATCATCATCGGCGCGCCGTATGATACCGGCCGCCCGTCCTTCACCGTCGCCGAACTGCTTGGCCCGTCCTCCGACGACAGCGACCTGCCGGATATTCTCTCGCCCAGCTGGAAAGCGCCGACCTCGGGCGGCTCTACCGGACGGCCCAAGCTCATCGTGTCGGGCGCCTCGTCGGTCTCCACCGGCCTCATGGGCATCGTCTGGCGCATCGGGCCGGACGACCGCGTGCTGATGCCGGGGCCGCTTTATCACAACGGCCCGCTTATCACGACCTTCGCCGCGCTGGAGGTGGGCGCGAGCGTCGTAATGATGCCCAAGTTCGATGCGGAAAAGACGCTGGCGCTCATCGACCGGCACAAGATCACCTGGATCTACACCGTGCCCACGATGATGGGCCG
>JAKOQZ010000007.1 GCA_029778105.1 Pseudomonadota bacterium | reverse complement strand
GTGAGCATCAGCAGGGGAATGACGAACAGCACGGCGAAGATCATCGCCAGCGGCCCGGATGCGCGCGCCTGGGCGTAACCGTCGGCGGCGTCGCCCCCGACGCCGAACGCCGGCAACGCCAGCCAGACCGCAAAGGCGAGGATCGCGCCGGCATAGGACATCGCGTAGCCCGTGGCGCTGAGAATGCCGATGCGGCCCGCCGGCGCGATCGCCGGCAGCATGGCGTTGTGGAAGATATAGGCGAGCTCGAAGAAGAAGCTGGCGAAGACGATGCAGAGCGCCGCCAGCCAGACTTCGCCCGGCTCCGCGAACCACAGCAGGCCCATGAAGGGCAGCGCGGCGAGCGTGAACGCGAGAACGCCCGGCTTGCGCGGGCCGTATTTGTCGGCGATCGCGCCGACCAGAGGGCTCATCAACGCGATCAGCAACCCGGCGACGCCGCCGGCGTAGCCCCAATAGGCCTGGCCCGAGATGGGATCGCCGACCATGACGTGGTTGGCGAAATAGGGCGCGAACACGAAGATCTGGACGCAGACGAAATAGGGGCCGCCGCCGAATTCAAAGAAGGTCCACGCGATGCGGCCCGCAAGGGAGGCCGGTTTGCCCCCCGACAGCGTCAGGTCCGGCGCGGCGGTCGATGAGGTGGCGGGGGCGTGCGTCACGGGCGGCAGGATGCGCGCCCGCGCGGCTTGCGCAAGAGGGAAGATCGCCGCGCCCGACGCCTCCGTCGCCAGCTTGCGCGCCCCTGTGGATCATGTATCGCTCGTGAAAGCCCGATTCGGACAGGGAATCAGCGCGATGGCCGCGCTCAATCCCGCTCTGGCGCTAGGAATGGCGTGTATCGGGTTTTGACGGTTGATATATCTGAGATCACGAATCAGCAGGGGGACTACCTCAACATGAGCAAAGCAGCATTCATCGACCTCGTCGCCGGCCTGGACAAGAAGGACGTCCTCAGCAAAGCCGACGCGAAGCGCCAGATCGACCGCGTGTTCGGCGCGATCGAAGCGGGCCTGAAGGCCGGCAAGGACAAGGGCTTCACGATCGGCGGTTTCGGCACGTTCAAGATCACCAAGCGCGGCGCCCGCAAGGGCCGCAACCCGCGCACGGGCGAAGCGATCAAGATCAAGGCGTCCAAGACGCTGCGCTTCAAGCCGGCCGCGTCGCTGAAGAAGGCCGCGGGCGTCTAAGCCGCACCGCATCCATTCGCGCAAAGGGCCTGTCGCGCAAGCGGCAGGCCCTTTCGTTTGAGCCCGTGAGAACGCAGACTCCCGCCATGGACCACTGGCCCGCCGCCATCGATACCCTGCCGCCGCCCTTCGACGCCGAGCGCGCCGAACGGCTTGTCGAGCGGCTGGGCGGCCTCGCGCTGTCGCCGCGCTTCGCCCGCCTCGTGGAGTTCGTGGCCGGATGCAGCCCCTATCTGGCGCAGTCGATGGCGCGCGAGGCCGCGCTGCTGCCGGTGCTGGAGCGCGAGGGCGCGCGCGCCGTGGCCGAGGCGGAGATCGCCGCCGCCATGACTGCGGGGCGCGATCTTGACTCTGCCGCGCTGATGACGGCGCTGCGCACCGCCAAGCGCCGCGCCGCGCTGGCGATCGCGCTGGGCGATGTTGCGGGCGCGCTGGATCTGGACGGCGTGACCGGGCTGCTGACCCGTCTGGCGGACGCCGCGCTGCAGGCGGCGCTGCATGCGGCGCTGAAGGCCGAAACCGCGTCCGGCCGCTTCCTGCCGGCCGATCCATCCGACCCCGCCAGGGACAGCGGCCTCATCGTTCTGGCGATGGGGAAATACGGCGCGTTCGAACTGAACTATTCCAGCGACATCGACTTCACCGTCTTTTTCGACGGCGACATCCTGCCGGTTGCGCCGGGGATCGAGCCGGTGCCGTTTCTGGTGCGGGTGGTGAAGAGCGTCGTGAAGGCGCTGCAGGAGCGCACCGGCGACGGCTACGTCTTCCGCACCGATCTGCGTTTGAGGCCCGATGCCGGCGCGACCCAGGTGGCGATCTCCACCGCGGTGGCCGCGCTTTACTACGAAGGCATGGGCCAGAACTGGGAGCGCGCCGCGATGATAAAGGCGCGCGCGGCGGCGGGCGACATTCCGGCGGGCGAGGCCTTCATCGCCGAGCTCAGGCCCTTTGTCTGGCGCAAATATCTCGACTTCGCGGCGGTGGAGGACATCCAGTCGATCAAGCGCCAGATCAACGCCCATAAGGGCGGATCTGAGGTCGCGGTCGCCGGTCACGACGTCAAGCTGGGGCGGGGCGGCATCCGCGAGATCGAGTTCTTCGCCCAGACCCAGCAGCTCATCCTGGGCGGCCGCTATCCCGTGCTGCGCCAGCGCCGCACGCTCGACGCCATCCGCGCGCTGACGGCGGAGAACGTGGTCAGCCTCGACGCCGAGGCCGACCTGCGCGACGCCTATCGCTGGCTGCGCACGCTGGAGCATCGCATCCAGATGGTCGCCGACGAGCAGACGCACCGCATCCCCGAAGGCGAATCGGAGCGGGCCAATGTCGCGCGCTTCATGGGCTTCGCCGATCTGGCGTCGTTCGAGGCCGAGGCGCTGCGCGTCTTCCGCACGGTCGAGCGGCATTATGCGGCGCTGTTCGAAAGCTCGGCGCCGCTGGGCGCGGCGGACGGCTCGCTGGTTTTCACCGGCGTCGATGACGATCCCGAGACGCTGAAGACGCTGGCCGGACTAGGCTTCAAGCGGCCGGACAGCGTTTCGGCCGCCGTGCGCGGCTGGCATCACGGACGCATGGCCGCGACGCGCAGCGCCCGGGCGCGCGAGTTGCTGACCGCGCTGAAGCCGGCGCTGCTTTCGGCGCTGGCCCGCACGGCCGACCCCGACACGGCCTTCGCCCGCTTCGACACGCTGCTGCGCGGCCTGCCGGCGGGCGTGCAGCTGTTCTCGCTGCTCAAGGCCAATCCCTGGCTGCTGGATGTGCTGGCGGAGGTATGCGGCGGCGCGCCGCGTCTGGCGCGACATCTCGCGCGCACGCCGGCCGTTCTGGATGCGCTGCTCGACCCGGCCTATCTCAGCGAAGCGCCGACCCGCGGAGAGGCCGACGCCGCCTTCGCCCGCGCGCTGGGCGAGACCGCCGACTACGAGCCGATGCTCGACGCTGCCCGGCGCACCGCCCGCGAGCTGCAGTTCCGCGTCGGCTTTCAGCTGCTGCGCGGCGTGATGGGGCCGGAAGAGGTGGGCGCAGCCTACGCGATGGTGGCGGAGGCGGCGCTCATCGCCGTCGCCGCCCGCGTGCGCGCCGCCTTCGAGGCGCAGCACGGCCTTGTGCCGGGCGGGGTCTTCGCCATCGTCGCGATGGGCCGGCTGGGCGCATCGAAGATGACGGCCGCCTCCGATCTCGATCTGGTTTTCCTCTATGATCATGCGGACGACGCGGCGCCTTCGGACGGCGCTGCGCCGCTGACGCCCAGCGTCTATTTCAGCCGCCTGTCGCAGCGCCTGATCGCCGCGCTGACCGCGCCGACCGCCGAGGGCCGTCTCTACGAGGTCGACATGCGGCTGCGCCCTTCGGGCAGCAAGGGGCCGGTGGCGGTGCGGCTGGAGACCTTCCGCGCCTATCAGATGCGCGACGCCTGGACGTGGGAGCGCATGGCGCTGACCCGCGCGCGGGTGGTGGCGGCGGACAAGGGCTTCGCCGAAGCCGTGGCGGCGGTCATTTCGGAGGTTCTCACCCAGCCCGTCGACGCTGTGAAAATCCGCGCCGACGCAACGGAGATGCGCGCGCTGCTGCTGCGCGAAAAGCCGGGCAAGGGACCGTTCGACCTGAAGACGACGCGCGGCGGCATGATCGACATCGAGTTCATCGCCCAGGCCGGTCTGCTGATCGCCGGACCCGGCCACCCGGACATCTTCGCCGGGGCGACGCAGAAGGCGCTCGACAATCTCGCCCGCGTCGGGGCGCTTGAGGATGCGGATCACGCGGCGCTGACGGGCGCGTATCTGCTCTACTCGCGGGTCAATCACATGCTGCGCCTGACGTCGGAGGACGATGCGGCGGCGCTGCACGAGATCGGCTTGCAGCGCCTGCTGGTGCGGGCGGCCGGCGCGACGGATTTCCAGGCTCTGACCGAGGCGCTGGTCGCGACCGAAGCGGATGTCGCCGCCCGCTTCGCGCGCCTCGTCGGCGATCCGGGCTAGCTCTTCGGCAGCAGCACCATCGAGTTGTCGCCCCACGAGACGGTGACGTGCTCGCCGGGGCTGAAGCTGGCGAGGGTGGAGCGGTCGCCCTGTTCGGTCGCGACCTGCAGCGGCGCGGCCCGGCCCTCGATCGTGACCTGATAGTGGTTGCGGTCGCCGAGATAGGCGCAGGCGCCGATCGTGCCTTTGACGCCTTTTTCGCCCGGATGCGGCGCGCCGCGCACCACGTCGAGCTTTTCCGGGCGGGCGCCGATCAGCACCTCGGAGCCGACGGCCGCGAAGCTGTAATCCTCGGGCAGCGGCGAATTGATGAGGCCGAGACCTTCGACCTCCACGACGGCCACTTTCGGCTCGATCGATTTCACGACGCCCGGCATGAAGTTCATCGTGCCGATGAAGTCCGCGACCTCGCGGCAATTGGGCGATTCATAAAGCTCGCGGGGGCTGGCGATCTGCAGCACCTTGCCCTTCTGCATCACGGCGATGCGGTCGGAGAGCGAGAGCGCCTCCTCCTGATCGTGGGTGACGAAGATGAAGGTGATGCCGACCTGCTGCTGCAGCATGCGCAGTTCGAACTGCATCTGCTCGCGCAGCTTCTTGTCGAGCGCGCCGAGCGGTTCGTCGAGCAGAAGCACCTTGGGGCGGTTGACGAGGGCGCGGGCGAGGGCGACGCGCTGGCGCTGGCCGCCCGACATCTGGTCGGCGCGGCGGTTCTCGAACCCGTCCATCCGGATCATGCCCAGCGCTTCCTTCACGCGGCGGTCGAGTTCGGCCTTGGGCAGCTTGGCCTTGCGCAGGCCGTAGGCGACGTTATCGTAGACGTCGAGATGCGGGAAGATCGCATAGCTCTGGAACACCATGTTCGTCGGCCGCTTGTTGGCCGGAACGCCGGTGACCGGCTGACCGTCGATATAGATTTCGCCTTCGGTCGGGAATTCGAAGCCCGCGATCATGCGCAGCAAGGTGGTCTTGCCGCAGCCCGAGGGGCCGAGCAGCGAGAAGAATTCGCCGGGCCGGATCGAGAAATGCGCATCGTCGACGGCATGGAAGCTGCCGAAGCGCTTGGTGACATGCTCGATACGGATGTAGTCGCCGCTATTCATATCGCTCACACGCCCACCTTCATTTTGCCGCCGCCGGTGCCGGCCTGGCGCAGCCATTCGGCGAAGACGACCAGGACGATGGACACGACGAGAATGATCGAGCCGAGCGCCAGCGTCGGCGGGAAGTTCGAGGGAAATCTGAGGCCGCTCCAGATATAGAGCGGCAGCGTCTGCTCGGTGCCCTGCAGGAAGAAGGCGAGCAGGAATTCGTCGAACGAAACGATGAATGTCAGCAGCAGGCTGGAGACGACCGCCGGCATGATGAGCGGGAAGGTGACGCGCCAGAAGGTCATCCAGCCGCTTTCGCCCAGATCCAGCGAGGCCTCCTCAAGGCTCTTGTCGAAGCCGTCGAGCCGCGCCACCAGCACCGCCATCGAGAACGGCGTGCAGAGCAGCACATGGCCGGCCGCGATAGTGAGCAGCGACAGCGTCACGCCCGCGACATTGAGGATGATGAGCAAGGCGAGGCCCAGCAGGATCTCGGGAATGAAGAGCGGCAGCGAGATGAGGCCCATCGCGATGCTCTTGCCCGGAATGGCGTAGCGGGTGATCGCCTTGGCCGCCAGCAGGCCGAACAGCGTGGCGGTGAGCGAGGCGATGACGCCGACCTGGATCGAATTCCACAGCGCCTTGTGCATCTCGGGCTTGGCGAACATCTCCTCGTACCAGTGGGTCGTGAACCCCTTGATCGGGAAGTCGATCACCTTCTGGTCGGCGAACGAGAAGACGGGCAGCACCAGCATCGGCGCATAGAGGAACGCCAGATAGAGAAAGGCGAAGATCGTGATGCCCCAGCTGCGTTCGCCGATCTTCTTCAACGGTTGGGCGCTCATCTCAGGGACCTCGAGGCGGCCTTCAGCGCGGCGACGAAGAAATAGACCGCGATCGCCACCATGATCATGCTGACGATGGCGGTGGTGGCCGCCAGCGGCCAGTCGTTCGACTTGATCTGGCCCTGGATGATGTTGGCGATCATGAAGGTGGCGGGCTTGCCGCCGCCGATCAGCGAGGGCGTCACATAGTCGCCGATGGTGGGCACGAAGATCAGCGTCATCGCCGAGACGACGCCGGGCAGCGAAAGCGGGAAGGTGATGCGCCAGAACCGCCGTACGGCCCCGTCGCCGAGATCGGCGGCCGCCTCGAGCAGCGTGCGGTCGATCTTTTCCAGGCTCACATAGATGGGAAGGATCGCGAACGCCGCCCAGGCATGGGTCAGCGCGATCACCACCGCGGCGGGCGTCGCGCGCAGCTCTTCCGGCATGATGACGCGCAGCGCGAAGACGCGCAGCAGATAGCTGGTCCAGAACGGAATGGTCAGCAGGATCAGCCAGATGAACTTGGAGTTCTTGGCGTGGAAGGCGACGTAGTAGGCGACCGGGTAGCCCAGCAGCACCGTGAAGAAGGCGGCCAGCGCCGCGATCCACAACGAGCGCAGCAGCACCGTGTAGTACTTGCCCGACACCTCGGCGTAGTTGGCCAGCGTGAAATCGGTGTTGAGGGTCAGCCCCTCCTGCTTCCAGAAGCTGTAAAGCAGCATGATGACGAGAGGGGCCGCCAGCCCGACGACCATCAGGATCGTGGTCGGGCTGAGCAGCGTCCAGCCGCGCAGGGCCTCAGATCGCGTAAATGCCGCGCCCCAGGACGGCTTTTTGGCCGCCGATGTGTCTACTGCCGTCCCCGCTGCCAATCGCGCCCCCAGACGTGAGAAGCCAAAGTCTTTCGCAGTTTTTGCACCGCCGCAAGGCGGGAAGCTCAATTCGTCAACCAAAGACGGAAGGCGGCGAGGGCGGGGGAGTCGGCTTTCGCCTGGGGCGTCAGAAGGAAATAGGCGCCCGTCTCGACGGCGACATCGAAAGGCTGCACGAGGCGGCCCTCGGCGAGCTCGCGCGCGAACATGACGGGCGGGGCGAGCGCGACGCCTTCGCCGGCGAGCGCTGCCTGGACCCTGGTGAGCGAGGCGTCGACAACCGGCCCGCGCGCGTCGGGCGCCTCATCGAGCCCCGCCGCCGCGAACCAGGCCGGCCAGTCCTGCACCCGATAGGAGCGCAGCAGGGTCTGGCGGGCGAGATCGGCGGGATGATGCAGGCGTGCCGCGATCTCCGGCGGGGCCAACGGGCTGAGCGGTGCGGCGAGCAGGGGCGCAGCCTCGGCCCCCGGCCAGGCGCCCGACCCGAACAGGATCGCGGCCTCCAACCCCTCTGTCGCCAGGTCGACGCGGTTGTTGTTGGTGAGCAGCCTGAGATCGACATACGGATGCGCCTCGCGAAACGTCTTGAGGCGGGGCAGCAGCCAGCCGATGGCGAACGTGCCGACGACGCTGACGGTCAGCACCTCGCGCAGCCGGCCGTCCTGAAACCGTTCCAGCAGCCGCCCGATCCGGTCGAAGGATTCCGACAGGGCCGGCAGCAGCGCGACGCCTTCGTCGGTGAGCATCAGTCCGCGCGGCCCCCGGTGAAACAGCTTCACGCCGAGCCTGTCTTCCAGGCCCTTCACCTGGTGGCTGATCGCCGCCTGGGTGACGAACAGCTCCTGCGCCGCCCGGGTGAACGAGCGGTGCCGGGCCGAGGCCTCGAAAGCGCGCAGGGCGTTGAGGGGCAGGTTGGAGCGCGACATCTGTTAGAAAATCTATGGGTCTGCCCAAACTATCATCGTTTGCGCCAATGTCCGGGCCAATTCAGGCTGCGAATGGCTGATTTGACCCAAGCATTTCTGGTGAACACCATGAGCGAAACTAATGTCTCTCGTCTCCGGCACGGGATCACCCGCCGGCAGTCGCTGCTGGGCATCCTGCCGGCCGCAGCGGCGATTGCGCTGGTTGGCCGGGCGCGCGCGGCGGAAGGCGACGACCTGACGGCGGCGCTTCAAGCGCTGGAGGCCCGCGAGGGCGGGCGGCTGGGCGTGCAGGTGCTCGATACCGGCAAGGGCACGCAGCGCGGCAACCGACCGGACGAACTCTTCGCGCTCTGCTCGACCTTCAAGCTGGTTCTGGCGGCCGCGATCCTGAAGCGTCACGACGCGGGAGAGGTCAGCCTCGAC
>JAKOQZ010000006.1 GCA_029778105.1 Pseudomonadota bacterium | reverse complement strand
TCGCGCACCATCGCCGGATAGGGGTGCGGCCCCGCCACCGTGCCGATGCAGTAGAACGTGTCGTGGACATTGGCGACCCAGTCGCGCATCGCCTCGTTCATCGCATCCTTCAGCGTGTGCGCGCCCGAGGTCACCGGAATGACCTCCGCACCCAGCAGCTTCATGCGGAAGACGTTGGGCTTCTGCCGCTCCATATCGACCGCGCCCATATAGACGACGCAGGGAAGGCCGAAGCGCGCGGCGATGGTGGCGGTCGCGACGCCGTGCTGGCCCGCGCCCGTCTCGGCGATGATGCGCGTCTTGCCCATGCGCTTGGCCAGCAGAACCTGGCCGAGGCAGTTGTTGATCTTGTGCGCGCCGGTGTGGTTCAGCTCGTCGCGCTTGAAATAGATCTTCGCGCCGCCGAGATGCTCGGTGAGGCGCTCCGCGTAATAGAGCGGGCTGGGCCGGCCGACATAATATTCCAGGAAGTACTTCATCTCGTCGATGAAGCTCTGGTCGGTCTTCGCCTTCTCGTAGGCCGTCTCCAGATCGAGGATCAGCGGCATCAGCGTTTCGGCGACATAGCGGCCGCCATAGGCGCCGAAATGGCCGTTGGCGTCCGGCCCCTGCCGGAAGGAATTGGGCGCGTTCATAGGGCGTGATCCAGTACTGGCAATCCATAGGCCGCGCGCGCGGCGGCGGTGAAGGCAGCGATGCGCTGCGGGCTCTTCACGCCCGGCGCATCCTCAACGCCCGACGAGACATCGACGCCGCCGGCGCCGGTCTGCCTCACGGCTTCGGCGACATTGGCGTCGTTCAAACCGCCCGACAAAATCCACGGCGCGCCGAGCTGCACATCTTTCAGCAGCGCCCAGTCGAAGGTGACGCCGTTGCCGCCGGGCCGGTCGGCGCCCTTGGGCGCCTTGGCGTCGAACATGATCAGATCGGCCGCGCCGTAGGAACGGGCCGCCGCCACATCGGCGGCGGTCGCGACCGGCAGAACCTTCATGACCGGCAGGCCGGTTAGCGCCCTGATGGCGGCGACGCGGTCGGGCGCTTCATCGCCGTGCAGCTGAAGCAGATGCGGCGACAGCGCCGCGACCACATCGCGGATCGTCTCATCGGCGCTGTTCACCAGAACGGCGGCGCGCTTCATCGCGCCGGTGCGCGGCCCGAGCGCCCGCATCTCGTCCAGCGACACATGGCGGGGGCTTTTCTCGAAGACCATGAAGCCGGCATGGCTGGCGCCTGCGCGCAGCGCGGCGTCGATGGCGGCCGGCGTCTTCAGGCCGCAGATCTTGATGAACGGCGTCACGCGAGGCCCAGAGACGCCGCCACCTGACGGCAGGCCTCGCGCGGATCGGCGGCATGCGTGACCGGACGGCCGAGAATGAGGATGTCCGCCCCGGCATCGCGCGCCTCTGCGGGCGTCGTGAAACGCTTCTGGTCGTTGAGGGCCGAGCCGGCCGGACGGCTGCCCGGCACGACGGTCAGGAAATCCGGCCCGCAGGCCGCGCGCACGGCTTTCAGATCGTGGGCGCTGCAGACCACCCCGTCGAGCCCCGCCGACTTGGCCAGCCGCGCCAGCCGCACGGCCTGCGCCGCCGCATCGCCGGCGAAGCCGACGGCCTGCATGTCTTCGTCGTCCAGCGAGGTGAGGATGGTGACGGCGATGATCTTGGCCTTGCCGCCGGCCGCCTCCTTGGCGGCCTTCATCATCGCCGTGCCGCCGGAGGCATGGATATTGATGATCGAGACGCCGAGATCCGCCAGCGCGCGCACCGCCCCGGCGACCGTGGTCGGGATGTCGTGCAGCTTGACGTCAAGGAAAACCGGCAGGCCCAGCGCGACGATCGCGCGGATGCCCTCCGGCCCGTTGGCCGACACGAACTCCAGCCCGACCTTCAGCCCGCCCGCATGGGGGCGCACGGCCTCGGCAAGATCGCGGGCGGTCTTTACGTCGGGCGTGTCGAGCGCCACATAGATGGGATTGGGAGCGGTCGTCATGAGCCCGCGCTCTACAGCAAAACGGCCCCGTCAGGAACCCAAAGTGACCGAATACCGCGTCGCCGTCGCCTTCGACCGCACCACCCAGAAATACCGCGCCACCTCCGACGAGGTGCCGGGCCTCGACGTCAGCGACATGAATGTCGAGCGGCTGTTCACCAAGGCGATCCAGGCCGCGCCCGATCTGCTGAAGGCGGCGGGCAAGAAGTCCGGCGGCTTCAACCTGAAATTCGAGAAGGTCTAGGGCCTGGGCAGAGACCGCAGCGTCTCTTCCGACAGCAGCCGCTGCAGCCGCTCGGCGCGGGCCTGCTCGGCCTTCAGCGCCCGGCGCAGGCGCAGCTGCCCCGCCGCCATATAGAGCGCCCCGACGATCATCCCGATCAGGGCGCCCAGCAGCAGCACGGCGAAAAGCGGCACCTCGAACGACGACCCCGCCGCCCCCGGCCGTGTGGCGTCGAAGCTGAACAGCACGGCATTGCGATTGGCGACCGCGAACCAGGCGGCGAGCGCGGTGAGCAGGACGAACGCGATGAGGCCGAGCGGCCGCATCAGGGCTCGCTGTCCACGCCGCCGTTCAGTTTTTCGCGCAGTTCCTTGCCGGTCTTGAAATAAGGCACGCGCTTTTCGTCGACCGCGACGCTTTCGCCGGTGCGCGGATTGCGGCCGGTGCGGGCCGGACGCGCTTTCACCGAAAACGCCCCGAATCCGCGCAGTTCCACGCGGTCGCCGGCCGAGAGCGCCTTGGCGATCTCATCGAAGACGGTCGAGACGATACGCTCGGCATCCTTGTGCATCAGATGCGGATAGGCCTCGGCGATGCGGGCCACGAGTTCAGACTTGATCATGCCCGGACCACCCCCTGCATGCCCCGGAAATCGCTGGCCTTTTGTGCGCCAGTTGTGCGCTCAAGCTGCATGGCCGGGCGGCGTTCGTCAAGTCGTCGGGGCGGTTAAGTCGTTTGGGCGTCACGGATTTTTCGCTCTTGCGGGCCGCCTCCGGGGGTGCGAAAGACGCCCGCTCTCCTCTTTTGGATGCTCACGCCCCATGCGCGCAGCCATTTTCGCCGCCGCCTTGCTCTCGCTGGGCCTCGCCGCCTGCACCACCACCGAATATGTGAACCCCTGCTATGGCGCGGGTCTGCTGATCCCGACCGACGCCTCGGGCGAGGAGATCGTCGCGGCGGCGGACGAGTGCATCGCCAAGGGCGGCGAGCGCAAGCAGGGCCTCACCATCCGCTCGGCAGGCAATCTGCGGGCACAGGCATTCGACGCCGCCATCGCCGATGCCGACGCCGCCATCGCGATCGACCCGGCCTATGCCGACGCCTGGTACTACCGGGGCTTCGCGCACGAGGAATCGGGCCGGGTGAGCGAGGCGGCACGCGATTTCGACCGCGCGATCGAGCTTGGCCTGCAGCCCGGAATCGCCTTCCGGGCGCGCGGGCGGCTGAAATTCCTGAACGGCGACTATGCCGGGGCTTTCGACGATTTCTCGCAGATTCTGGCCGCCGATCCCTCCGATGCCGAGGCGTGGCGGCTGCGCGGCGCGGCGGCGGCCGTGCTGGAGCGCTTTGACGTTGCGGAAAAGGACTTCTCGGAGGCGGTCACGCTGAACCCCGCCGACCAGCGCGCCTATTCGGGCCGCGGCTATGTGCGCTATTTCACCTCGCGCTATGCCGAGGCGGCGGCCGATCTGAAACGGGCGCTGGAGAACAAGCCCGAAGGGCTGAAGGCCGCCTTCCTCTATCTCGCCATGGTACGGGCGGGCGACCCCGACGCGATCCCCGAGCTGGAGCGTCAGGCCGAAGAGCTGAACGCCGGCGCCAATCCCGGCGTGTTTCCGGCCTTTTTCCTGGGCCGGATCGACGAGGCCGGCATGGTCGACATCGCCATCCGCACCGGCATCCACAAGCCGCGCGAGAACGAGTCGGAAGGCTATTTCTACGCCGGGATGGCGCGGCTCTTCGCCGGCGACACGGCGGGCGCGAAGATGTGGTTCGAGAAGACCATGGCGACCGGCGTGGTGCGTTTCGACGAAATCCGGGGGGCACGCAAGGAACTGCGCGCCATGGGCGTGAATGTGCCCTCGCCCGATCCCGCCGTTGCGGCGGCGCAGGCCCTGCGGCACAGCCCCGCTGCCCCCTGACCCTCGCGAAAACGCCAGTCGACACCGCCGGGCCTCGGCTGTTTGAATGATGGCGCGCGCCCCCGTCGGGCGGCAGGATGGCGACTGCGGGGGCACCGAGAGGTTTCATGGTTCGCAATATGCTTCTGGCCGCCGGACTGGCCGCCCTGATCGGCGCAGGCGCCGCCGCCGCGCAGATCGTCCCCGCCCCGCCGCCCGGCGGCGGCACCCTGCCCCCCGCCGAACCGGCGCAGGACGGCGGCATCGTGCCCGCCAAACCGCCCGGCCCCGCCCCGGAAAGCGAGAACGACAAGGCCTTCAAGGCGCTGCTGGCCGGCACTTGGCGGCTCGACCTCCAGGCCCCGCCCGGCTGGTCGGCATGGACCGAGGTCACCTACTATCCGGACGGCACCTTCTCCGGCGCACAGGTCTCCATCAGCCCGAATCCGGCCCCCTATAACCGCTCGGAAGTCCGCCTCGCCGGCACCTACACGGTCAAGACGGTCGATCGCTCGAACTTCACGCTCACGCTGACCTTCTCGACGCCCGCCGGTCAGCCGCCCGGCAGCGACACGCTGACCTATATCGACCAGAACACGCTCTACAGCGCGCGCGGCGGACGCAGCGCGACGCGCATGCCGTAGCGCTGCCGCGCCTGTGACGGCGCGTACAGACTTTGCGGCCATGCCCAACCCATTGAGGAAGGGCATGGCCTCTCTTCATCGACGTGACGTCCTCACTGGCGCCGCCGCCGGCCTTCTCATCTGGCGGAGCGGCATGACCGCCAGCGCCGGCGAGGCGCGCGATGTCGCCGCCGCGTTTGCGGCCTCGCATCCCTTTTACGGTGTCGTCGCGACAGCCAGCGGCGGCCGGATCGAGGGCGCCGCCGCGTTCGGCAAAGCCGACATCGAAGCGGGCAGCGATGCGACGCCGGCGACGCCTTATTGCATCGGCTCGATCTCCAAATGGCTGACGTCGCTGACCGCGCTGCGGCTCAGCGACGCCGGAAAGCTCGATATCGACGCGCCGCTTTCGGCGCTGCTGCCGGGCTACCGCAAGGACACCGGCGATCAGGTGCGGCTCACGCATCTTCTCTCCAACACCAGCGGCATCCCCGACGGCTTCGGCCCGCGCATGAAGGCGGATGCGACGTTGTGGACGCAGAGCTTCACGACGCAGGAAGCCGTCGCCGCCTTCTGTTCGGGCGACCTCGCCTTCGCGCCGGGATCGAAGTTCGAATATCTCTTCACCAACTGGGTGCTCGTGAAGGCGATCATCGAGGCGGCGACCGGCGAGGACTTCATCGCCGCCATGCGCCGCGTGACGCTGGCGCCGCTCGGCCTCAACGCGACCGCGCCGATCTTCGCCTATGACGGTCCGAACGCGGTCGCGCCGGCCTATGCCAGCATCGATCCGCCGGCGCGCAAGATGAAGCCCTACCGGCCTTACACCCTGGCGAGCGGCGGCTATGTGAGCACGGTGGGCGATCTCGTCGCGGCGGCGCATGGCGTCTACGGCGGCGGCTTCCTGTCGCCCGCCGCGCTGACGCGGCTGTCGGCGGTGCTGGCGCCCGAAGAGCATTACGCGCTCGGCGGGCGCGTGCGCGACGTGACGATCGGTGGCAAGCGCGTGCGCTTCGCGTGGGAGACCGGCCGCGTCGATGGCTATCGCAGCGTCCTCGCCCACGACATCGAGGCCGGCCGCAGCATCGTCGTGCTCAACAATACCGACCTGTCGCAGAAGGACATGGACCTTCTGGCGCTGGATATCGCCGGCGGCGCGTTCGCCGACTAGGCGTGCGGCTCGAGCGCGATGTCGCGCACCGCGCGCCAGACAGGCCCGTCGCGCGTCAAGGTCACGATGCCGCTGCCGCCGCGGTTCTCCATGCGGGCGCGGTAGGCGTCATCGACGCCGAATTCGCCCGCGAACACGACATCGTCGATCCAGTAAGGCGGATGCCCCGGTTCGCCGATGAACAGATGGACATGGGCGGGCATCGTCATGTCGGGATAGGGCGCGGGCTTGATCGTGAAGAAGCCGTAGACGCCGTCGATATCGGTCTTCGCCCAGCCGCGCAGCAGCCCGTGGCGGCGCGACCAGATCGATTCCGCGCCGCCCCGGGAATACAGCCCCGTCGCGTCGGTATGATGGGCATAGACGACAACCCCCGGAGCCGGCGCGCCGCCGGGATAGGTGACCCGGCCGGTCAGCACCATGCGCTCGCCCGGCTCGTCATCGGCGGCGAGAACGACCATCGGTCCGAGCGCGGCGGGCTCGCGCTCGGCCACGGCCTCGCAGCCTTCGCAGTCGTAGAGCCCGGCACGCGGTGCGGCGAAGACCGCACG
>JAKOQZ010000275.1 GCA_029778105.1 Pseudomonadota bacterium | reverse complement strand
CGGTCGCCCGCGGGCGATTTGACGAACACCGTGACCGCGAAGGCGAGGATCACAAGTCCGACAGCGAGCCCCAGAATCTGCAGCGCGATGCCGCCGCCGGCATTGAGATCGAGCACGCGCAGCCAGATGAGGCCGAACAGCATGCTGGTCAGCGTCAGCGTCGAAACGAACATCGCCTTGAACGCATCGAGGACGCGCACCGGAAACTTGAAGACCGACTCGGCGGCGAATTTCAGCGGAAGGGTCATCAGCGCGCTGACCAGCAGCGATGCGCTGAGCACCGCCAGGACGAGCTGGTAGAGCGGTGCATTCAGAAGTTGAGCCGGCATGAGCGCCTTGTGAGCCTTTTGCGGGCCGCCGTCAAAGCGTGAGCAAAAGCACAGACCAGGGGCCGAGACGCCACCGGCGTTCGAGCCGCATGCCGAGGCTGCGGTAGAAGGCCAGCACCACCAGCTCCTGCGTGCGCAGCAGCCCGGAGAGCAGCGCCTTGCCGCCGGGCGCGAGGTGGGCGCGGATGCCGGGGGCGAGCTGGGTGAGCGGGCCGGACAGGATATTGGCGATGATGAGGTCGTAGGGCGCGGCGGCGGCGATCGCGCCGTGGGCGAACCCTTCGGCGACCAGCGGGCGGATGCGCATCTGGCCGCCGTTGAGGCGGAGATTTTCGCGCGTGACCTCGATGGCGACCGGGTCGATATCGGTGGCGATGACCGGGATGCGCCACAGCCGGTCGGCGGCCAGCGCCAGCACGCCGGTGCCGGTGCCGAGATCCAGCGCGTTGTCGGGTTTGTAGCCGACCTGATTCATCCACTCGAGCGCGGTCAGGCACCCTGAGGTCGTCTCGTGATGGCCGGTGCCGAAGGCGGCCCCGGCTTCGATGGCAAGGCCCTGGACGTTGGCGGGGACGCGGCCCTTGTCGTGACGGCCATAGACGAAGAAGCGCCCGGCGCGGACGGGGGGCAGGCCCTCCTGGCTGAGTTTCACCCAGTCCTGGTCGGGCAGGGCCTCGACCTTCACGTCGCGGCCGAGAATGGCGCTGAGCGCGGCGGCGTCGGCGGGTTCGTCGTAATAGGCCTCGATCACCGCATCGTCCTCGTGCGGGTGGGTGAGGACGATCACCGATTGCGGCGACGGGGAGGGCGTGAGTTCGAGCAGGGTCGAGAGATGCTCGACGTCTTCCATCGCGGCGCGGACGGAGGCTTTCCAGAGAGGCGGGTTCATGAATCTCAAGCGTGCTGGAGGAAGGCGGCGACGACTTTCTTTTCGCCGGCGGTCTGAAAGCGGACGGTCAGCTTGTTGCCGTCGGCGTGGACCACGCGGCCCTGGCCGAATTTGGCATGAACGACCGTGTCGCCCACGGAAAAGCCGCCATGGCTGTCGTCGGCGGAATTGATGACCTGGGCCGTCACCTCGATCACCGGGCCGCGCTGGCGGACGCCGCCGCTCTGGGCGTTGGTCTGGGCGCGCCGCCAGCCGGGGCTGTCATAGCTGGACGAGAAGTCGCCGGTCGACCAGCGGTTTTCGGCGAAGGCGCCGCGTTGCTGGAAGCTGCCGCTGCCGCCTTCCTTGATCTCGATGGCGGCGACGGGAAGCTCGGAGACGAAGCGCGAGGGGATCGCGCTTTGCCACAGGCCATGGGTGCGGCGGTTGGCGGCGTAGGAGATCTGCACGCGCTTTTTCCCGCGCGTGATGCCGACATAGGCGAGGCGGCGTTCCTCCTCCAGCCCCGCGAGACCGTTCTCGTCCATCGAGCGCTGCGAGGGGAAGAGGCCTTCCTCCCAGCCGGGCAGGAAGACGGTGTCGAATTCCAGGCCCTTCGCGCCATGCAGCGTCATGATCGAGACCTTGTCGCCGGTCTCGTTCTGCTCGACTTCCATGACGAGCGAGACGTGCTCCAGGAAGCCGCCGAGATTCTCGAACCCGTCCATCGAGCGGATGAGTTCTTTCAGGTTCTCCAGCCGTCCTTCGGCCTCGACCGATTTGTCGGCCTGCCACATCTCGATATAGCCGCTCTCCTCAAGGATCGCGGTGGCGAGATCGATATGGCTCATCGCGGCGATGTTGGCCCGCCAGCGGTCGAAATTGTCCATCAGCAGCTTGAGCTGCGTGCGCGCCTTGCCGCTCATCTCGTCGCTGTCGGCGAGACGGCGGGCGGCCTGGCTAAGCGACACGCCCATCTTGCGCGCGGTGATCTGGATGTCCTGCACCGCCTTGTCGCCGATGCCGCGCTTGGGCTTGTTGACGATGCGCTCGAACGCCAGATCGTCGTCGGGCTGATAGACGACGCGAAGGTAAGCGAGCGCGTCGCGGATTTCCTGCCGCTCGTAAAAGCGCGGGCCGCCGATCACGCGATAGGGCAGGCCCACCGCGACGAAGCGTTCCTCGAACTCGCGCATCTGGTGCGAGGCGCGCACCAGAATGGCGGCGGAGGCAAGGCGCTCGCCGCGCTTCATCATGGCTTCCAGCTCGTCGGCGACCTGGCGGGCTTCTTCCTCGGCATCCCACACCGAGAGCACCGTGACGGGGCTGCCGCTTTCGGCGTCGGTGCGCAGCGTCTTGCCGTGGCGCGATTTGTTCTCGCGGATGAGGCCCGATGCGGCGTTCAGGATTTCCGGCGTCGAGCGGTAATTGCGCTCAAGGCGGATGATCTTGGCGCCGGGATAATCGCGTTCGAAGGAGAGGATGTTGTCCACCTCCGCCCCGCGCCAGCCATAGATCGACTGGTCGTCGTCGCCCACGCAGCAGATATTGTGGCGCGGCGCGGCCAGCAGCTTCAGCCATTGGTGCTGGGCGGTGTTGGTGTCCTGATACTCGTCGACCAGGATGTAGACGAAGCGGCGGCGGTAATCCTCCAGCACGTCGGGATTTTCGCGCAGCACTTTGATCGTTCCGAGCAGAAGGTCGCCGAAATCGGCGGCGTTCAGCTCCTGCAGGCGCTGCTGGTAGGCGGCGTAGAGCTGCGCGCCCTTGCCGGCGGCATAGCCATAGGCCTCGCCGTTCGGCACATCGGCGGGCAGCCAGCCCCGGTTCTTCCAGCGGTCGATCAGCGCCGCGAGCTGGCGCGGCGGGTGGCGTTTCTCGTCCAGATTGGCGGCCGTGACGACCTGTTTGATCAGGCGCAGCTGATCGTCGGCGTCGAGAATCGTGAAGTTGGATTTGAGGCCCGCCAGCTCGGCATGGCGGCGCAGCATGCGCGCACCGATCGAGTGGAACGTGCCCAGCCACTGCATCCCTTCCACCACGCCGCCGATCAGCAGGCCGATGCGCTCTTTCATCTCGCGCGCCGCCTTGTTGGTGAAGGTGACGGCGAGGATCTGGCCGGGATAGGCGCGGCGCGAATAAAGCAGGTGACCAAGGCGCGTGGTCAGCACGCGCGTCTTGCCCGTGCCCGCGCCGGCCAGCACCAGCACAGGCCCGTCGGCCGACAGCACGGCGTCGCGCTGCTCGGGGTTCAGCCCCTTGAGATAAGGGGGCTCTCCGGGGGCCGGCGCGGCGGCCTCGGAAAGTGCGTCGTCAAACGAATGGGACATCGATTCCGATTGTAACCCGCGCGGCGTTCGCTATCCATTCCGGTCATGAGGGAACTTGCACCATGAGCGACACGGCGAACGCCGACCAGATCGCCTACTGGAACGGCAAAAGCGGCCTGAAATGGGCCGAAGACCAGGAGAAGATGGACGCCATGATGCAGCCCATGGCCGATGTGGCCGTGGCTGCGGCTGCGCCGGCGCCGGGCGAGAGCGTGCTCGATATCGGCTGCGGCACCGGCGCGACGGCGCTGGCGCTGGCCGACCGGGTGGGGCCGGAGGGGCGGGTTCTGGGCGTCGACATCTCGCGGCCCATGCTTGCGGTGGCGCGCAGCCGCGTGGGGGCGCGGCGGCATCTGGCGTTCCGCGAGGCGGACGCCTCGACCGCGGCGTTCGAGCCGGCGTCGGTCGATCTGGTGTTCTCCAAGTTCGGCGTCATGTTCTTCGCCGATCCGGAGGCGGCGTTCCGCAATATCCACCGCGCGGTGCGCCCGGGCGGGCGCCTCGCCTTCATCTGCTGGCGCAGTCTTCACGAGAACCCCTTCGCGACCTTGCCCATGGGGGCGGCGCTGAAGCACCTGCCGCCGCAACCCAGGCCCGACCCCAACGCGCCCGGTCCGTTCGCTTTCGCAGACGCCGTGCGCGTCGGGCACATTCTGGTGCAGGCGGGGTTTCAGACGCCCGCCTTCGCGGCCTTCGATACGCCGATGATCGTCGGCCGCACGGCCGCCAGCGCCGCGAAGGAGGCCGTCCAGGTCGGGATGGCCTCGCGCCTGCTGATGGACGCCGGCGAAGCCGTGCGCGAGGCGGTGATCGCCGATCTGACGACGGTGTACGAGGCGCATATGACGCCGGGCGGCGTCGAACTGCCCGCCCATTGCTGGGTCGTCACGGCGAGCGCGTGAGTTTTGCGCCGCGGCGGGCGGCGGGGTAGGATCGGGGCATGAGCGAGGTCCTGAATGCCGCCGCCCTGCCGCGCGACCCCAGGCGGCCGATCGCGCCGGCGCCGCCGCTGGAGCCCGAGCGTCCGCGCATCCGGGACATCGCCGCCTTTTTCTTTCGCGCCCGGCGCAATCTGCTGACCGCGTTCAGCGATCTGGTCTATCGCCAGCCGATCGTGCGGCGCGCCTTCATGGGTACGCCGGTCTGGATCGTCTCCGACCCCGAGGCGGTGAAGCGCATCCTGCTCGATAATGTCGCCAACTATCCCAAGGGCGTGCAGCAGCAGCGCCGCCTGCGGCCGGCGGTGGGCGACGGGCTGCTGACGGCGGGCGGCGAATCCTGGCGCTGGCAGCGGCGGACCACGGCGCCCGCGTTCCAGCACAAGAAGATCGTCGCCTTCGCGCCGGCGATGACGGCGGCGGCGGACGACATGCTGAAGGCCTGGGCCTCGGCGGGCGCGCGCGAGATCGATCTGCCGCGCGAGATGATGTTCCTCACCTATGACGTGCTGTCGCGCACCGTGTTCGGCGCAGACGCGCGCACCGATGCGCAGAAGATGGGCGCCGCCTTCGAGCGCTACTTCGACACGATCGGCAAGCTCGACCTTGCGGCGTTCCTGAACCTGCCCGAATGGGTGCCGACGCTCGGGCGGCTGCGCGCGCGTCCGGCGCTGCGCTATTTCCACGGCGAGATCGGTCGGATCGTCGCCGAGCGCCGCGCCTTGCTGGCGCGCGCCGCCGCCGCCGCGCCGGACGATCTGCTCACCATGCTGCTGACCGCGACCGACCCGGAAGACGGACGGCCGATGGATGACCGGCAGGTCATCGACAACGCGATCACCTTTATCGGCGCGGGGCACGAGACGACCGCGAACGCGCTGTGCTGGACGCTGTATCTGCTTTCGGAATTCGACTGGGCCGATGCCCGCGTCGCGGAGGAGCTGGACCGCGTCCTGAACGGGCGTCTGCCGACGGCGGAGGATGCGGGGCGGCTGGTCTATACGCGTCAGGTGCTGGAAGAGGCGATGCGGCTCTATCCGCCCGCGCCGTTCCTGGGGCGCGAGGCGATCGAGGCGGACGAGCTGTGCGGGCTGCCGGTGAAGCCGGGCACGCAGATCCTGGTCTCGCCGTGGATCATTCACCGCCATGCCTCGCTGTGGGACGAGCCCGACCTGTTCGATCCCGACCGCTTTGCGCCGGGGCGGCGCGAGGCGATCCACCGCTTCGCCTATATCCCGTTCGGCGCGGGCCCGCGCATCTGCATCGGTATGGCCTTCGCGATGCAGGAGGCGGTGCTGCTGCTCGCCACCATGCTGCAGCGCCATCGCTTCAAGGCGGTCGCGCCGGAGGCCATCGAACCGCATGCGACGATCACGCTGCGCCCGCGCGGGGGCATGAAGATGCGGATCGAGCCGCGGTGACCGGCGTTTCGGGCAGCTGGCAGTTCTGGGCGCTGCTGTCGGCGGCCTTCGCCGCGCTGACCGCGATTTTCGCCAAGGTGGGCGTCGCCGGGGTCAATCCGGATTTCGCGACCTTCGTGCGCACGATCGTGGTGATCTTCGCGCTGGCCGCCGTGTTGAGCGCGACCGGCCAGTGGCAGGACCCGGGCGGCATCGCGTCGAAGACATGGATCTTTCTGGCGCTGTCGGGGCTGGCGACGGGGGCGTCGTGGTTCTGTTATTTCCGCGCGCTGCAGATCGGCGATGCGGCGCGCGTCGCGCCCATCGACAAGCTGAGCGTCGTGATGGTCGCGATCTTCGCCGTGGCGTTTCTTGGCGAGAAGCTGAGCGCCGTGAACTGGCTGGGCGTCGCCATGATCGGCGGCGGCGCGGTGCTGGTGTCGATCAAGGCCTAGAGCTGCCCCAGAATCTCGGCCCTGTGCTGGTCGAGCCGGGGGGCGGCGGGACGTGTGGCCGGGTCGGGGAAGATCGAGGATTTCACAGGATTGCCCGGCGTCGGAAAGGGGCCCGCCTCATCGTCGATGTGGACGATCATGTTGCGCGCGGCGACCTGCGGATCGGCCATGACATCGGCGACGGTGTTGATCGGCCCGCAGGGGATGCCGGCAGCCTCCAGCCGCGCGAACCAGTCGGCGCGGTCGGCCGCGGCGAGCGCGGCGTTCATCGCATCTGTCAGCGCGTCGACATGCTCCATGCGTGCCGGGTTGGTGGCGAAGCGCGGGTCGCCGTGCAGCGCGTCGAGCCCGAGCGCGGTGCATAGCGTGGCGAACAGCGCATCATTGCCGGCGGCGATGGCGAGATAGCCGTCGCGGGCGCGGAACATGCCGAAGGGCGCGATGGCGGGGTGGCGCGCGCCGATGGGGCCGGGCGGGGCGCCGCGCACATGGGTCTGCGCGATCGCGTTCTCCAGCAGCGTCACCTGGCAGTCGAGCATCGAGATGTCGAGCTTCTGCGTTTCGCCGGTGCGTTCGCGGTGGAACAGCGCGCCCTGGATCGCCCCCGCGCCATAGAGCCCGGCGGCCAGATCGCCGACCGAGACGCCGACGCGGGCGGGGGGCTGTCCGGGATATCCGGTCACCGACATCACGCCGCCCATCGCCTGCACGATCATGTCGTAGGCCGGGCGCGCGGCGTAGGGGCCGGTGTGGCCGAATCCGGAAATGGCGCAGTAGATAAGGCGCGGGTAGCGCGCATGCAGCGCCGCCCATCCAAAGCCCAGCTTCTCCATCGTGCCGCCGCGATAGTTCTCGACCAGCACGTCGGCGGTCTCCAGCAGGCGTTCGAAATGCGCACGGTCTTCGGCGGCCTTCAGATCGAGCGCGATGGATTTCTTGCCGCGGTTGATCGACATGAAGTAGCCCGAGCGTCCGTCGATGAAGGGGCCGATATGGCGCGCGTCGTCGCCGCCATTGGGCGTTTCGATCTTGATGATTTCGGCGCCCTGTTCGCCCAGCATCATGGTGCAGAACGGGCCGGCGAGGACGCGCGTGAGGTCGAGGACGCGGATGCCGGCAAGGGGACCGGCCTTCATTCGTCCAGCCTCGCGCCGTCGAGAGTGCGGTCAAGGCGGGCCTTCTCGGCGTCGTCCGCCTTGCGCTCGGCCTTGGTGCGGCCGAACTTCGCGCGATTGGCCTCGGCCTCGCGTTCCTTGCCGGCGCGGGCTTTCGCCTTCTTCACCGCTTTCAAATTGACGATTTCGGCCATCGGCTCCCGTCCGTGCGCGTCTCCCTGCGCCAAGACATAGAGCATCCCGGCGCCCGGCGGATAGCCGGGCGGGGTTCAGGCGTTCTTCGCCTGGGCGCGCGCGAAGGCCGGCCGGTCGACACAGCGGGCGGCATAGGCGGCGATGTTGTCGGCCCTGGGCATGATCGGGCTCTTGCCGAACATGTTGAATGTGCCGCCGATGATGAGATCGGCGGCGGTGAAGGTGTCGCCCAGCAGATAGGGCCGGTCCTTCAGCGTCGCGTCGATATGCGCGACGACCTCGTCGACGACGACCCAGCCCGCCAGCCCGCGCGGCGGCGTGATGTTCAGGAATTTCGAGACGAAAGACGGCTCGATCACGCCGGCATAATAGGCGAGCCAGGTGAGGTAGGGGCCTCGTTTCGGGTTGCCGACCGTGGGGCCGAGCCCGGCCTGCGGGAAAAGATCGGTCAGATAGAGCGCGATCGCCGCCTGTTCGTGGATCAGCGCCCCGTCATGCAGCAGCGCCGGCACCTTGCCGTGGGGGTGGGGATTGGACGGATCGCGCCCTTCCTCGCTGCCGGCATGACGGATGGTGACCCGCTGGATCTCGTAGGGTGCGCCGATCTCCTCAAGCAGCCAGAGGAAACTCGTCGAGCGGGTATTGGGCGAATGAACCAGCGTCAGCGTCATGGCGGCCTTCCTGCGATCCAGAACAATACAGGAACATAGCCGCCGCGCAAGCGGTCAGGGTCGTTGCGCCAGCCGGCTTCGCAGGCGATTGAGGATGAACACCCGGATGGCGCCCGACAGCGAGCCGCCCCCGGCCTCGCGGCCCAAATCGATCTGGCCGACAAGCGAGGCGACCGACACCCCGTCATGCGCCGCGATCTCTTTCAGCGTTTCCCAGAATTGCGGCTCCAGCGACACCGAGGTGCGGTGGCCGGCGATGGAGAGCGAGCGCTTCACTTCACGAGTCGTCATGCGTGAAACCTACCGTATCGCGGCGCGGCCGCCTTGAGGCAGATCAATCGGCGCGCCCCGCGCGGGGCGGGGCGCTGCGCCGTCCCGCCTCAGCCCGGGCCGATCATCTTGGCGGGGTCGACCGCCTCGTCGAACTCCGCGTCGGTGAGATAACCGCCGCCGACCGCTTCCTGGCGCAGCGTCGTGCCGTTCTTGTGCGCGGTCTTGGCGATCTTGGCGCAGAGGTCGTAGCCGAGCTTGCCGTTCAGCGCCGTCACCAGCATCAGCGAGTTGTCGAGGCCGCGCTTGATGTTGTCGAGGCGCGGCTCGATGCCGACGACGCAGTGGTCGGTGAAGCTGACCGCCGCGTCGGCCATCAGGCGCACCGACTGCAGGAAATTATAGGCCATCACCGGATTGAAGACGTTGAGCTCGAAATGGCCCGACGCGCCCGCGACGGTGAGCGTCGTCTGGTTGCCCATGATCTGGGCGCACACCATGGTCAGCGCCTCGCACTGGGTGGGGTTCACCTTGCCCGGCATGATCGACGAGCCGGGCTCGTTCTCGGGCAGCGAGAGTTCGCCGAGGCCCGAGCGCGGGCCCGACCCCAGGAAGCGGATGTCGTTGGCGATCTTCATCAGGCTGGCGGCGACGGTGTTGATCGCGCCATGGGTGAAGACCATCGCGTCATGGGCGGCCAGCGCCTCGAACTTGTTGGGCGCGGTGGTGAAGGCGAGGCCGGTGATCTCGGCGATCTTCGCCGCCACGCCTTCCGCGAATCCCTTGGGGGCATTGAGTCCGGTGCCGACGGCGGTGCCGCCCTGGGCCAGCTCCATGAGCGCGGGCAGCGTCATCTCGATGCGGGCGATGCCGTTCTTCACCTGCTGCCCATAGCCGGAGAATTCCTGGCCGAGCGTGAGGGGCGTCGCATCCTGGGTGTGGGTGCGGCCGATCTTGATGATGCCGCCCCACGCCTTCGCCTTGGCGTCGAGCGCGGCGTGCAGGTGCTTCAGCGCGGGCAGCAGATCATGCACCACCTGCTCGGCGGCGGCGACGTGCATCGCCGTCGGATAGGTGTCGTTCGACGACTGGCTCATATTGACGTGGTCGTTCGGGTGGACCGGCTTCTTGGAGCCCATCTCGCCGCCCAGCATCTCGATGGCGCGGTTCGAGATCACCTCGTTGGCGTTCATGTTCGACTGGGTGCCCGACCCGGTCTGCCAGACGACCAGCGGGAAGTGATCGTTCAGCTTGCCTTCGATCACCTCATTGGCGGCGGCGACGATGGCGTCCTTGATTTGTCCGTCCATCTTGCCGAGGGCGAAATTCGTTTCCGCCGCCGCGCGCTTGATGATGCCCAGCGCCCGGATCACCGAGGCGGGCTGCTTCTCCCAGCCGATCTTGAAGTTGCCGATCGAGCGCTGCGACTGCGCCCCCCAATAGCGGCTGGCGTCGACTTCGATGGGGCCGAACGTATCGGTTTCGGTGCGGGTCTTGGTCATTGGGGGCCTCGGCTGTTTCGCGCGGGGCCGTGCATATGTCAGCTTGCGCCGCTTGTCATGGGCGCAGCCGGGGTCTGGTGGGCGGCATCGAACTTCGCCCGGGCCTCCGCCATCGCCGCGCCGTTGGCGCGGGCCCAATCGCCGAGCGCGGCGATCGCCCCGGTCAGGGTCTGGCCGAGGCCGGTCAGCGCATATTCCACCTTGGGCGGCACGGTGGGGTACACGGTGCGGGCGACCAGCCCGTCGCGCTCCAGACCGCGCAGGGTGAGGGTCAGCATACGCTGCGAGATGCCGTTCACGCCGCGCTTCATCTCATTGAAGCGCATCGGCCCGTCTTTCAGCATCTCGACCAGCAGAACGGTCCATTTGTCCCCGATCCGCGACAGCACGCCGGCCACCGCCCGGCAGTCGGCGCCGTTGGGATCATGGATGTGCCTCACCGCCATGTGTGTGCCTTCTTGCGCGGGTTTCGCGCGGTGCTCATCTGATCTCTGGTTACAATCAGTAACTAACTTAAGCGTTGAGACCGCCATGAACAATATCCTGCTCATCACCTCCAGCCCGCGCGGTTCGGCCTCTCATTCGACCGAAATCGCCGGCCGGCTGGCCGCCCATCTCGTCGATCGCCATCCCGGGGCTGTCGTCACCCACCGCGATCTCGACGCCGAACCGCTGCCCCATCTCGACGGTCTGATGCTGTCGGCGCTCGGCGCCGCCAACCGCGAGGGCCTCAGCCCCCGGATGTTCGCAGCGACGCTGCGGGCGGACGCGGCGATTGCGCAGCTTTTCGCCGCCGACGCCATCATCATCGCGGCGCCGATGATCAATTTCGGCCTGCCGACGACCCTGAAGGCGTGGTTCGACCATGTCCTGCGGGCCGGGACGACGTTCCGCTACACCGAGAACGGGCCGGAGGGGCTGGTCACCGGCAAGAAGGCCTATGTGGTGACGGCGACGGGCGGCGTCTATTCCAGCGGCCCGATGGCGCCGCTCGACTTCCAGGCGCCTTACCTGAAGCAGCTGCTCAACTTCATCGGCATCACCGATATCGAGCAGGTGGCGATCGAAGGCGTGGCGTTCGGTTCGGAGGCTGCGGACAAGGCGGTGGCCGAAGCGAAGGCCCGCGTCGATGATCTGTTCGCGGCGGCCGCGGCCTGACGTCTGCGGCATCGGCCGGGCCACCCTTCGCCGGGCCACCCTTCGCCGGGCGGCCCGGGCCGGACGGTTCAACGGATCTCCGCCTTGTAGACGCCGATCCAGTCTTCCTCGCCGACCCCGCGGCATTCGTCCATTTCGGACATGCGCACCATGACAAGCTTGTCGCCCGTCCACGCCCAGGACTGGCTGTCGCCGCAATCGCCAAGCCCGCGTCCCTTGTTGAAGGCGGACAGGACCTTCTCGCCTTCGGGGGCATAGGGGTTCACCAGCACGAGCGCATCGCCGCCCCAGTTATTCTCCTTGGGCGGCGGCACGGGCGTGACCTTGCCGGCCTTGTCGGCGATGTAGATCGAATAGCCATAGTTATAGGCGCCGGCGCTCTCGCAGACCGCCCACAATGTGTGTCCGTCGCCCAGATCGATGGCGAAGCGCGTATCGTCCATGCCGTTGCAGTCTTCGGGGTTGCCTTCCGGCAGGCCCTTGGGCGCGGGCGGATTGGTCTCCAGCACTTTCATGGCCGTCGCCTTGACGACCGGCGTGGCGGGCGCGGCCGGCACGGCCGATTTCGGCTTGTCGCCCCGGGCGACGATCGCGGTGACGCCGCCATCGCGCTTCTGTTCCGCATCCATGTAGCGCAGCGCCGCCGAAGATCCGTTGAGCGAGACTGCGATTTCGGCTTCGGCGACATCGACGCGCTTGAGCTTGAGCGAGCGGGCATTGCCCAACGCGGCGATGAATTTGGCGGCGTCGGCTGCGGGCAGATCGACGCGCGCCCAGGTGCCGTCGGACGCCGCGTCGAACGTGCCGGCGCCGAACGGCTTGCCATCCAGCACGACCGAGAGTTTCGCGCCGCCTTCGCCGCCTTCGGTCATGACGACCAGACGCACCTCGGCCGCCGCGTCCGGCCCGGCCTGCCGCATCACGCGGACATAGCCCGGCGGATAGGCCTCGTCGCCGCTCATGCCGACCGCCGTGCAGGCGAGGACATTGTCGCAGCCGACGAGCCAGTCCTTGAAGGACTTGTTTTCGGCATGGGCGGGGACGGCCAGGATCGTGGCCGTGAGCAGGGCGGCGGACAGGCGCATCGTGACCTTTATTTCTTGCGGAATTTGTCGAGGCTGACGACTTCGCCGCCCCCGGCCGGGTCTTTGGGTTTGTCGCCGCCGTCGCCGTCCGCCTTCGGCGTCTCGGTCGTCACCGCGGGCTTGGCGGTCTGCAGCACCGGCTGTTCCGTGACGGCCGCCGGCTTGCGCGGGGCCTGTCCGGCGACCGGCTTGAACTGCAGCATGAACTGCACACTGGGATCGAAGAACGCCTTCACCGCATCGAAGGGGACGGTCAGCTGTTCGCCGACCTTGTGGAACGACAGCGAGATGTCGAACGAGTCCGGCCTGACCTTGAGGCCCCAATACTGATGCTGCACGACGATGGTCATCTCGTCGGGGTAACGCTCTTTCAGCCAGTCCGACATCACCACGCCGGGATGCTGGCTTTCGAAGGTGATGTAGAAATGGTGATCGCCCGGCAGTCCCTGCTGCGCCACACGCTCCAGCGCCATGCGCACCACGCCGCGCAGCGCGTTCTGCGCCATCTGCTCGTAATTCATCCAGTCTTTGGCCATGACCCCAGTTTAGGGCCGCGCGGGCCCGGGCTCAATGCGGCGGGAGAGGCGATGAAAGGTGACGGCCGTCGCAGGTGTTCCCCCGATGCGGCCACAAACCCGCCGGAATTGGCCGCGATGGCGGACGGACCAACCGGCGAGGGGAACGCCCGTGACGAGTTCGGCCCGGAACTGGCCATTGCTGGCGCGCTTCATCGCGCGGGAAGCGCGGCTGGGCCGGTGGGCCGAGTCGCGGGGGCCGCGGGCGGCCGGGCTTTATGAATTTCTGCGGTTCGGGGTGAAGCAGGGCTGGGCCTGCCTCTTCGGCGGCCTGCTTCTGGCGCTGATCGTCGCCAGCAAGCTGTGGTACCCGCCGGATGCGGCGCTGGCGCGCTACGATTTCCTGTTTCTCGCGGCGCTGTCGCTTCAGGCGCTGCTCCTCGCCCTGAAGCTCGAGACCTGGGATGAGGCGAAGGCGATCCTGCTGTTCCATGTCGTCGGCACGGCGATGGAGCTGTTCAAGACGAAGATGGGCTCGTGGACCTATCCTGAGGATGCGATCTTCCGCATCGAGGGCGTGCCGCTGTTCTCGGGCTTCATGTATGCGACGGTCGGCAGCTATCTGGCACGGGTCTCGCGGCTGTTCGATTTCCGCTTCACTCGCCACCCGCCGCTCTGGGCGATCGCCGCGCTGTCTGTTGCGATCTACGTCAACTTCTTCACCCATCACTATGTCGCCGACCTGCGCTGGGCCCTGATCGGGGCTGCGGCGCTGCTGTTCGGGCCCTGCACGATCTACTTCAAGGTCTGGCGCAGCCATCGCCGCATGCCGCTGCTGCTGGGACTTTTCCTCGTCGCGCTGTTCATCTGGCTGGCGGAAAACATCGCGACGGCGGGCGGGGCCTGGGTCTATCCCAACCAGGCCAAGGCCTGGGAGATGGTGCCGCTCGCCAAGCTCACCTCGTGGTTCCTGCTGATGATCGTCTCGTACACCATGGTCGGGTTCGTGAACCGGCCGCGGCCGATGCGGACGGCCGGTTGCACGGCCGCCGCGCGCGTGGTCGGTTGACGCCGAGACGCCGCGCGAGGCGCAATCCGGGGGGCCGCCACATGACCGATGCCAACGATCCGAAACGCTGGATGCAGGGCTTTCCCCCGGCGCCGGATGTATGGGTGCGGTTCGACGATCCGCGCGCAGCGCAGTTCCCGCAGCTCCGCTGGGCGCTCAATCACTATCGCGAGCTCGCCCCGACCAAGACGGTGCGCCGGGCCGCGAGCCCCTCGGTCCTGCCGCGCGCCGCGCAGGAGGCCGCGCTGGATGCGCTCCGCTTCACCGCGCTGACCGGCGAAAGCACGAGCTGGGCCGACGCCTTCGCCGCGATCCACACCGACGGTCTCTGCGTGATGCGCAGGGGCCAGATTGTCTACGAGCGCTATTGGGGCGCGGCCGAGCCGCACCGGCCGCATCTGGTGATGTCGGTGACCAAATCGTTCGTCGGCCTGCTGGCCCAGATCCTGGTGCATGAAGGCAGGCTCGACGAGACGAAACGCGTGCCGCACTACATCCCCGAAATGGCCGGCACGGCCTACGACACCGCGACGGTGCGCGACGTGATGGATATGCGCATCGGCGTCAGATACTCCGAGAACTATGCCGACCCGAAGGCCGAGGTCTGGGACTATGGCCGGGCCGGCGGGATGATGGTGCGGGGCAAGGATTATGCCGGGCCCGACACGCTCTACGATTTCCTGAAGGCGCTGGTGCAGGAAGGCCCGCATGGCGAGGCCTTCGCCTACAAGACCGTCAGCAGCGAGGTGCTGGCCTGGATCATCAAGCGGGTGGAGGGCCGCGATCTTTCGACCGTCCTGTCGGACCGCATCTGGAGCCGCATCGGGAGCGAGGAAGACGCCTATTTCAACATCGACGTCGTGGGGACGGAAGTCGGCGGCGGCGGGCTGAATGCGACGCTGCGCGATCTCGTGCGCTTCGGCGAGATGATGCGCAAGGACGGCGATGGCGTCGTGCCCAAGGCGGTGGTCGACGACATCCGCTTCAACGGCTCGGTCGAGGCCTTCAAGCCGGCAGGCTATGTCACGCTCCCGGGCTGGGCCTATCGCAATATGTGGTGGGTCTCGAACAATGCGCACGGCGCGTACATGGCGCGGGGCATCTATGGCCAGAACGTCTTCATCGACCCCAAGGCCGAGATGGTGATCGCGCGTCTCGGCTCGCATACGGTCGCCGCGAACACGGCGACCGATCATCTGGTTCTGCCGGCCTATCAGGCGGCGGCGGAGGCCCTGATGGCGGGCGCCGTCTAGAACAGCGTCGCCAGCTTTTCGGGGTTATAGGCTTCCAGTTGATCGAACGCCCCGGCCCGCGCCTTGTTGACCCAGTCCGGGTTGGCGATCAGCGCGCGGCCGACGGCCACGAGGTCGAACTCGCCCCGCTCGAAGCGGCGCACGAGGTCTTCCAGGCGGTTGCCCGCGGCGAGATCGGATTTCGTGAACGAGGTGATGAAATCCGTCTCCAGCCCGACCGAGCCGACGGTGATCGTCGGCTTGCCGGTCAGCTTTTTCACCCAGCCCGCGAGGTTCATGTCCGAGCCGCTGTCGGCGAATTCCGGCTCCCAGAAGCGCCGCGTCGAGCAGTGGAAGACATCGACGCCGGCGTCGGTCAGCGGCTCCAGGAACGCCTCCAGCAGTTCGGGCGTCGGCGCGAGGCGGGCGGTGTAGTCCTGCTGTTTCCACTGCGACCAGCGCAGGATGACGGGGAAGTCCGGCGCGACGGCGGCGCGCACGGCGCGCACCACATCCACGGCAAAGCGGGTGCGCTGGACCATGTCGCCGCCATAGATATCGGTGCGTTCGTTGGTGCCGTCCCAGAAGAACTGGTCGATGATATAGCCATGCGCGCCGTGCAGCTCGACGCCGTCAAAGCCCAGCCGTTCGGCATCGGCGGCGGCCTTGGCGTAGGCGGCGATGAGACCGGCGATCTCGGCGTCGCTCATCGGCTCGCCCACCTTCTTGCCCGGCTTGAAGATGCCCGACGGGCCGACCGGCGCGACCTCCGGGTTCCGGCCCTGTCCGGCTCGGCGCATCGTGCCGACATGCCAGAGCTGCGGCACGATATGGCCCCCGGCCGCCTTGACCTCCTTGACCACGTTCGCCCAGCCCGCCAGCGCGTCGTCGCCGTGAAAGCGCGGCACGGCGGGGTCGTTCGCGGCGGCGGGATGATCGGGCGAGGTGCCCTCGGTCACGATCAGCCCGACGCCGCCTTCGGCGCGGCGGCGGTAATAGGCGGCGACGTCTTCGCCCGGCACCTGGTCCGGCGATTTGGAGCGCGTCATCGGGGCCATGACGAAGCGGTTGGGCAGCTTCAGGCGTCCGATCTGGAACGGCGTGAACAAGGGATCGAGCAGCGACGACATGTGGAACTTCCCCCGCAGGCATT
>JAKOQZ010000274.1 GCA_029778105.1 Pseudomonadota bacterium | reverse complement strand
TGATGCTGGCGTTCGAGGTGGATTTCGCCAATCGCGAGATCATCATCGGCGGACCGGATGCGGGGCAATGGGTGCAGATGGCGACCGCCATCGTGTGGGGCCTTCTGTTCGCCAGCCTTCTGACGCTGATGGTGACGCCCTGCATGCTCGCCCTGCCCCAGGCGATGCGGGACAATGGTGCGAGTTACCGCGTAGCGCGATGGGTCAAGCGGCGTTTCGGCGGAAAAGGCGGTGACGGTCACGCACCGCATGCACCGGTTCCGGCGGAGTGAATGAAAAGGGGAGCCGTCCGGCTCCCCTTTTTCTTTTGGCCGGGGGTCTTGACCGCACGGCCTATACGGTATATATTCCTACTATCGGGGCAATCCCGCGAAGGCGGCGAAACCGGCCAGATATTTCGCCAGCTGGTCGCGGGTCGCCTGATCGGTGAGATGGCCCTCCGCATCGAACGCCTGCCCGGCGCGGGAGACCATCAGCCGTCCGCCAAACCATGTGTTGGTGCCCAGCGTGCGGAGCACGGGGAGCCAGGCGTTCTGCGACAGGATGGTGCCAAAGCCGCCCGGCGAGGCGCCGATGACGCCGAAGGGACGGTTGCCGAAAATCTTGGGGATGTCGCCCGAGGGCCGGGAGAGCCAGTCGATGGCGTTCTTGAAGACGCCGGGAATGCCGTTGTTGTACTCGGGCGTGACGAGGAGGACGGCGTCTGCGGCGAGGATGGCCTCTTTCAGTGTCACCACGGCATCCGGGATGCCGTGGGCGGCCTCCGCATCGCCGTCATAGAGCGGAATGCCGTGGAGGGTGTGGACCGTGACGGTGACGCCTTCAGGCGCGACGTCGCGCGCGGCGCTGGCGAGGCCGAGATTGAAGGAGGCTTTGCGCAGGCTGCCGGCGATGGCGGTGATGTGGGTCATGTGGCGCCCTATTCCGCAGCTTCGCTGCCGAGGTCGGTGAGGGGGTCTTGGTCGCCGAAGGCGTCGACGAGTTTGTCGCGGGCTTCGGCGGCTTCGCGCTGGCGGTTCCACATGCCGGCATAGACGCCGCCCGAGGCGAGGAGGTCCGGGTGACGCCCACGTTCGACGATCTGGCCGTCGACCAGAACCAGGATTTCGTCGGCGTCGACCACAGTGGAGAGGCGGTGGGCGATGACGAGCGAGGTGCGGTTGCGCGAGATGTCTTCCAGCGCCTGCTGGATTTCGCGTTCGGTGTGGGTGTCGAGGGCGGAGGTCGCCTCGTCGAGCAGAAGGATGGGCGGGTTTTTCAGGATTGTGCGGGCGATGGCGACGCGCTGTTTCTCGCCGCCCGAGAGCTTGAGGCCGCGTTCGCCGACGGTCGCCTGGTAGCCATTGGGCAGTTTCGCGATGAAGGGCGCGATCTGGGCGTGGCGGGCGGCCTGTTCGACCTCGGCGTCGGTCGCATCCGTGCGGCCGTAGCGGATGTTGTAGGCGACGGTGTCGTTGAAGAGGACGGTGTCCTGGGGGACGATGCCGATCTGGGCGCGGACGCTTTCCTGGGTGACGTCGCGGATGTCCTGGCCGTCGATGGTCACCCTGCCCGACTGGATGTCGTAGAAGCGGTAGAGGATGCGGCTGAGCGTCGACTTGCCGGCGCCGGAGGGGCCGACGACGGCGACGGTGTGGCCGGCGGGGACCTTGAAGCTGATGCCCTTGAGGATGGTGCGTTCGGGTTCGTAGGCGAAGACGACATTGTCGAACACGACCTCGCCGCCCGCGACCTTGAGCGGCGGGGCGCCGGGCTTGTCGGTGACTTCGGCCGGGACGTCGAGCACATCGAACATCTTTTCCATGTCGATGACGGCCTGGTTGATCTCGCGATAGACCGTGCCGAGCAGGTTCAGCGGCATGTAGAGCTGAACCAGGAAGCCGTTGACGAGCACAAGGTCGCCGAGGGTCATGCGACCGGCGTCGATGCCGATGGCGGCCATCGCCATGATGACGGTGAGGCCGATCGCCATGATCGCGGCCTGCCCGGTGTTGAGGAAGGAGAGCGAGGTCTGCGAGCGTTCGGAGGCACGGGCGTAGATGTCCATCGCCTTGCCGAAGCGGTTGGCCTCGTGCTCTTCGGCGTTGAAGTATTTGACCGTCTCGTAATTGAGCAGGCTGTCGACCGCCTTGGTGTTCGCGTCGGTGTCGCTTTCGTTCATCGTGCGGCGGATGGCGATGCGCCGTTCCGTGACCACGATGGTGAACCAGCCATAGAGGAAGATGGTGGCGAGCGTCGTCAGCGCGAACCAGATGTCGAAATTGACGATGAGGATGATGCTGACGAGCGTGAGTTCGAGCAGCGTCGGGAAGATCGAGAAGAGCGAGAACGACAGCAGCGTGTCGATGCCCTTGGTGCCGCGTTCGATGATGCGGTTGAGGCCGCCGGTGCGCTTTTCCAGATGGAAGCGGAGCGACAAAGCGTGGATGTGGCGGAAGGTCTTGATCGCGACCTCGCGCACCGCACGGTAGGCGACCTTGGCGAAGACGGCGTCGCGGAGCTGGGCGAAGGCCTGCATCAATATGCGGGCGACGCCGTAGGCGAGGATGAGGCCGATGGCGACGGTGAGGCCCTGATAGGCGGGGCCGGGCTGAAGCGCGTCGACCGTCCAGGCGTACATGAAGGGGACGGTGAGCGTGACGACCTTGGCCATGATGAGCAGGCCGATCGAGATGAGCACGCGCCGCTTCAGCCCGGGGTGACCGGCGGGCCAGATATAGGGGCCGAGCGCCCGGACGGCGCGCCAGCGGTTCTTTTCGGGGACGGCAGACGGAAGACTCATTCAGATACAGATAGGGGCTGCGCCCGGAAAGCGCAGCCCCCCAAAGCCCCGATGGGCCTGTTTATAAAATCAGTGGTCTTCGGGGCCGCGATAGGCCTCGTGGCAGGCCTTGCAGGCCTTGCCGACATCGCCCGCGGCGGCCTTGATCGCCGCAAGGTCGTTGGCGGCGGCGGCGGCGGTGAGCACGGCGGCGGCATCGTCGAAGCCCTTGGCCTTGGCCTCGAAGCCTGCCCAGTCGGACCAGATTTCCGGCTTGGCGCGGGTTTTCGTGATGCCCGCGCCGCCGGGCCCCGAGCCTTCGGGGAACATCGAGAGAAGCTCGCCCGCGACATCGTCGATGGTCTTGGCGGCGGTCGCGGCGATGGTGGCGTCCGAGCCGTCATACTGGGCGAGCGCCTGCATCGCCCCGCCGGCCGCTTTCAGCCGCTTTTCGCGGTAATCGACCAGATCCTGCCCCGATTTGGGCGTCTCGGCGCTGGACGAGGTGGTGATGCCCACCATGGCAAAGGCGATGCCGATGATGAGCCCGGCAAGAATCCACTGAAAGCGTTCGCGCGTCATGTCTGTCCCTTGTTCGCCGCAACGGGGCGACGCTAGCCCAGCCTCGCCAGCCCGTATAGTCAGACGGCACACGAGGGATTCATGACGAACGACTTGCGAAGCGTTTGCATTTTCTGCGCCGCCTCTCCGGGCGCGGATCCCGCCTATGCCGAGGCGGCGGCGGAGATGGGGCGGCTGATCGCCGAGGCGGGGCTGCGGCTGGTGTATGGCGGCGGGTCGGTGGGACTGATGGGCGTCGTCGCCCGCGCCGCCCGGGCGGCCGGGGGCGAGGTGATCGGCGTGATCCCCGGCTTCCTGCGTTATGCCGAAATTCCCGAGGACGAGGTGACGAAGATGCACTTCGTCGACTCGATGCACGAGCGCAAGCAGATGATGTTCGATCTGTCGGACGCCTTCGTCTCGCTGCCCGGTGGGGTCGGGACGATGGACGAGACGATCGAGATCATGACCTGGGCGCAGCTTGGCCGTCACGCCAAGCCGATCGTGCTGGTCGATACGCTGGGCTACTGGTCGGCCTTTGAGGCGATGCTGAAGAAGGTGGTGGCGGAAGGCTTCGCCAAGCCGAGCCTTGCCAACCTCTACAGCGTGGTGAGCGACCCCGCCGCGGCTATCGGCATTCTTCGGGGGGAACAGGCACCGGCCGCCTGAACATCTCGGCCGAGACCAGCGCCAGCGCCGCCCAGATAAGGCTGAAGCTGACGAGGCGCACCGTGCCGAAGGGCTCGTGGTAGACGCCGACCGCGATGATCAGCGAGAGCGTCGGGGCGATGTATTGCAGGAAGCCCATGGTCGAGAGGCGGACGCGCCGGGCGCCATAGGCGAAGAGCCAGAGCGGCAGCGCCGTCACCGCCCCCGCCCCGATGAGCAGCGCATCGCGGCCGAGCGAGCCGTGGGCGAAGGCCAGATCGCCCCGGCTCATCAGAAGCCACATGCCGAGCGCCGCGACGGGCGCGACGATGAGGGTCTCGACGAACAGGCCGTCGAGCGCCTCGACCTGCACCACCTTGCGGACATAACCGTAGACGGCGAAGGAGCACGCGAGCGCGAGGGAGACCCAAGGCAGGCCGCCGAGCGCCACCGCCTGAACCGCGACGCCCGCCCCCGCCAGCACGAAGGCGGCGATGCGCAATGCGCTGAGCTTCTCGCCCAGCATCACCACGCCCAGAAGGATCGCGAGCAGCGGGTTGATGTAGTAGCCGAGGCTGGTCTCGACGATGCGCCCGCTGGTGACCGCCCAGATGAAGATGCCCCAATTGCCGGCGATGAGCGCGGAGGAGACGAACAGCGCGGCGGTGCGCCGGGGGTTACGGAAAATCGCGAGCACCGGGCCTAGACGCCCGAGCAGGAGGATGACCGGCAGCAGCACGGCCACCGACCACAGGACGCGGTGGCCGAGGATCTCCCACGGGCTGACGTCATCCAGAAGCTTCCAGTAGACGACGACCACGCCCCAGATGGCGTAGGACAACGCCGCCGCCAGAACGCCCTGCGGCTGATCCTTCGCGGTGGGCATGGCGCTATCTCCTGGGCGTGAAGAGACGGCTGAAGGCGTCGGTCAGCGCCATCTCCGCGAGCTTTGGCGGGAGGGCGTCGAGGATGAGATCCATCTCGGCGGCGCTGGAGGGCTTTTTCCCGGGGCCGACGCCGCCGATGTCGAGCAGGCGCAGCAGCGTGGCGGGAGTCATGTCGGCCGCGCCGAGCCCGGCGGCGGCGGCGCGGACGGCGAGGACCGCGTCGCTGACCTTCGTGCCCTGAAGCGCGGCCGTGCAGGCGGCGAGATCGGCGAGGAAGGCGTCGACGTGTTCCAGATTCGACTGGCCGATCGACAGGTGGATGTTGTCGCGGTTCTTCGCTGCGCCGAACTGGGGCTGGATGAGCCAGTCCTTCGCCTTCATCGCGGCGACGAGATGGAAGCAGGGAAAGCCTTCGGCGCGGAAGGCGATCTGGTTGGTGTCGGTGGGGGCGAGAAGCTGAAGGCCGGGAATGGCCTGGATGCCCGCCATGACCTTTTGCGTCGCCTCGTGGATGCGGCGGACGAAGCGCAGATAGCCCTCGTCGCCGAGATAGTTGATGACCGCCCAGGCGGCGGCGAGCGGGCCGCCCGACTTCGCCGACAGGATGGTCGGGTTCACGATGGCGTAGCCTTCGTATTCGGCGCAGGCGAAGAACTGGAAACGGCGGAGATCGGCGCTGCGGTGGAGGACGACGGACGCGGCCTTGGGGCAGTAGCCGTATTTGTGCCAGTCCATCGACATCGAGGTGACGCCGGGAACGCGGAAGTCGAACGGCTTGGCGACGCCGGTGATGCGCTCGATATAGGGCAAGAGGAAGCCGCCGATGCAGCCATCGACGTGGAAGAGGAGATCGTGCTTCTGCGCGATGGCGGCGATTTCGGCGACCGGATCGAGCACGCCATAGGCGTAAGACACCGCCGAGGCGACGATCTGGATCGTATTGGGCGTGATGGCCGCCTCGATGGCGGCGGGATCGGCGCGGAAGGTGACGGGATCGACGTCGACCAGCACCTTCTTCAGCCCGAAATAATGCGCGGCCTTGTGGAAGGCGGCATGCGCGGTGGTGGGCAGAATGAGTTCGGGCCGGGTGATGTGGGGTTTGGCGGCGCGGGCGTAGTCGCGCGCGGTCTTGACCGCGAGCAGGCAGGATTCGGTGCCGCCGGTGGTGAAGCTGCCCGATGCGCCTTCCGGCGCATTCAGATGATTGAGCGCGAAGCCGACGACCTCGTTCTCGAGCCGGACCAGCGAGGGAAAGGCGCCGGGCGCGAGCGCGTTCTCGGTGAGAAAGCGCATATAGGCGCGCTTGGCGACGTCTTCGACATCGGCGCCGGGATCGTAGACATAGGCGAAGGTGCGCCCCGAGCGCCAATCGGCGTCGCGCCCCGCGAACCCTTCGAGCGTGGCGAAGATGTCGTCGGCGGATTTCGCAGCGGGCAGCGGAGCCATGGGAGCCTTCCCTTCAGAGCGGCGTGTGCCCGCCCCTGAGCAGCTTGTAGGTGATCGAGTCGGAGAGGGCCTCGAAGGAGGCGTCGACGATGTTTGGCGAGACGCCGACGGTGGACCATCGGTTGCCCTGGCCATCGGCGCTTTCGATGAGCACGCGGGTGACGGCTTCGGTGCCGCTGGTGAGGATACGGACCTTGTAGTCCACCAGGCGGAGGTCCTCGAGCGCGGCGGAGTACTCGCCCAGATCCTTGCGCAGCGCATCGTCGAGCGCATCGACCGGACCGTTGCCCTCGCCGACCGAATGGATGGTGCGGCCGTGGACGACGGATTTGACCGTCGCCTCGGAGACCGTCACCTGCTCGCCGCGCGCGTTGAAGCGGCGCTCGACGAGAACGCGGTAGCCTTCGACGGCGAAGTATTCGGGCACCTGTCCGAGCGCGCGCCGAGCGAGGAGTTCGAACGACGCGTCGGCGGCCTCGTAGGCATAGCCTAGGAACTCGCGTTCCTTCACATCGTCGAGCAGGCGCTTCACGCGAGGATCGGCGGCGTCATAGGCGATGCCGATCTGGTCGAGCCGGGTGAGCACGTTGGAACGGCCGGCCTGATCGGAAACCAGAATGAGACGCGTGTTGCCGACGCTTTCCGGCTCGACGTGTTCGTAGGTCTTGGGATCTTTCAGCACCGCAGAGGCGTGCAGGCCGCCTTTGTGGGCGAAGGCGGACGCGCCGACATAGGGCTGATGCCGGTTGGGCGCGCGGTTGAGGATTTCATCGAGCAGGCGCGAGACCTCGACGAGCCGCTTGAGCCCCGCCCCGTCGACGCCGATTTCGAGCGAGGAGCGGTAGGGCTCCTTCAGCGCGAAGGTGGCGATGAGCGAGAGGATGTTGGCGTTGCCGGTGCGCTCGCCCAGCCCGTTGAGCGTGCCCTGGATCTGGCAGACGCCCGCCTCTACCGCCGCCAGCGTGTTGGCGACGGCGTTTTCGGTGTCGTTGTGGGTGTGGATGCCGAGCTGCGTGCCGGGGAAGCGGCGCGTGACCTCACGCACGATGCGGAAGACCTCGGACGGGAGGGTGCCGCCATTGGTGTCGCAGAGCACGGCCCAGCGCGCGCCGTTGTCGAGCGCGGCCCTGAGCGCGCTGAGCGCATAGTCCGGGTTGGCCTTGTAGCCGTCGAAGAAATGTTCGGCGTCGAACATCGCCTCCTTGCCCGACGCGGCGACGGCGCGCATCGACTCGGCGATGCAGGCAAGGTTTTCCTCGCGCGGGATGCCGAGCGCGACATCGACCTGGAAATCCCACGACTTGCCCACGAGACAGCCGGCGGCGGCCTTTGCATTCAGGATCGGCGCGAGGACGGGATCGTTGGAGGCGCTGACCCCTGCCCGCTTGGTCATGCCGAACGCCGTGAAGCGGGCGCGTTTCAGCGGCGGCGGGTCGGCGAAGAAGGCCGTGTCGGTGGGGTTGGCGCCGGGCCAGCCGCCCTCGACGTAGTCCACGCCCAGCTCATCGAGCGCGAGGGCGATCTGGCGCTTGTCCTCGACGGAGAAATCGACGCCGCTGGTCTGCGCGCCGTCGCGCAGCGTGGTGTCGAAGAGATGGAGACGGGTTTTGCTCATGACACGGAGACCCTGACATCCATGACGAAGACATCGCCGTCCTTGCGGTCGGACAGTTTGAGCGCGAGGCGCGGCGTCTGGTGCGCAAGGATGGTGTCGCGCAGGGCGTCGGAGGTCGCGAAGTCCTTGGCGTTGCGCGCCGCAATGCGGTCGAGCAGCACATGGGCAAGCGCCGGGCTGCCGATGGCCGCCGCCGCCCTGGCCGCCGCCGCCGCATCGCCGGGGGCGATGGTGACCGTGCTGTCGGCGCGGGCATAGATGCCGAGATTGAGGAAATCCCATGCGGCGCGAAGGCCGGCATAGTCTTTCTTCTTGGCCAGCTCGTGCATCGCGGCGATTGCGCCGGGCGTGTTGAGATCGTCGCTGAGCGCATCCAGCACGGATGCCGGCGGCGCGGCGGACGGGGCGACGCCCGCGACGGCATCGAACCAGCCATCCAGCATGGCCTTGGTTTCGGTGAGTGCAGAAACCGTCCAGTCGATGGGCTGACGATAATGCGTGCGGAGCATGTTGAGGCGCAGCACCGCGCCCGGCCACACATCGAGCAGGTCGCGGATGGTGAAGAAGTTGCCGAGCGATTTCGACATCTTCTCGCCTTCCACCTGCAGGAAGCCGTTATGCATCCAGATATTGGCCATCACCGGCGTGCCGTGGGCGCAGCGCGACTGGGCGAGTTCGTTTTCGTGATGCGGGAAGGCCAGATCAATGCCGCCGCCGTGAATGTCGAACGTGACGCCGAGATGCTTCCACGCCATGGCCGAGCATTCGATGTGCCAGCCGGGGCGGCCGCGGCCCCACGGGCTGTCCCAGCCGGGCTGGCCGTCGTCGGACGGCTTCCAGAGAACGAAATCCATCGCGTCGCGCTTGAACGGCGCGACGTCGACGCGGGCGCCGGCGATCATGTCGTCCACCGAACGGCCCGAAAGCTGGCCGTAATCGGGCATCGACGGCACATGGAAGAGGACGTGCTTCTCGGCCTCGTAGGCGTGGCCGCCCGCGATGAGCCGCTGGATGAGCGTGATCATCTCGGGCAGATGCTCGGTGGCGCGCGGCTGGACGCTGGGCGGCAGATTGCCGAGTTCGGTGACGTCGGCCTGATACTGCGCGGCGGTGCCTTCGGTAACGCGGCGGATCGCCTCGTTGAGATCGATGTCGGGGAAGTCGCGGACGGCGCGCGCGTTGATCTTGTCGTCCACGTCCGTGATGTTGCGGACATAGGTGACGTGGTCCGCGCCGTAGACGTGGCGCAGCAGGCGGAAGAGCACGTCGAAGACGATGACCGGGCGCGCGTTGCCGATATGCGCGAAGTCGTAGACCGTGGGGCCGCAGACATACATCCGCACGTTCGACGGATCGATCGGCGCAAGGGCCTGCTTGGCGCGGGCGGCGGTGTTGTGAAGGGTGACGGTCATCTGGTTTCGCAACGGACGTGAAGGGGGCAGCGCGGCCCCGCGAAATCCGTCCGAACGTCAGATGTGTTCAGGCAAAGTTATCGCGCGGCCGCCGGGGATCAGCAGCAAATTCGCCAGAAGGGACACTGGGCCGGGCGCGTGAACATGGCGTTACTATGCCCTCTGCCCCCCAAGGCGCGCAAGAGCGCGTTCGCGGCCGATGAAGGGAAGCAGCTTCTTCATTTCCGGGCCGTGATCGCGCCCGGTGAGCGCCAGGCGGAGCGGCAGGAAGAGTTCGCGGCCCTTTTTGCCTGTGGCGGCCGAAACAGCCTTGGTCCACGGCCCCCAGGCCGCTTCGCCGAGATCGCCGGACGGCAGCAGCGCGGCGGCGGCGGCGAGCACGGCAGGATCGGCGGCCAAGGGCTCCAGCGGTTCTGAGACGGCGCGCCACCAGCCGGCGGCATCATCGAGGCTTTCCAGATTGTCGCGGATCGCGAGCCAGAAGGCTTCGCCGCCGGGGACGGCGGCCGCGACTTCGTCATACGGCTTCATGTGGAGCAGTTTGACGGTGAGGCGCCTGAGATCTTCCGGGTCGAGCCGCGCGGGCGCGTGGCCGATCTTGGAGAAGGCGAATTCGGCGGCGAGTTCGGCAAGCGTGCGGCGCGGTTCGACCGGATCGGAGGTGCCGATCTTGGCCATGAGCGAGTTGAGGGCCATCGGGTCGATGTCCTGCCCCGCCAGATCGGCGAGGCCGAGCGAGCCCAGACGCTTGGACAGCGGGCCGCCATCGACGTCGAGGATCATGGGGTAGTGCGCGAACTCCGGGACGGCGGCGCCGAGCGCCTGGAAGATCTCGATCTGCGCGGCGGTGTTGACGACATGGTCTTCGCCGCGAATGACATGGGAGATGGCGAGATCGGCGTCATCCACGACGCTGGGGAGCGTGTAGAGGAAGGCGCCATCCTCGCGGATGAGGACGGGATCGGAGAGCGTGGCGGTGTCGATCTCGACGGGGCCGCGGATAAGATCGGTCCAGCGGACGGGCGCGCCGTTTAGTTTGAAACGCCAGTGGGGCGTGCGGCCCTCGGCCTCGAGCCGGGCGCGTTCGTCGCCGGTGAGCTTGAGGGCCGCGCGGTCATAGATGGGCGGCAGGCCCCGGGCGCGCTGGCGGGCGCGGCGGCGGTCGAGCTCTTCAGGCGTCTCGTAAGCCGGATAAAGACGGCCCGCCGCTTTCAGCCTTTCGGCGGCGGCGGCATAGATCGGGAAACGGTCGGACTGACGCGCGAAGGCGTCGTGCGTGAGGCCGAGCCAGGCGAGATCGGCTTCGATGCCTTGCGCGAATTCCACCGTCGAGCGGGCTCGGTCGGTGTCGTCGAGGCGGAGCAGGAAGCTGCCGCCCGTCTGATGGGCGAACAGCCAGTTGAGGATCGCCGCGCGGGCGTTGCCGACATGGAGACGCCCTGTCGGCGACGGCGCGAAGCGGACGCGCGTCATAGCGCGGCGAGGAGCGCCGACGATACGCGGTCGATCTGTTCGTCCGTGAGGTAGGGGTGGAACGGCAGGCTGAGCGCGTGGGCGGCCAGCCATTCGCAGTTCACCAGCGGCTCGGCCGGCGCATGCGGCGCGAACGCCTTATGCTTGTGCAGCGGCATGGAATAATAGACCGCGCTGGGGATGCCCTGATCTTTCAGCGTGGCCATCACGGCGTCGCGGTTTTCGACCATGACGGTGAAGAGGCCCCAGGCGTGGCGATCGTCGGGCCCGCCGGTCTGCACCGCGATCTTGCCCTTGAGATTGGCGAGATAGCGCGCGGCGTGGGCGGCGCGGAGGCCAAGCTCTTCCTCGAAGATCGTCAGCTTGGAGAGGATGACGGCGCACTGCATGGAATCGAGGCGGCCGTTGAGGCCGACGCGGATGGATTCCTTTTTCGCCGCATCCGTGCCGTGCCAGCGGATGGAGGACCAGCGTTCGAAGCGCGCATCGTCGTCGGTGAACATCGCGCCGCCGTCGCCATAGGCGCCAAGCGTCTTCGACGGATAGAAGCTGGTCGCCGTCATCTCGCAGAGCGCGCCGATGCGCTTGTTGCCCTGCCCGCCGCCGAGCGCCTGAGCGGCGTCCGACAGGACGGTCATGCCGTGCTGCTTCGCGATGGGGATGATGGCCGGATAGTCGGCGGGCAGGCCGTAGAGATCGACGGCGATGACCATCTTGGGCTTGAGCCTGCCTTCGGCGACGACGCGCTCGATGGCGAGTTCGAGCTGGGCGGGGTCGATGTTGCAGGTGGCGCGGTCGACATCGACGAAGACCGGGGTCGCGCCGGTCATCAGGACCGCGTTGGCGGTGGCGTTGTAGGTGAAGGCCGGCAGGAAGACCGCGTCGCCAGGGCCGACCTCTTCGCCCATCAGCGCGATGACCAGCGCGTCGGTGCCGCTGGCGACGGCGAGCGCATGCTTCGCGCCGGTGAAGGCGGCGAGTTCGGCCTCCACGCCGGTGACTTCGGGGCCGCCGATATACTGGCCGTGATCGAGGATCGCCATGAGGCGCTTTTCGATGTCGGCGCGCAGGCGCCTGGCCGGGGATTTCAGATCGAAGAAGAGAATGGGATCGCTCATGCTGCGAGCGCCTCGTCGCGCGTCGCCGGGCTGCCGGCGGCCTTGAGAATGGTCAGGGTGGTGGCGAGCGCCTTGCGGCCATCCTCGCCGGTGATGAGCGGCGTGGCGCGTTCGCGCACGCAGCGCACGAAATCGCCGACCGCATAGCCCAGCGGGTCGGACGCGACGCCGCCGTCGGAGGCGAAGATCGAGGTGAGCGGCTCGGGGGTCGAGTTCAGAATCGTGCGCGCGACGAAATCGATGAAGACCTCGCCGTCGGGATAGACGATGCGCATGAAGCGCTTGCGCGCCTCGGCGATGCGGCTGGCGAAGAGAGAGACTCGGCAGTCATTGCCCATGACGAGTTCGGCGGAGACCTCGTCGCCGTAGGAATCGGGGCGCGATCTTGTGGTGGCCGACACCACGACGCCCTCGCCCGGGGCGATCTGGTGAACCAGGTCGATGTCGTGAACCATGAGATCGAGCGCGACGTTGACGTCGGTGCCGCGTCCGCTCCAGGGACCGGCGCGGTGGCATTCGATGCGCTGCGGCGCGACCTTGCGTCCGATGATGCCCATATGGGCGAAGACGAAGCGCTCCTGATGGCCGACCTGAAGCACGCGGCCATAATTGCGGGCGGCGGCGATGATGCGGTCGGCGTCGGGCAGCGTGGCCGCGATCGGCTTTTCAACATAGGCGTCGGCGCCGTCTTCCAGAAGCTTTACGACGGCGGAGGCGTGCCCCACGGCGGGGGTCGCGACCGTCACCATGTCGATCTGGCCGAGCAGGCCATAGGTGTCGACGAAGGGCTCGCAGCCCAGATCTTTCGCGGCGGCTTTGGCGGCGTCGGACGAGCGGTCGACGATGCCGACCAGTTCGACGCCTTCGAGCGCCTTGTATTTGGCGGCATGGAAGCGGCCGAAGACGCCGGCTCCGATGACGGCTGCGCGGAGCGGCGCGGTGGAATTTGCGGCACGAGTCATCGTGCGCGAAACATAGCCGGTTTTCATGGCGCGCAAATCGCCGATGGGGGACAAAACGGGCAATCCACGATTTATTTCACGCCCGTCACCTGCCCGGATTCATTGGGATTTTCGCCGCAAGCCGCTAGGCTGGCGGAAAATCGGGAGGACGCGATGAGCGCGAAACGATGGGTGCTTGCGGCCCGGCCGGACGGCCTGCCGAAGCCTTCGGATTTCCGCGCGGAGATGCTGGACCTGCCGCCGTTGAAAGACGGCGAGGCGCTGATCCGCATCTCGCACGCCTCGGTCGACCCCGGGATGCGCGGGCGGCTGACGGGCGACAGCTATGCGCCGGCGCTGGGGCTTGGCGAGACGGTGGAGAGCGCGGGGATCGGCGAGGTGGTGACCAGCCGAACCGCGAAGCTGCCCGAAGGCGCGCTGGTGACGGGCGGGTTCGGCTGGACGACCCATGCGATCAGCGACGGACGCGGCGTGCAGATGCTCGACCCGTCCGTGTTCGGCGGGCGCGTGCGGCCGACGGCGGCGATCGGGGTGATGGGCGTGCCGGGCCTGACGGCCTATTTCGGCCTCAGCGATCTGGGACAGCCCAAGGGCGGCGAGACGCTGCTGGTTTCTTCGGCGGCCGGGCCGGTGGGCGCGACGGCGCTGCAGATCGGCCGGCTGCTGGGGCTGAAGACGATCGGGATCGCGGGCGGCGGGGCGAAGCGCAATTACGTGCTGGATGAGATCCGCGCCGACGCCTGCATCGACTACAAGGCGCAGAGCGATCTGGCCGAGGCGATCCGCCGCGAGGCGCCGGACGGCGTCGACATCTTTTTCGACAATGTCGGCGGCGAACAGCTGGACGCCGCGATCCTGAACATGAAGCCCGGCGGTCGGATCGTCATCTCGGGGCAGGTTTCGGAATACAACGCCGCCGTGCCGCGCGGCATACGCTGGGTGACGCCGTTCATCACCAAGCGGCTGAGAATGGCGGGGCTTGTGGTCTATGACTACCGCAAGCGCTTCCCCGAGGCGCAGGCGCGGATCGCGGCGTGGATCAATGACGGGTCGCTTTCCTATCGCGAAGACATCATCGAGGGGTTCGAGGCGTTGCCGGCCGCTTTCATCGGGCTGTTCAACCACGAAAATCTCGGGCGGCGGCTGGTGAAATTTTGAGGTCCCCATGAATCACAAAGCGCACCTGACCGCAGAAGAACGCGCCAGGCTGGTGGAGCTGCGCGGCGCGCGGCGCAAGCGGCGCGCACAGCAGTCGCTGGACCTGGGGCAGCGGGTCGCCGACGCCGTCGCGGCGGGCATGGGCTCGTGGCGCTTCATCATCATCCAGACGACGATCCTGGCGATCTGGGTGGTGCTGAACGTGACGGCCTGGGTGCAGGCGTGGGACCCCTACCCCTTCATCCTGCTGAACCTGGCGCTGTCGTTCCAGGCCGCCTATGCCGCGCCCTTCATCATGATGAGCCAGAACCGGCAGAACGAAATCGACCGCAAGCGCGCGATCGACGATTTCGACGTGAACGTGAAGGCAGAACTGGAAATCGAACTGCTGCACGAAAAGATGGACCTGCTGCGCGATCAGGAGATCGCCCGGCTGTCGAAGATCATCGAAGAGCTGTGCGAGAAGCTGGGCGCGAAGCCGGCCTGACGCGAGCGCTTGACAGCATGTAACCTATAGGTATCATGTCACCTATGGGTTACTTCTTCGCTGTGAGGGCACAATGACAGACCGGGTTGAGATTCTGACGCGCCGCCGCCGGGTAATGCTGGCGATTTACGGCATCATGTTCCTGGCGTTTCAGTCGATCGTATTCACGTCGCTGGACGCGCCTGTCAGCGACTGGCGCCCGGTGGACTGGGCGAAAGCGGCGGGGTTCGTCGGGTGGTCGCTGACGCTGATCTGGGTGCTCGCTTCGGGCGGGCTCGTCTTCCGCGGCTGGTCGCCGGACGTGCGCGCTGCGCTGAACGATGAACTGACGCAGGCCAATCGCGCCTTCGCCTATCGCGTGGGCTATTGGACCGTACTGGCGGTTCTGATGGCGCTGTTCGTGCTGTCGCAGTTCTTCGCGCTGGAGCGGAGCGAAGTGCTGCGGCTGACTTTCGCCATCGCCGTCGCGATGCCGGCCTGCGCCTTCGCCGGGCGGGAGCGCAAGCAAAGTGGCGATTGAACTTGGCACGCGGCTGCGCGAGGCGCGGACCGAGGCAGGACTGACCCAGGCCGAACTCGCCGAACGGATCGGCGTGTCGCGCAAGACGATCAACACCGTCGAGAACGGCGTCTTCGTACCGTCGACGACGCTCGCGCTGAAACTGGCGCGGGCGTTGAAGACGAGCGTGGAGAGTCTTTTCTTCTTGCCGTGATTACTCAGCCGCCTCGAAGCGCTTGGCGCCGCCGAGTGCCTTGAGGTTGTCGGCGATGAGGAAGGCGAGCTCGAGCACCTGGCTGGCGTTGAGGCGCGGGTCGCAGGCCGTGTCGTAGCGGCTGGCGAGATCGGCGTCGGTGATCGCCACCGCGCCGCCCGTGCACTCGGTCACGTCGCGGCCGGTCATTTCGAAATGCACCGAGCCCGGATGCGTGCCTTCGGCCTGATGGGCGGCGAAGAAGGTCTGCACCTCTTTCAGGATGCGCTCCACGGGGCGCGTCTTGAAGCCGCTGGACGACTTGATCGTGTTGCCGTGCATGGGATCGCAGGACCACACCACCTTGCGGCCTTCGCGCGCCACGGTCCGGATCAGCTTGGGCCAGTGCTCGGCGGCGGTTTCCGAGCCGAAGCGGCCGATCAGCGTGAGGCGGCCGGGGATGTTCTGCGGGTTGAGGATGTCGATGAGGCGCAGCAGGTCGTCGCCCTTGAGCGAGGGGCCGCATTTGAGGCCGATCGGGTTCTTGATGCCGCGCATGAATTCGACATGCGCGCCGTCGAGCTGGCGCGTGCGGTCGCCGATCCAGAGCATGTGGGCCGAGGTGTCGTACCAGTCGCCGCTGGTGCTATCCACGCGGGTCATCGCCTGCTCGTAGCCCAGCAGCAAGGCTTCGTGGCTGGTGTAGAATTCCGTCGTGCGCAGCTGCGGCGTCGTGTCCGGCGTGATCCCGCAGGCTTCCATGAAGGAGAGCGTGTCGGAGATGCGATCGGCCAGCGCGCGGTATTTCTCGCCCGCAGGCGAGCCGGCGATGAAGCCGAGATTCCAGCGATGGACGTTGTGGAGGTCGGCATAACCGCCCTGCGCGAAGGCGCGCAGCAGGTTCAGCGTCGACGCGGACTGGAGATAGCCCTGCACCAGACGTTCTGGATCGGGGATGCGGGCCTCGGCCGTGAATTCGGGCGCGTTGATGATGTCGCCGCGATAGGACGGAAGCTCGACGCCGTCGACGGTTTCCGTCGGGGCCGAGCGGGGCTTGGCGAACTGGCCGGCGATGCGGCCGACCTTCACCACCGGCATCGAGCCGGCGAAGGTGAGAACCACAGCCATCTGCAACAGCACGCGGAACGTGTCGCGGATATTGTCGGGGTGGAATTCGGCGAAGGACTCGGCGCAATCACCGCCCTGCAGCAGGAAAGCCTTGCCCTCGGCCACCTGACCGAGCGCCGCCGTGAGATTGCGGGCCTCGCCGGCGAACACGAGCGGCGGGTAGGACTTAAGGCGCGCTTCCACGTCCGCAAGCCTCACGGCGTCGGGATAGTCGGGCACCTGCTGGATCGGCTTCGATCTCCAGGTGGCGGGGGTCCAGGTGGCGCTCATCTCACTCAAGTCCGTCTTTCGGGCCGCGTCTTCTACAGGAGACATCGGGACTTAGCCAGTTTTTCACAATGTCCGTTACGCGGGCGTGAACCGGCCGGACATAAGACTACCAGATCGCGACATATTATGTCAGGCGGAGGGGTGAGGTGAGCGCCGGCTCAACAGGCGCTGCGCGCCCAGGGCGAGGAATCCGGCGATCAGGCCCCAGAACGCCGACCCGACGCCGAACAGGGCGAAGCCGGACGCCGTTGCGGCGAAGGTGATGAGCGCCGGCTCGCGCGGCCCCGGCTCGGCGAAGATGCCGCCGAGCGCGTTGGCGAGGGGCAGCAGCAGCGCGACCCCGGCGATTGCCGCCACGGTGTCGGCCGGCAGGGTGGCGAACAGATTGACGATGGGAGCGGTGAAAAGCGCCAGAACGACATAGCCCGCCGCATAGACCAGCGCCGCGCCATAGCGGCGGGTCTTGTCGGGATGCGCCTCGGGCCCTGTGCAGATGGCGGCCGTGAGCGAGGAGAGGTTGATCGTGAACGCGCCGAGCGGCGCGAACGCCAGCCAGGCGAGCGACGAGCCGATCAGGATCGGCCGCGCGGGCGGCTCGTAGCCCGAAACGCGCAGGATCGCGAGGCCGGGAAGGTTCTGCGAGACGAGCGTGACGAGAAAGATCGGCAAGGCGAGACCCGCCAGCGCCTGAAGGTCGAAGTCCGGCGCGGTGAAGTGCAGGGTGCCGAAATGCGGCCCTTCGGCGATGGCGCCGCCCTGCCCGCGCACGGCGACGATGAGGCAGAAGGCGGCGAGCACGATCAGCAGCGCAAACGACGCGAAGCGGATGCGCGCCAGGATGAAGACCGTGAGAAGCGCGGCCCCGAGCACAAGATCGCGCTCCATCACCTTGAACAGCGCCAGACAGAACGGCAGCAGCACGCCAGCCAGCATGGCCGACGCGATGGCTGACGGGATGCGCGCGGCCAGACGCCCGAAGAGCGGGACGAGGCCGACCAGCAGCATAAGGGCCGCGGCGGCCATGAACGCGCCGATGGCTGCGGGGTAGCCGGGATGTATCTCGGACGAAGCGAGCAGCGCGGCGCTGGCGCTGGACCAGGCCAGAACGACCGGCATCCGCAGCCACAGGCTGAGCGCAGCGCCGCCGATGGCCATGCCGACGCAAAGAGCCGTCGCGCCCGAGGCGATCTGGAGTTGGCTCGCCCCCATCGCCTGATGCGCCTGGACGACGAGCACGATGGTGCTGCCGAAGCCGATGAGCACGGCGACGATGCCGGCCGAAATGGCAGAGAGCGGAAACAGCGACCGGAATGAAGGCGATGACATGACGAAAACGTCTATAGGAGCCCCGGAGCAGTGCGGGAAGCGGTCGCCGGCCGGTTGTCACGGATTCGTGGGTCTCACTCCCCCTGAGGCGCCGGATCGGCTAAGGATCGGGATGCGGGATATTATCGGGATGCGGGATATTGAAGTGAGGCGATCTTGAAACGTGATGTATTCGGGCGTGCACGCCCTTTCGCGCTGAGCGCGGCATTGGCGCTCGCACTCAGTGGAGTTGGCCGGGCGGATATCGCCCCCCCACCGCCGGCGGAGCCCACCCCGGCCACGCCGGCCGAAACGACCCCGGCGCCCAGTGAGGCGCCCGTCGATCCGGCCGCCGCGAAGGCGGCGGCGCTGGCGATCAAGGAGAGCGATATCGGGCTTGGCGATCCCAACGCGCGGGTGAAGTGGATCGAGTATGCCTCCAGCGGATGTCCGCATTGCGCCGACCTTTCGCTGAAAGTGCTGCCGGCGCTGAAGGCGGACTATATCGACAGCGGCAAGGTCTATTACGTGCTGCGCGACTTTCCGCTCGACAACGTGGCCGCCGCGGCGACGGTGATCGCGCGGTGCCTGCCGAAAGAACAGTTCTATCCCTTCATGGACAAGCTGTTCGCGAACCAGATGACGTGGCACGGGCCGGAAACGACCGACCCCAAGGCGGCGTTGGTCGCACTGGCGGCTGAGGCCGGTCTGGACAGCGCCGGCGTCGATGCGTGCCTCGCGCGGCAGGACATTCTGGATCAGGTGATCGCGGTGGTGAAAGAGGCCGACGCGGTGCTGAAAGTCGCCTCGACGCCGACGAACTTCATCGGCGATCAGGTGATCGAAGGAACGGCCCCGCTGGACCAGTTCAAGGCGGCGCTGGACAAGGCGCTGGGCGAAGCGAGCGGCGGCATGACGCCGGCGCCCGAAACGACGCCGGCCCAGTCGACCCCGGCGCCCACGCCGTAAACGGGCACCACGAACACAAATAAGGGCGGCGCCGGATGACGCCGCCCTTTTTCATGCCTGATCGTCTTTACGACGGATCCGGAGCCGGGACGACAGCCTTCAGGCGGATCTCGGCGACGCCGACCGCGAGGTTCAGACCTTCGCTGGCCTCGGTGCTGACCGGCTGGAGCGCGATGGATTCATCCAGACCGCCGACCAGCACGTTGGCGCCGAGGCCGACCGCGATGGCGGCGCCGGCCGTCGCGCCGGCATAATTGCCCTCAAGCGCGCCTTGCTGGACGTCGGACGCCGGAGCGAACACGGCCCAGACCAGCTTGCTCTTCTCGGTGTAGCCGATGTCGACGCCGTATTTGTTGATCTCGCCGACATAAGTGTCGGCGGGGCCTTTGTTCGGCGTGTAGACGCAGCTCATGTCCTTCGACGAGCCGAAGATGAAGCCGGCGCCGCCCGCGACATTGCATTCCAGAACGCCGACCTTGACGCCGGCTTCGGCCGCAGACGCGGCAGGGGCCACGGCCAGCGCGGCAACGAACACGGCGCCAAGCGCCGTCATGGATTTCAGCATGTTTGCCTCCTGAAGCGGGGTCGGTTCCCCGTCGGGAGATGAAACGTGCGACGCGGCGGACGGTTCCGGCGCGCGGGGGCGAAGCGTCAGCCCGCGCGGGTCCGCATCAGGACGAACTCTTCTGCGGCGCTGGGGTGGAGCGCGATCGTCACGTCGAAATCCGCCTTGGTCGCCTTCATCTTTACGGCGATGGCGGCCATCTGGATGATTTCGCCTGCATCTGCGCCGACCATGTGAACGCCGAGCACGCGGTTCGACGCGCCATCGACGATGAGCTTCATGAGCGTCTGCTCGTCGCGATGCGAGATCGTCGCCTTCATCGGGCGGTATTTCGCCTTGTAGATATGGACGTCGCCATGGGCGTGACGCGCGGCCTCTTCGGTGAGGCCGACCGAGGCGAATTCGGGCGTCGTGAAGATGGCGGTCGGGATGTCGGCGTGATCGACGATGGTGGGGTTATTGTTGAACAGCGTCTCGGCGAAGGCGTGGCCTTCACGGATGGCGACGGGCGTGAGGTTGTGGCGGTCGGTGACGTCGCCGACGGCGTAGATGTGGTCGACATTGGTGCGGCCGTAGGGATCGACCTGGATCGCGCCCTTGGCGTTCACCGCGACGCCGGCTTTCTCCAGCCCCAGTCCGCGCGTGTTGGGCCAGCGGCCCGTCGCGACCATGACCTGATCGGCCTCGATGACCTCGCCGGTCGACAGGCCGACTTCGCGCCGCCCATTCTCCATCCGAATGCCGACCACGCTGGCGTCCATGCGGAAGGCGATGCCGCGCTTCATCAGTTCGCCGTGGAGATGCGCGGCGCATTCGCGGTCGAACCCGCGCAGGATCTCGGGGCCATAGTGAACCACCGTGACCTCGGAGCCGTAGCCGCGAAAGATGCAGGCGAATTCCAGCGCGATGTAACCCGCGCCGACGATCACGATATGGTCGGGGCGTTCCTTCAGGTGGAATGCCTCGTTGGAGGTGATGGCGAGTTCCTGGCCGATGCAGTCGGGCCGGTGCGGCGCGCCGCCTGTCGCGACGAGAATGGTCTTCGCGGTGACGATGCGGCCGGACTTCACCAGACGCAGCTCGTGCGGCGACACGAACTCGGCGCGATCGTCGATGATCGTGCCCCCCGCCCCTTCCACGCCCTTGCGATAGAGGCCTTCAAGGCGGGCGATCTCGTCATCCTTGGCGCGGATGAGGGCGGGCCAGTCGTGATGGACATCCTTGTGCGACCAGCCGAAGCCGCGGGCGTCTTCCATGTCGAAGCCGATGCGGCTGCCATAGACGAGGAGCTTTTTGGGGACGCAGCCCCGGATCACGCAGGTGCCGCCGGCGCGGTACTCCTCGGCCACCGCGACCTTCGCACCGAAGCCGGC
>JAKOQZ010000040.1 GCA_029778105.1 Pseudomonadota bacterium | reverse complement strand
GCTTGCGCGCGATCTGCCGGCGCTGCTCGTGCTGCTCACGCTCGATACCGGCCTCGAGCCCGAGTGCCTGAAGGCGCTGACCACAGATTGTCTCACCAACCCCCATGCCGGCACGGTGGAGCTGCGCTATCTCAAGCGCCGCGCCCGCGGCGCCGAGCACAAGAGCATGCGGGTGCGCGATGGCGGCAGCGGCACTCCCGGCGGCCTGATCCGTCGCCTGATCGACGTCACCGCCGCCGCCCGCGAGCACCTGCCTGACGATTGCCTCTGGGCCTATCACAACGTCGGCGGCCTTCGCGGCGGCATTTTCGATCTCAAGCACCAACTTGCAGCCTGGGCTCTGCGCCATGGCATCAGCGATGACGACGGCAAGCCGCTCCACCTGCTGCTCTCCCGGCTACGCAAGACCCACAAGGCGCTATGGTACACCAAGACCGAGGGGCACATGACCCGCTTCGCGGTCGGCCACTCGCGCGAGGTGGCGGCGCGCCACTATGCCGATCTGCCGTCGCTCCGGCCCCTGCACGAGACGGCCATCGCCGACGCCTTCCGCACGGCGGTCGCTGCCGCGATGCCGACCGTGCTTCCACCCACCGCCGAGCAGACGTTGCGCGAAGCGCCCGATCAAGCCGCGTCGCTGATCCCGCTGGCTACCGTGGGGCCGTTGCTCGACGGCGAGCAGGATGTCTGGCTCGCCGCCTGCGCGGGCTTCCATAGCAGCCCCTTCGCCGAGGCCGGATCACCCTGCGCGCAGCCCTTCTGGGGTTGCCTCGATTGTCCCAACGCCGTCATCACCGCGCGCAAGCTCCCCGCGATCCTCGCTTTCCTCGCATTCGTCGAAGAGCAGAGGCTGAGCCTGCCCGCGACCGACTGGGCGGCCAAGTTCGGCCGCGTCCATGCCCGCATCACCGCCCAGGTCCTGCCGGCCTTCTCCGATGCCGTCATCACCGATGCGCGCCGGCAGATGGAGGGCGAACGGCTTTATCTGCCGCCGGAGGTCCGCGCATGACCATGCCCGTTCATGCCCAGGCGCCCGCTTTCGACGATCGCCCCGTGCTGGCGAGCGCGCCACTCAAGGAAGGCCATACCCGCGAGGCGCTATCGCGCGTCGGCGACCCGAGCTGGGATCTCGGTCCCGCCGTCTTCCGCGAGAACGCCCGGCGCTGCCACGTCACCGTGCATTTCCACGTGCTCGAACATGCCGATGTGCAGGCGGCGATGCGCGCCTATCTCTACGCCCGCCTCAACGCCGATCTCCCCGGCTATCGGACGAAGTTACCACCCGCCTGTATCCGCCAGGCATTCAACCGTGCCCGCCGGTTCTTCGCCTTCGCCCGCGAGCGGCTCGGACGGCTCGACGTTTCCCGTATCGATCAGCCATTGCTCGATGCCTATGCCCGTCATCTCCGTGACGATCCTGCCCGACGACCCGTCATCGTCGGCCACCTCCTCGAAGTGGTCTCAGAGCTCTATTACTATCGCGACCACCTCGATAGCGGAGGCCTTGCATTCGAGCCTTGGGCCGGACAGGCGCCCGCCCGCGTTGCGGGCTACCGCCATGTCCGGGAGAACCGCACCCCACGGTTCCCGGAAGAGGTCATCGCCGCGCTGCTCGCCTGGTCGTTGCGCTACGTCACCGTCTTCGCTGACGATATTCTCGC
>JAKOQZ010000273.1 GCA_029778105.1 Pseudomonadota bacterium | reverse complement strand
TGCGAAGCCTCCTCGCGGGTCACGAAGCGCAGATAGTCCGGTGACGGTCGATGGGCCTCGACCACGGCGCGCATCTTGCCCTCCTGCTTCGCGTCGCGGCCCAGGTGCAATACCCCGCATTGGGACCAGCGCACCGCATGGCCGGCGGCGGCGAGGGCCGCGAGATGCTCAAGGCCATACAGAAAGCCGGCGCGGGTGATGCGGGCGAGCCGATTGTCGTCGAGGCTTGGCAGCGGCCGGAAGACGCCGGCCCGATTGCCGGACGCCCCGCAGCCGGGGCCGGCCGCCTCGTCGATGACGGTCACCCGCCAGCCGCGGGCGGCCAGACGCTCCGCAACCGAAGTGCCGGCAAGGCCGGCGCCGATGACGAGCGCGCTGCGGTTTTCGCCCGCCGCCTCGTCTTCCGGCCCGCGGCCGGCCCGCGTCGCCGAGCTGGCACTTTGTGCCGCGGGCAAGGCGGCCGGCTGTGCGTCGTCTGCGGCGCCGCAGGCAGACGCCTTGAAGGCCGGGGCGAGGCGAGTGTCTTGTGTCGTCGGGCGCGTGCCGACAGGCCAGTCAGAGGCGGCTTGGCCATGCGTTCGATCGACGGCGTCGCGCGCCGCGAAGTGGCCGGAATCGGCAGAAGGGATGGGGCGGTGCATGAGTTGGATATACGCGATGAACGGTCGAGCGCCCCGACCGGCGACAATCCCGCGCCATTCCGAAGGAAAAGCGCGATGGGCCGGCGTCGATGGGGGGCGCGGAAGTGGAGTCTGCAGTTGAAGTCCCGGGCTTGCGAGCGCCGTATTTTCCGAAATCGAGGGCATAGTACCGCCGCTCAGGCGTTTCCGGCCGAGACGGTGCGGATCGCGGCCGATTCGGCTTCCGCAGGAACATGTCGGTTTCGAGTGCGTGGGCGCTGAAAACCGTACTGCCGTAAAGCCCTTGCTTGGGCGGAGTGGCCGCTGCGTCTTCCCCGCCTTGCCGCCGAGCGGCGGCGTCGGGCAGGGCTGGATGCGGCGGCTAGTGCAGGTCTTCCTTGTCGGGCGGAACGGGCAGGACGGGGATGCCTTCGTCGATGAGTTCGAGCAGATCGCTCTGTTTGACCTTGCCGCGGATGGCGCGCTCTTCGGCGTCGCCGCGGTGGATGCGGCGGGCTTCCTTGGCGAAGCGCTCGCCCACGTCTTCCGACTGGCTGGCCGCGTGGCGCAAGGCTTCGACGAGACGGGCCGCGATGACCGCGGGGTCGGGCTTGGGCTCCACGGGTTTGGAGTGAGACGAGGTTTGCACGTAAGGCGCCGAGGGAAGTCGGCGCACGGCGTGGGAGGCGCAGTGGGGGCAACTGACCAGCCCGGCGGCGAGCTGGGTGTCGAAGGCGTCGCTCGACGCGAACCAGGCTTCGAAACGGTGCTCCTGGTCGCAGATGAGGTCGAGGACGATCACGGTGTCAGTCGAAAGTGGTGG
>JAKOQZ010000272.1 GCA_029778105.1 Pseudomonadota bacterium | reverse complement strand
GCACCACGGCCGAGGCGATCCGCCGCCCCTCCAGCACGGGCTGCAGTCCACGGCGCACGGTCTCGACTTCGGGCAGTTCGGGCATGGGCCTCCCTAGCACGTGCCACGGGCATTTCCGCGCGGGATGCATTACATGGGGCGTAATTTCGCCGCCCAAAGGCTTCGCATGACCGCCCTCACGCTGAAATCCCGCAACATCTCACTGGGTGATGGTCACCCGCTGCTGGTGATCGCCGGCCTCAACGTGCTGGAAAATCTCGATCTGGCGCTCACCGTCGGGCGCGAGCTGAAGGCGATCACGTCCGATCTCGGCCTGCCTTACGTCTTCAAGGCCAGCTTCGACAAAGCCAACCGCTCCTCGATCAAGTCCTATCGCGGCCCCGGCCTGAAAGACGGCCTCGCCATGCTGGCCGAGGTGAAACGGCAGCTCGACGTGCCGATCTGCACCGACCTGCACGAGATCGACCAGGCCGAGCCCGTCGCCGCCGTGGCCGAGCTGGTTCAGCTTCCCGCCTTCCTGATCCGACAGACCGACCTGGTGGTCGCCGCCGCCCGCGCCACCGCGAAACACGGCGGCTGGCTGCATGCGAAAAAGGCCCAGTTCCTCGCCCCGTCGGACTGCAAGAACATCATCGACAAGGCGCGCGAGGCCGCGCCCGGCGTCGACATCGTGCTCTGCGAGCGCGGCTCGTCCTTCGGCTACAACAACCTCGTGGTGGACATGCTGGGCATCGGCGAAATGAAAAAGCTGGGCGTCCCCGTCACCATCGACGCGACCCACGCGGTTCAGCTGCCCGGCGCCGACCCGCGCACCAATGGCGGCTCCACCGGCGGCCGCCGCGAGGGCGTCTCGGTCATCGCCAAGTCGGCCATCGCGGCCGGCGCGGACGGCGTCTTCCTCGAATTCCACACCGATCCCGACAAGGCGCTCTGCGACGGCCCCTCCTGCCTGCCCCTGTCGGGCGCGCGCAGCCTCCTCACCACGCTGAAAGCCGTGCATCAGGCCGTTCAGGCCTGATAGGGTCCGCCCCGCATGAGCGACGCCCCGGAAAAACAGGCCGAAACCGCCTCTTTCGGCTTCACCGACATTCCCGCTGCCGAAAAGGCCGCGCGGGTGAAGGGCGTGTTCGACAGCGTCGCGTCGAAATACGACCTGATGAACGACCTCATGTCCGCCGGCGTCCATCGCCTGTGGAAGGACGCGATGGTCGACTGGCTCGATCCCGCGCCCGGCGGCGACATTCTCGATGTCGGCGGCGGCACGGGCGACATCGCGCTGCGCATCGCGCGGCGCTGGGGCGCCAAGGGCGGCCACGTCTCCATCCTCGATATCAACCACGAGATGCTGAAAGCGGGGCAGGCCCGCGCCGAATTCGGCAAACTCGATCCCGCCGTCAGCTTCGACTGGATCTGCGGCGACGCCGAACAACTGCCTGTCCCCAGTGCCAGCAAGGACGCCTACACGATCGCCTTCTGCATCCGGAACGTCACGCATATCGACCGCGCGCTGAAAGAAGCGCGCCGCGTCCTGAAACCCGGCGGACGATTTCTGTGCCTGGAATTCAGCCGCGTCGATGTCCCCATTCTCGATACGCTCTACGATCTCTGGTCGTTCAAGGCGCTTCCCGAAATCGGCGGGCGCGTCGCGGGCGATGCCGACAGCTATCGTTACCTCGCCGAATCCATCCGCCGTTTCCCGCCGCAGAAAGACTTCGCGCGGATGATAGAGGCCGCCGGCTTCGAACAGGTGAAGCACCGCAATCTCACCGGCGGCATCGCGGCCATCCATTCGGGGTGGGTCATTTGACCGCTCTCCTGACCTGTCATGCCCGCGCAGGCGGGCATCCACCGCGTCGAGCGCCGACGCGTGGCATATGGCTTCCCGCTTTCGCGGGAATGACACAGAGCGTTTGATGGGCCGCATCGCCTCCTTCTTCCGGCTCGTCCGCGCCGCCCGCGTCTTCGCGCGGCACGAGGTGCTGCTGCCGCCCGAGCTGCGCGAGATGGCGCCGTTCCCCGCGCGCTTCGCCGCCGGCTTCCTGAAGCTCACCACCTTCTCGCGCACGTCAAAGGGCCTCAGCACCGGCCAGCGTTTCGCCGCCGCGCTCGGCGATCTCGGGCCTTCCTATGTGAAGCTCGGCCAGTTCCTCGCCACCCGCCCCGATGTCGTCGGCAAGCAGCTCGCGAAAGACCTGACCTCGCTGCAGGACCGCATGCCGCCCTTCCCGATGGAAAAGGCCAAGGCCGCCATCGCCGAGGAGCTGGGCCAGAGCGTCGAGACGCTATTCTCCGAGTTCAGCGCCCCCGTCGCCGCCGCCTCCATCGCCCAGGTCCACCGCGCGCGCATGAAGGCGACCGGCACCGAAGTCGCGGTGAAGGTGCTGCGGCCCGACATCGAAACCCGCTTCCGCCGCGATCTCGACAGCTTCTATCTCGCCGCGCGTCTTGCCGAGCGGCATCTGCCCTCATCCAAGCGCCTGCGCCCCGTCGCCTTCGTCGACACGCTGGCCGCCAGCGTGAAAGAGGAGATGGACCTCCGCATGGAGGCCAGCGCCGCCGCAGAGCTCGCTGAGCTGACCAAGAATGACGGCGGCTTCCGCGTGCCCCGCATCGAGTGGGAGCTCACCGCCAAGCGCGTGCTGACGTCGGACTGGATCGACGCCATCCCGCTGCGCGACCCTGAGGCGCTGAAGGCGGCGGGTCACGATCCCGCGAAACTCGCGACCGATCTCATCCGCCACTTCCTCACCCAGGCTCTGCGCGACGGCTTCTTCCACGCCGACATGCATCAGGGAAACCTGTTCGTGGACGCCAGGGGCAACATCGTCGCGGTCGATTTCGGCATCATGGGCCGGCTCGATCCCCTGATGCGCCGCTTCATGGCCGATGTGCTCTACGGCTTCCTCCAGCGCGACTACCGCGCCATCGCCGAGGCGCATTTCGCCGTCGGCATCGTGTCGCCGGATCGTTCGGTCGATGCCTTCGCGCAGGCGCTGCGCAGCGTCGGCGAGCGCGTCTTCGGCCGCCCGGCCAGCGAGATCTCCACCGCCCGCCTGCTGCAGCAGCTCTTCGAAATCACCGACATGTTCGGCATGCAGATGCAACCCCAGCTCGTCTGGCTGCAGAAGACCATGGTGGTGGTGGAAGGCGTCGCCCGCGATCTCGATCCGGCGCACAATATCTGGGAAAGCTCGCGCCCCGTCGTCGAGAAATGGATGCGCGAGACGCTCTCGCCCGAACACCGTATCCGCGAGGCGGCCTCCGGCGTCGGCGATTTCGGGCGCGAGGTCCGCGCCATCGTGCAGTCGGCGGCGCAGGCGGCGCAGCATCTCGCGCAGGAAGGCATCCGCCTTCACCCCGAAAGCGCCGCCCGCATCGCCGAAGAGGAAATCCGCCGCACCGCCCATGTCCGCTGGGCGATCTGGATCGGCGCGCTTGCGCTCGCCGCCATGGCGGTCAGGATGTTCCTGTGAAGCGGGTTCTCGTTCTTGGCGGCGCGGGCGCGATCGGACGGCTGGCCGCCGGCGCGGCGCTCGCTTGCTCGGCCGCCGGGCATGTCATCGTCGCCGACCGCGACGGCGCGGCGGCGGCGAAGGTCGCGGCGGAACATCCCGGCCGGGCCGACGCCCTCGCGCTCGATGTCTTCGATGCCGCCGCCCTGCGCGCCGCCATCGCCAATGCCGACGCCGTGCTCAACTGCGCCGGCCCGTTCTACAAGACCAGCCTGCCCTCGCTTCAGGCCGCCATCGCCGAACGCCGCCCCTATCTCGACGTCTGCGACGGCTGGGATACGACCCGCGAATTGCTCAAGCTGGACGAGGCCGCCCGCGCCGCCGGCATCCCGGCGCTTGTCGGGCTTGGCGGCTCGCCCGGCATCACCAATCTTCTGGCGCGCGTCGCGGCGGGCGAGTTGGACGCCTGCGACAGCGTCGTCACGGTCGCAGGCATCGATCCCGGCGCCGCCCCCGGCGCTGCGCCCAGCCGCGCCCCGGTGCGTTCGGTCCACTGGGCCCGCCAGATCGGCGCGGAGGTCGAGGTCTGGCGCGGCGGCAAGGCTGCGCCGGTGCGCCCGCTTCAGCCGGTCACGCTCGACCTGCCGCATTTCGGCGCGCGCAGCTTTCACCTCATCGGCCACCCCGAGGCGCTCACCCTGCCGCGCTCGATCCCCGGCTTGGCCTCAGCCACCCACGCGCTCGCGCTCTCCAAGCGCGAAGGCGCGCTGGCCGAGGCGCTCGCCGCCGCCGTGGCCGGGGGCGATCTCACCGCAGACGAGGCGGCGCGCCAGATCGCCGAACCGGGCGCGCGGCCGCTGGGCCTGCGCCTCCATATGATGTGGGAACGGCTGCTCGGCGGCTTCGCCCGCGATCTGCCGCCCTTCTTCGCGCTGGCGACAGGGCGCCGGCACGGCCGCCCGCATCGCGTGATGGCGGCCATCACCCGCCTGCCGCCCGGCGGCGCGGCGGGCGCGGCGGCGGCGGCGCTGGCCGTCGGCATGGAGATGACGCTGACCCACCGGCTCGACCGTCTGGGCGTCAGCCCTCCGGAAGCGGCCATCGACCCCCATATCTTCTTTGAGGAATATGCGGCCGCCGCCACCCCGCGCGGCACCGCGCCGGGTCCGCTGATCCGCATCGAAACGGCGGAGGGGGCATGAGCAAGCGCGTCCTTTTGATCGTCGGCGGCGGCATCGCCGCCTATAAATCGCTCGAACTGGTGCGCCTGCTCAGCAAGAGCGGCATCGCCACCACCGCCATCCTCACAAAAGCCGGGGCGCAATTCGTCACGCCGCTCAGCCTCTCCTCGCTCACCGGCGACAAGGTCTATCAGGATCTCTTCAGCCTCACCGACGAAAGCGAGATGGGCCATATCGAGCTGTCGCGTGTCGCCGATCTCATCGTCGTCGCCCCGGCCACCGCCGATCTGATGGCCAAGGCGGCGCACGGTCTGGCGAACGATCTCGCCTCCACCACGCTGCTCGCCACCGACACGCCGGTCCTCATGGCGCCGGCGATGAATGTACGCATGTGGCTGCACCCCGCCACGCAGCGCAATCTCGCGACCCTGAAAGGCGACGGCGTCACGTTCATCGGCCCCAATGAAGGCGACATGGCCTGCGGCGAATACGGACCCGGCCGTATGGCCGAACCCGGCGAAATCGCCGCCGCCATCCGCAAGCAGCTGGGCGCGCTTGATGCCGCCAGGCCCCTCGCCGGCAAATCCGCGCTCGTCACCTCCGGCCCCACGCACGAACCGATCGACCCGGTGCGCTACATCGCCAACCGCTCCAGCGGGAAACAGGGCCACGCCATCGCGGCGGCGCTGGCGGCGCTCGGCGCCCGCGTCACGCTGGTCTCCGGCCCGGTCGGCGTGCCCACCCCGCCCGGCGTCACCTTCGTCCCCGTCGAGACCGCGCGCGAGATGCTGGCCGCCTGCGAAGCGGCGCTCCCCGCCGACATCGCGGTCTGCGCCGCCGCCGTCGCCGACTGGCGCGTCGCCGATGCGGGCGCGGAAAAGATCAAGAAGGACGGCAAGGACGTGCCGCCGCTCGCCCTCGTCGAAAACCCCGACATTCTGGCGACGCTGTCGCGCCACCCGTTCCGCCGCCCCAGACTCGTCATCGGTTTCGCCGCCGAAACCGAAAACGTCGTGCCCTACGCCCGCGCCAAGCGTGCGAAAAAGGGCTGCGACTGGATCGTCGCCAACGATGTCTCGCCCGAAACCGGCGTCATGGGCGGCGAGGACAACACGGTCATCCTCGTCAGCGAAAGCGGCGAGGAAACCTGGCCCAAACTCCCCAAGACCGAGGTCGCCGCGCGCCTCGCGGCCCGCATCGCCGATCATTTCTCGTAAAGCAGAGCCCATGCAGATCACCGTCCGCCGTCTCGATCACAATCGCGACCTGCCGCTGCCGCGTTACGAAACGGCGGGCGCGGCCGGCATGGACCTGCTCGCCGCCGTCACGGCGGATGTCGTGCTCCAGCCCGGCGCGCGCGCGATCATCCCGACCGGGCTGCAGATGGCCATTCCCGCCGGGTTCGAGGTCCAGGTTCGCCCGCGCTCCGGCCTCGCCGCCAAGAACGGCGTTACGGTGCTGAACAGCCCCGGCACCATCGACAGCGATTATCGCGGCGAAATCGGCGTCATCCTGATCAATCACGGGGCGGAGCCCTTCACCATCACCCGCGGTAGCCGCATCGCCCAGATGGTCATCGCCAGCGTCACCCAGGGAACCCTCGTGGAAGCCGACACGCTCGACGCGACGGCCCGTGGCGCGGGCGGCTTCGGCTCCACGGGCGTCGTTTGAGTTCCTGATGTCATGCCCGCCTGTGCAGGCATGACAGCGGGGGCAGGGCTTCGTAAGCTCACCTGAACGCAGACATAAGTTCCCGCCCGCCCCATCGGCGCGGAAGCAGCCTAAACTGGCTGAAAGTCGAGGAGACCTGATCCATGAGCGAAGCCGCCAACAAGTCCGCCGAGGCGCACGTGCCGGG
>JAKOQZ010000271.1 GCA_029778105.1 Pseudomonadota bacterium | reverse complement strand
CGCCATCCCGGCGGCGCTGCTGCGCGGCGGCGGCGCGGCCTTGTCGTCGGCATCGGGATGGACGCGCGCGAGATAGGCGTCGAGCAGCTGCGCCGCCTCCGCATCCTCAACGCGCAGCTCGGCGCGCAGCGCCAGCAGATCGTCGAGCGAAAGGCCGGCGAGGCGCGCGCCCTTGAAGCGGCCCTTGAGCACGAGGCCCGAGGTTTCGCCGGTGGCGTGATCGAGCGTCATCTCAAGCCACTGCGTCGTGACGCTGGAGGTCTGGCCGGGGGAAGGACTTGGGCCGCCGCCGAGCCGCCAGCCGCGCGTCGCCTGATAGCGCAGCAGAGCTGCGCCGCCCAGCGCGACAACCGCGGGAAGCACAGCCTCGCGGGTGAGCAGGAAAAGCCCCGCCGCCGCGAGCACGGCGATGCCGGCCCAGCGCAGGATGCGCGTAAGCCGTGTGGGGTCCATCGTCGCGATCGTGCGCCACGCCACGAGCCCGCCGAGAAGCGCGATGAAGCCGCCGACGAGATAGATCATTTGCGGCCCATCTGATCGGCGAGACGCCGCACCGCACTGCCCGCGCCCCGCGCGTGGTCGGCGAGCGCCGTCGCGCCGCCGACGGCATAGATCGCGACGGCGCGCAGAAGATCGCGCAGCGTGCCGGCGGCGTTGGCGTCGAACGCGCCATAGGCGCCGCGCGTCAGCCGCGCGACCTCGCGGAAGGTCGCCTCGACCTTGGCGTTGGCGCCTTCCTGAAACATGAAGGCCGGCACGCCCGCGAGCGCCAGGCGGCCCGCCGCGGCGCAGACCGCATCGGGATTTTCCTCAAGCGCGTCGCCGACGAACACCAGCGCATGCACCTTGTTGCGCGCCGCCTCGGCGGCGGCATGGGCGATGGTGCGCTCGATCTGCGTGAAGCCGCCGCGCACGCCGTAACCGGCCATGGAGGCTTTCAGCACCTGTGAATCGGCCGTCCAGCCGCGCACGTCGAACTCGCCGACGCCGCGGAATGAGACCAGCTGGACCTGGAGGCCGCCGCGCGCCGACGCGGCGGCTTCGAACATTTCGCCCTGGACCTTGCGCGCCATCGCCCAGGTGGGCGCGCGGCTCATCGTGGCGTCGAGCGCGAAAATGAGGCGGCCGGTGGCGCCCGACGGCCTGACCACCGGCGTCTTGGCCAGCGCGTCGAGAAAGGCCGAAACGCTTTTCGACGCGCCCGGCCCGGCGGGAAGTGTCGGCTTGGCTGTCATCGGATGAGAGATCGTCCTTTGTCCGCCGCGCTTCAAGGACCGTCGGTGAGCGACAGCAGCGAGGCGTTGCCGCCCGCCGCCGTGGTGTTGACCGAGACGGTGCGTTCGGTCGCGAGCCGCGCCAGATAATGCGGGCCCCCGGCCTTGGGCCCCGTGCCCGACAGGCCCTCGCCGCCGAAGGGCTGGGCCTCGACGACCGCGCCGATCTGGTTGCGGTTGACATAGATATTGCCCGCCCGGACCCGAGCCACGACCTCGTCGGCGGTGGCGGCGATGCGCGAGTGGACGCCGAGCGTGAGGCCGTAGCCGGTGGCGTTGATGGCGTCGCACACCTTGCCGAGATCGTCGCCCTTGTAGCGCACGACATGAAGGACCGGCCCGAAGGTTTCGCGCGTGAGGCGCTGGATGCCGTCGATCTCGTAGGCGCGGGGCGCGAAGAAGAAGCCCTCGCTGTCGTTCGCAAGGCGGCTCTTCGCGATGAGCCTGGCCTCGCGGTCCATGCGCGCGGCATGATCTTCCAGCATCTTCAGCGCCTCGGCGTCGATGACGGGGCCGATATCGGTTTCCAGCTTCCAGGGATCGCCGACGATGAGCTCGTCCATCGCGCCCGCCAGCATCCGGGTGACGCGGTCGGCGATGCGGTCCTGCACGAAGAGCACGCGCAGCGCCGAGCAGCGCTGGCCGGCGCTGTCGAAGGCGCCGGTGAGCGCGTCGCGCACGAGCTGTTCCGGCAGGGCCGTGGAATCGGCGATCAGCGCGTTGAGGCCGCCGGTCTCGGCGATGAGCGTGGCGATGGGCCCGTCGCGGCCCGCAAGCTTGCGGTTGATGAGCCGCGCGACCTCGGTGGAGCCGGTGAAGATGACGCCCGCGATGCGCGGATCGCCGGTGAGCGCGGCGCCGGTTTCGCCGTCGCCGGGCGTCAGGCTGAGGACCGCAGGCGGCACGCCCGCCTCGTGGAACAGCGCCACGATGGCGGCGGCGATGAGCGGCGTCTGTTCGGCCGGCTTGGCGATGACGCCATTGCCGGCGGCGAGCGCGGCGGCGACCTGGCCGGTGAAGATGGCGGCGGGGAAATTCCACGGCGAGATGCAGGCGAAGACGCCGCGGCCATTGAGGGTGAGCGTGTTGCGCTCGCCCGTGGGGCCGGGAAGACGCTGAGGGCCGCCGAAGTCGCGGCGCGCCCCGGCGGCGTAATAGCGCAGGAAGTCGATCGCCTCTCGCACGTCGGAAATGGCGTTGGCGAGGGTCTTGCCCGCCTCGCGGATGCACAGCCCGATCAGCAGCGCGCGGTCGCGCTCGAAGAGATCGGCGGTCTTCTCCAGCAGCGCCGCACGGGCCGCACCGCCGCGCCTATCCCACTCGCCCTGCGCGTTCACGGCGGCGGCGACGGCGGCGGCGATGTCGTCGGGCGTGGCGGTGGAGACCTGACCCACGATCTGATCGCGGCGGGCCGGATTGCGGACCGGCTGCGCCGCGCCGCCCGTCGCCTTGCCGGCGATGAGCGGGCGGGCATGGACCGGCGTCGCGAGCGCCTTGCCGATATCCGCCATCAGCGCAGCGCGCACCGGCATGTCGGCGATGAGCGCGCCGCGGGAATTGACGCGCGGGGCGAAGATGTCGCCCGGCAGCGGGATGCGCGGATGGGGCTTGCTCTCCATCGCCGCGAGCGCCGTCACCGGATCGGCGATGATGTCGGCGATGGGCGCTTCGTCGTCGGCGAGACGATTGACGAACGAGGTGTTGGCGCCGTTTTCCAGCAGGCGGCGGACGAGATAGGCGAGCAGGTCTTCGTGGCTGCCGACCGGCGCATAGACGCGGCAGGGGCGGCCGTTCGTCTTGTCGGCGACCAGCGTGTCGTAGAGCGGCGCGCCCATGCCGTGCAGGCGCTGGAACTCGAAGGTCTTGCCCTGCCCCAGCACCAGCGCCGAGGCGACGGTGTGGGCGTTGTGCGTGGCGAATTGCGGATAGAAGGCCTCGCCCGCCGCCAGCATCCGGCGCATGCAGGCGAGATAGGAGACGTCGGTCGTCTGCTTGCGGGTGAAGACGGGATAGCCGGGATGGCCGAGCTCCTGCGCGCGCTTCACCTCGCTGTCCCAGTAAGCGCCTTTGACCAGGCGAACGGGGAGCTGGCGGCCAGCGGACTGCGCCAGCTCCTGCAGCCAGTCGAGCACGGCGGGCGCGCGCTTCTGATAGGCCTGGACGGCGAGGCCGAGGCCGTCCCATCCGGCGAGCGTGCCGTCGCGGGCCAGCGCCTCGAACAGATCGAGCGAGAGCTCGAGCCGTTCGGCCTCTTCCGCGTCGATGGTGAGCGCGACGCCGTGCGCCTTGGCGCGCGCCGCGAGCGCGCCGATCTGCGGCAGCAACTCGTCCATGAGCTGCGTCTTGCGGAAGATCTCGTAACGCGGATGGAGCGCCGAGAGCTTCACCGACAGGCTGGGCCGCTCGGCGAGCGAGCCGGGCTTCGCCCCCGCCGCGACGGCGTCGAGCGCCTTTTCGTAGGCGGAAAGATAGCGCGCGGCGTCTTCCCGGGTGAAGGCGGCCTCGCCCAGCATGTCGAAGGAATAGCGGTAGAGCGCGCCCTTCCCTTCGCTCGCCTTGGACAGCGCCTCCTTGATCGTCCGTCCAAGGACGAACTGGCCGCCCATGATGCGCATGGCGTAGGTCATCGCCTGGCGGATGACGGGCTCGCCCGAGCGCGTGACGGCCTTGCGCAGCGCTCCCGTCCAGCGCGCGGCGGCGCTGTCTTCCAGCTTGAGCACCTTGCCGGTCAGCATCAGCGCCCAGGTGGAGGCGTTGACGAAGGTGGAATCCGACTGGCCGCGATGGCGCTCCCAGTCGGCGGCGCCGATCTTGTCCTTGATCAGCTTGTCGGCGGTGGCGGCATCGGGCACGCGCAGCAGCGCCTCGGCGAGGCACATCAGCGCCACGCCTTCCTCGCTGGTCAGCGAGTATTCCTGGAGGAAGGCGTCGATGCCGCCGTCGCGGCGGCCGGCGCGGATTTTCGTGACGAGGTCGCGGGCGGTCCGGTCGACCTGGGCGGCTTCGTCGGGCGAGAAGCGCGCGGCGTCGATCAGCTGGCCGGCCAGCGTCGTCTCGTCGGCGAGATAGAGGTCTGTAAGTCGGGCGCGCTTGGCGGCGAGGGACATCAAGGAGAATCCAAAAGGGTCTGCCGCCATTGTAGCGGGGCGCGGGCCGCTTCGCTAAGTGGCGGCGATGACGTCTTCGTGGCCCGGCTAGAGCAGGCCGAGCGCCGCGAGTTCCGCGCCGAGTTCGCCGCTCATGCCGCCGGGGAGGTCGGGCGGCGCGTCGTCCGCCTTGAGATAGCGCCAGCCCTGGAACGGGCGGTGCAGCCGCCGCGCCACGGGAATCAGCGCCGGCTCATAGACGATGGCGCAGCTGGGGTGGCCGTTCTTCACGGCGGGCCTGAGATCGACGATGGGCTGGCGCGCCGCGATCTGACCCTTGATGACCCAGTAGAGCGAGCCGCCGTCGAGAATCTCGTCGCGGCGCTTGGGCGTCATGCGGGTGACGTGGCTGAGCAGCTTGCGCGGGCCCTTCATCTGCTTCAGGCGGGCAGCCTGCCAGTCGGCCAGCTCCTGCAGCGTGTCGACGCCGACGCAGAGCTTGAGGATGTGAAGCGCCACGCGGTCAGGCCCCGGCGGCGAACCGCACCAGCAGCGCCCCTTCGCTCACCTGATCGCCGGGGCGCGCGAGAATTTCGGCGACCTTGGCGTCGGCGGGCGCGGTGAGCGTGTGCTCCATCTTCATGGCTTCGAGCACGGCGAGCGGTGCGCCCTTGCGCACGGCCTGGCCGGGCTCGGCGAGGATCTGGATGATCTTGCCCGGCATCGGCGCGAGAATGTCGCCGCCCGCCCCTGCCCCGCTGTCTTCCACGTCGAACGGATCGAACAGCGCGAGCGTGCGGGTTTCGCCGTTGCGGATGAGGGTGACCGTGCCGCCGGCCTGTTCGAACCAGATGTCGAAGGAGGCGCCGTTGAGCGTGCCGGTGAGGCGGTTGCCGGAGAGGGCTGCGTCGAGCGCGAAGGTGGTGTCGCCCACGGTCACGGCGGATCGCCGCAAAACCGCCTCGCCGTCGGCGAAGCGGACGAGATCGTGCCCGTCGCCGCCGATGCGGAAGCCGTCATGGATGTCCCACGGGCCGCGGATTTCCGGGCTTGCGGCCAGAATGACGCCTTTCGCCGCAAGGGCGAGGTCTTCGGGCGAGGCCGCGCCGGGCTTGGGCGCGAGCGCTTTGAGGTTGCGGTCGATGAAGCCGGTGTCGATGTCGCCGGCCGCGAACGCCGCGTGCCGCAGGCAGCGGGCGACGAAGGCGGCGTTGGTCTTCACGCCCGCGATTTCCACGCTTTCCATGGCCCGGGCGAGCTTGAGGCGGGCCTCGTCGCGCGTGCCGCCATGGGCGATCACCTTGGCGATCATGGGGTCGTAGAACATGGTGACGGCGTCGCCTTCGCGGACGCCCGCATCGATGCGGACCCCGGAGGACGGCAGGCCGAGACGGCGCAGCGTGCCGATCGACGGCAGGAAGTTTTTGGCCGGATCTTCGGCGTAAAGCCGGGCTTCGATGGCGTGCCCGTTGAGGGAGATGGCCGATTGCGGCGGCAGCCGCTCGCCCGCCGCGACGCGGAACTGCAGTTCCACCAGATCGAGCCCGGTAATCGCCTCGGTGACCGGGTGTTCGACCTGGAGACGGGTGTTCATCTCCATGAAAAAGAAGCCGTCCGGGCGCAGACCGCCGGTGCCGTCGGCGATGAATTCGACCGTGCCAGCGCCGCGATAGCCGATGGCCTTGGCGGCCTGGACGGCGGCCTCGCCCATGGCGGTGCGGGTCTCCTCGGTCATGCCGGGAGCCGGGGCTTCCTCGATGACTTTCTGGTGCCGGCGCTGGAGGGAACAATCGCGTTCGAAGAGGTGGATGGCGTGACCGTGGGCGTCGGCGAAGACCTGGACCTCGACGTGCCGGGGGTTGGTGACGAATTTCTCGACCAGCACCCGGTCGTCGCCGAACGCGGCCCTGGCCTCGCGCTGCGCGCCTTCCAGCGCCTTGGCGAAATCGGCCTCGCTCTCGACCTTGCGCATGCCCTTGCCGCCGCCGCCCGCGACCGCCTTGATGAGCACGGGATAGCCGATGCGCGCGCTTTCCCGCGTGAGGGTTTCGACCGACTGGTCGTCGCCCTGATAGCCCGGCACGACGGGCACGCCGGCCTTGCCCACGATCGCCTTGGCGGCGTCCTTGAGGCCCATCGCGCGGATCGCGGCGGGCGGCGGGCCGACGAAGACGATGCCGGCGGCCGCGCAGGCCTCGGCGAAGGCGGCGCGCTCGGAGAGGAAGCCATAGCCCGGATGGATGGCCTCGGCCCCGGTGCGCCTGGCGGCCTCGATGATGGCCTCGATCCTCAGATACGAGTCCGCCGCCGCCGCACCGCCGATATGCACGGCCTCGTCCGCCGCCGCGACATGCCAGGCATGACGGTCGGCGTCGGAATAGACGGCGATCGTGCGCAGGCCCATGGCCTTCGCCGTGCGCATCACGCGCAGCGCGATCTCCCCGCGATTGGCGACGAGAACGGAGGAAAACATCACACCGCCCAGTTCGGCTTGCGCTTTTCAAGGAAGGCCGAGAGCCCTTCCTTGGCATCGTCGGAGACGCGGCGTTCGGCGATCATCGCGACGGTCTCCTCGGCGAGATCTTCGTCGATGGGCATGAAGGTGACGAGATCGAGCAGCTCCTTCACCGCGCTGAGCGCCTTGGGCGCGCCCTGAAGCAGCGCCGAGACGACGCGCTCGCTCTCGGCGGCGAGGGCCGCCTCGTCGGCGACGACGGTCTGCACGAGCCCCAGACGCAGGGCCTCGGCGGCGCCGAAACGCTCGCCGGTGAGCATGTAGCGGCGCGCCGCACGGGGGCCGATGGCCTCGACCACGTAGGGGCCGATCACCGCCGGGAGGATGCCGAGCCGCACCTCGGAGAGGCCGAACACGGCATTCTCGGTGCAGATCGCGATGTCGCAGGCCGAGACCAGGCCCATGCCGCCCGCGACCGCGACGCCGTGGACCAGCGCCACCGTCGGCTGCGGCAGCGCACGCAGCTTCATGAGCATCAGCGCGAAATCGCCGGACTCGTCGCGCACCTCGCTTTCGCTCTGGTCGGCGGCCTTGCGCATCGCGGTGAGATCGCCGCCGGCCGAGAAGCTTTTGCCCGCGCCGTCGATGAGCACGACGCGCACGCCGTCCTGATCTTCCAGATCGTCGAAGATGGCGCTGAGCTTCTGCACCAGCTCGGCATTGAAGGCGTTGTGCACATGCGGACGATTGAGCGTGATCATCGCCACGCCCTCCTGCGTGACGTTGAGCAGGACTTCGTCGACGGCGGGTTCGATGGGTTCGGACATGGATGGACCTACATGCGGAACACGCCGAAGCGTGTGTCGGGGATGGGGGCGTTGAGGGCGGCGGCGAAGGCGAGGCTGAGGACGCGGCGGGTGTCGGACGGCTGGATGATGCCGTCGTCCCAGAGGCGCGCGGTGGCGAAATAGGGATTGCCCTCTTCCTCGTAGCGGGCGCGGATCGGGGCCTTGAAGGCGGCCTCGTCTTCGGCGCTCCAGCTTTCGCCGCGCGCCTCCATGCCTTCGCGGCGGACGGTGGCGAGGACGCTGGCGGCCTGTTCGCCGCCCATCACCGAGATGCGGGCGTTGGGCCAGGTGAACATGAAACGGGGCGAATAGGCGCGGCCGCACATGCCGTAATTGCCCGCGCCGAACGAACCGCCGATGACGAGCGTGATCTTGGGCACTTTCGCGGTGGCGACGGCGGTGACGAGCTTGGCCCCGTCTTTCGCAATGCCGCCCGCCTCGTATTTCCGCCCGACCATGAAGCCGGAGATGTTCTGCAGGAACAGGAGCGGAATTTTCCGCTGGGCGCACAGCTCGATGAAGTGCGCGCCCTTCTGCGCCGATTCCGAGAACAGGATGCCGTTATTGGCGATGATGCCGACCGGAATGCCCTCGATATGGGCGAAGCCGGTGACGAGCGTGGTGCCGTAGAGTTTCTTGAATTCGTCGAGTTCGGAGCCGTCGACGATGCGGGCGATGACCTCGCGCGCGTCGAACTGGACCGAGAGGGTCTGGGGCACGATGCCGTCGAGCTCGGCGGCGTCGTAAAGCGGCGCGCGCGGCGTCGCGAAGGGGATGGCCGGAGCTGGAACGGGCCCCAGATGGCGCGCGATGCGGCGGGTCAGCGCCAGCGCGTGATCGTCGTTATAGGCATAGTGATCGGTGACGCCGCTTTCGCGCGAATGGACATCGGCGCCGCCGAGCTGTTCGGCGGTGACGATCTCGCCTGTCGCCGCCTTCACCAGCGGCGGGCCGCCGAGAAAGATGGTGCCCTGATTGCGGACGATGACCGTCTCGTCGGACATGGCCGGGACATAGGCCCCGCCGGCGGTGCAGCTGCCCATCACCACAGCGATCTGCGGAATGCCCTCGGCCGACATGTTGGCCTGATTGTAGAAGATGCGCCCGAAATGTTCCCGATCCGGGAAGATGTCGGCCTGGTTCGGCAGGTTCGCGCCGCCGCTGTCGACCAGATAGATGCACGGCAGGCGGTTCTCGCGGGCGATCTCCTGCGCGCGCAGATGCTTTTTCACCGTGACGGGATAATAGGTGCCGCCCTTGATGGTGGCGTCGTTGCAGACGATGACGCAGAGGCGGCCTTCGACCCGGCCGATGCCGGTGATGATCGAGGCGCCATGGATGTCGCCTTCGTACATGCCCCAGGCGGCGAGCGGCGAGAGCTCAAGAAACGGCGAGCCGGGATCGAGCAGACGCCGCACGCGTTCGCGCGGGAGCAGCTTGCCGCGATCGGTGTGGCGCTTGCGGCTGCGCTCGTCGCCGCCCAGCGCCGCCGCGGCGAGGCGCGCGCGCAGCTCGGCCGTCAGCGCGGCGGTGGCGGCGGCGTTTTCCTGGAACCGGGCATCGCGGGTCTGGATGGCGGAGGTCAGCCGGGACATGGGCGGATGGGGTTCCTCGGGGCCGGTCTTGCGCCGGCGGCGAACATCGGGATTTCTTGCCCCTTTCGAGCATGGCCCGCCCGCCGCCGCAACCGGGGCGAGACGCGGGCCGCCAAGGGGGATGCGTGGACGGGTTTCTGCACGATCTGAGCTGGGTGCTGCCGCTGCGGTCGGAGACCGCGACCCATATCGCCAACGCCTTCACATCGTTCGGCTATGCGCCGTTCTTCATCGCGGTATTGCCGGTCATTTACTGGCTGATCGACAAGAATGCGGGAACAAGGGTCGCCCTGGTGGTGATCTTCACCGGCGTCACGAACGGCTTGCTGAAGGACATTTTCGACGATCCCCGCCCGCCCGGCGAGATTTTCGCAATCGATCACAGGGTCGATAAGTCCTACGGCTTCCCCTCGGGCCATGCCCAGGTCGCCTTCGCCATGTGGCTGTGGATCGCCGCCGAGCTGAAACAGCGCTGGTTCTGGCCCGTCGCGATCTTCATCGCGCTGGGCGTCTCGCTGAGCCGGATCTATCTGGGCGTCCACGATGTGGAGGACATTCTGGGCGGCGCCGCGATCGGGATCGCGTCGCTGGCGCTGCTGCGCTGGTTCTTTTCGCCCGCCTTCGACGGCTGGCGCGCGCTCAACCCGTTCGTCCAGCTGGCCGCCATCGCCGCCTTCTGCGCGCTGCTGTGGTTCACCTGGCCCGAGCCCGGCGGTCCCGGCACCAAGTTCGCGGTCAGCGGCATGCTGCTGGGCTGGTGGAGCGGCGTGCTGCTGGAGCAGCGCGCCATCCACTATCGCCGCCACGAGAACTGGATCATCGCCATTGCGGCAGCGGCGGCCGGGCTGGCCGTGATCTTCCTGGCCCTGCCGCAGCTCGAACCGGCGCTGATGAGCGCCGGGCTGGAAAAAGTGTGGGCGCGGACGATCCAGTATTTCGTCGTCGCCCTGTTCGTCACCGCCATCGCCCCCCGCCTGTTCCAGACGGTGGGCGCTGCGCGGCGCGAGCCGGCCTAGACCAGCTCCACCGCCACGGCGGTCGCCTCGCCGCCGCCGATGCAGAGCGAGGCGACGCCGCGTTTCAGCCCCCGCGCCTGAAGCGCGTGGATCAGCGTGACGACGATGCGCGCGCCCGACGCGCCGATGGGATGGCCGAGCGCGCAGGCCCCGCCATTCACATTGACGATGTCGTGCGGTAGGCCGTGCTCCTTCATCGCGATCATCGCGACATTGGCGAAGGCCTCGTTGATCTCGAAGAGATCGACATCCTTGGCGCTCCAGCCCGTCTTCTCGAAGAGGCGCTGGATGGCATAGACCGGGGCGGAGGTGAAAAGACCGGGCTTGCCGGCATAGGCCGCCTGCCCCACCAGCCGCGCGATGGGCTTTGCGCCGCGCTTTTCGGTTTCCGCCGCCGAGGCGATGACCAGCGCCGCCGCGCCGTCGGAGATGGAGGCGGAGGTGGCGGCGGTGACGGTGCCGTCCCTGGCGAAGGCGGGCTTGAGGTTGGGGATCTTTTTCGGATCGGCCTTGCCCGGCTGTTCGTCGGCGGCGATGGAAACATCGCCCGCCTTGGTCTTGACGGTGACCGGCGTGATTTCGGCGACGAACGAGCCGTCGGCGACGGCCCGCTTGGCGCGGGTGAGGCTTTCGACCGCATAGGCGTCCTGCGCCTCGCGCGAGAGCTGATAGGCGCGCGCCGCCTCGTCGCCATAGGTGCCCATCAGGCGGTGCTCGTAGGCGTCTTCCAGGCCGTCGAGGAACATGTGGTCCTTGACCTCGGCATGGCCCATGCGGAAGCCGCCGCGCGCCTTGGGCAGCAGATAGGGCGAGTTGGTCATGCTCTCCATGCCGCCCGCGACGACGAGCCCCGCATGGCCGGCGGCGATGGCGTCGGCGCCGATCATGATCGCCTTCATGCCCGAGCCGCAGACCTTGGAGATGGTGGTGGCCGGGACGCTGTCGGGGATGCCGGCGCCAAGCCCGGCCTGACGCGCCGGGGCCTGGCCCAGACCCGCAGGCAGCACATTGCCCATCAGAACCTCGCCCACATCGCCGCCCGTCACGCCCGCCCGCTCGAGCGCGGCGGCGATGGCGGCGCTGCCGAGCTGGGGCGCGGTGAGGCTGGTCAGCTCGCCCTGGAAGCCGCCCATCGGCGTGCGGGCGGCGGCAAGGATGTAGGTATCGGCCATGGCGGACCCTCTATAAGTGTATCTGCACGCAATATGGTCCCTTCCCGATGCCATGAAAAGGGCCCGAACGTGTGATAGCGGCAAATGATCCCGCCCCATAGCGGCGGGCCCGATCTCCTGCGGAGTTTGGAACCATGCGCCTGACCCTCGTCCTCGCCGCCGCGCTGGCGGCCCCGGCTTTCGCCAGCGGAAGCACCCCGCCCTTGCCGCTGCCGGAGCAGCGCTTCGAGAGCTATGCGGCTTGCCTCGCCCATCTGAAGACCGTGCACGAGCAGGACGTGAAGCGCATCGACACCGCGCCGGTGACGCGCGAGGACGGCTCGGTGCTGCAGCATTCGCTGACGACGCAGGGAGTCGTCGAAGCGGGCGGCGAAGCGGCGAGCTATAGCGCCGAATACGGCACGACCGTCTCGGTGCGCGACGCCGCCGCGGGACAGATCAAGCATCAGTATTCGTGGGAACGCGCCGCCTATCGGTGCGATGGCGGCGCGCTGAGCGGCGAGACGTCGTCGGGCTTTTCCTCGCCCCTGTTCGAGCCGGCGCCCTGCCGCCGGCCCGACCGCCCTTCGATCAGAGTTCGATCATGTCGAAGTCGGACTTGGGCGTGCCGCAGGTCGGGCAGATCCAGGTATCCGGGATGTCGGCCCAGCGCGTGCCGGGCTGGAGGCCCTCGGACGGATCGCCGAGCGCCTCCTCGTAGATGTAGCCGCAGGTCCGGCACTGCCAGACCTTGAAGTCCGGGTCGGCCATGGCGGTCAGTGCATCTTGAAGCGGACGGGAACCGATTTCGGGCCGCACACGAAATTGGCGACCATGTTCTTCGGCTGGCCGTCGAGCTCGAACGAGTCGAGACGCTTGAACAGCTCTTCCCAGAGCACGCGCATCTCCATGCGGGCGAGATGCTGGCCCAGACAGATATGCGCGCCATAGCCGAACGCGACATGCTTGTTGGGCGTGCGGGTGATGTCGAACTTGAAGGGCTGGTCGAACACCGCTTCGTCGCGATTGCCCGAGGGATAGGACAGCAGCAGCCAGTCGCCCTTGGCGATCTTGCGGCCCGCGAGTTCGGTGTCGGCGGTGGCGGTGCGCATGAAATGCTTCACCGGGGTCACCCAGCGGATCGACTCCTCGATCAGCCCGGGGATCAGCGACGGATCGGCCTTCACCTTGGCGAACTGGTCGGGATTTTCCGCCAGCGCCCAGAAGGCGCCCGCCGTGGTCGACGAGGTGGTGTCGTGACCGGCCGTCGCGGCGATGATGTAATACGACATGGCTTCGAGATAGCCGAGCGGCTGTCCGTCGATCTTGCCGTTGGCGATGACGCTGGTGATGTCGTTTCGCGGATTGGCGCGGCGGTCGTCGGTGATCGCGTTGAAATAGGTCATGAAGTCGAGCACCACCGACTGGATCGTGTCGACGCCCGATTTCACGTCGGTCACCTCGGAGCCGGAGCGGTTGAGCTCGGGGTCCTGGCTGCCGAACAGCTCCTGCGTGAGCTTGAGCATGCGCGGCTCGTCGTGCTCGGGCACGCCGATGACTTCCATGATCACGTGCAGCGGATAGAGGAAGGCGACGTCGCGCGCGAAGTCGCAGCGATCGCCATGGGCCGCCATGCGGTCGACGAAGCCGCGCGCGATCTCGCGGATGCGGACCTCGAGCGCCTTGAGGTTCTGCGGCAGGAAAGAGCCCTGGGTGAGCTTGCGGTAGTTGAAGTGGTCGGGGTTATCCATCTGGACCAGCGAACGCACCAGATGCGGCGAACCGCCGGTCATGGCGCGGACCTGGGTGTCGGCTTCGATATTGGTGACGACGGTGGCGCGGTCGCCGTTGTGGAAGAGCTCGTTCTGGCGCTCGACCTGGAGAATGTCGGCGTGGCGGGTGACGACCCAGAAGGGATCGAACCCTTCCGGCTGCGCCTGCTCCAACGGGGCCTCGCGGCGCAGCCAGGCGAAGGCGTGATCGATGCGCTTGCCGTCGGCGTAGGCGCGCGGATCGACGATCGTGTTTGCGATGTCCTGCGGAATCATGGGCTGCTTCTCCCTGAAGCGAATTGTTATGTTGTTTGTTGTCCAACAAATATCTTAGATTGGCAAGATGCCGGCCCCTGAATCCGAATTCCGACTTCGCAAGACCCAGAGCCAGCGACGCCAGGAGTCGGAGCGCTGCCTGCTGCAGGCCGCCGCCGCGCTGATCGCGGAGGGCGGCGTCCATGCCGCGACCTTCGAAGCGGTCGGCGCGCGTGCGGGCTATAGCCGCGGCCTCGCGACGCAGAAATTCGGATCGAAGCAGGGCATGGTGGAGGCGCTGGTCGGGTATCTGCGCCAGCGTTCGGACGAGCTGATCGCGGAAAGCGCGCTGGATGCCCTGCCCGGCCTCGATGCGGTCGTGTTCTATGTCGACGCCTATATCATCGAACTCCGGCACAACCCGGAGCTGCGCGCCTATTTCGTGATGCTGTCGGGCGCAGTCGCCGACCATCGCGGCGAGGGAAGCGTGTTCGCCGACACCCATCGCTGGTTCGAACGGCGGATGGAGGCGATGATCCGCCGGGGTCAGCAGGCGGGCTCGATCCGCGCCGACCTCGACGCCAACGCCGCGGCGCTGATGATCGGCAGCCTGTTGCTGGGCGTGAGTACGCAGACCCAGGTCGATCCGGCGATGGATCTCGACCCGATCCGCCGCACCATCAGCGAAACGATCAAGACGGCCTTCCGGGCGGCCTGAGCCGTCCGGTCACGCGGCGCGGACTTTGGCCCCGAAGCCGAAGGCCGACGCGAAATCCGCCGGCGGCATGGGACGGCCGAACAGGTAGCCCTGCCCTTCCGTGCAGCCCTTTCGAAGCAGCCGCGCCTTCTGCTCTTCGGTCTCCACGCCCTCCGCGATCACTTCGAGCCCGAAGCTCTGGCCGAGATAGGTGACGGCCTGGACGATCGCCGCATCGGCAGGCGATGAACACATCGCGCGCACGAAGCTCTGGTCGATCTTGAGGCGCGTGAGCGGAAAGCGCTTGAGGAGGCTGAGCGAGGCGAAGCCCGTGCCGTAATCGTCGAAAGCGATGCCGACGCCCATGGCCTTCAGGGCGCGTAGCGGCGGCAGAACGCTGTCGTCCTCGTCCAGCGCGATGTTCTCGGTGATCTCGATTTCGAGCGCGCCCGGCGGCAGCTCGTGGCGCGCGAGCACGGCCTGAACCTTGTCGACCAGATCGCCCGCGCCAAGCTGCGCGGCGAACAGATTGACGCCCATCCGAAGCACGCCCGCCCCCGCAGCACGCCATGCCGCCGCCTGGGCGCAAGCCGTGTCGAGCACCCAATCGCCGACCGCGGCCGCGAGCGGGCCCGCCTCGAGCACCGGGAGGAACGCCGCCGGCGGCAGAAGGCCGCGCTCGGGGTGTTCCCAGCGGATCAGCGCTTCGGCGCCGACCAGCCTGCCGTCGTGCAGATCGACCTGCGGCTGGAAGAACAGGCGCAGTTCGTCGTTTTCGACGGCCCGGCGGATCT
>JAKOQZ010000270.1 GCA_029778105.1 Pseudomonadota bacterium | reverse complement strand
TCTATGAAGGCGTCGATCTCGGCGGCGAGACGGTCGGCCTCATCACCTATATGCGGACCGACGGCGTCGACCTCGCGCCCGAGGCCGTCATGGCGCTGCGCGACATGGTCAAGCGCGAGTACGGCGACCGCTACGTGCCCAACTCGCCCCGCATGTACAAATCCAAGGCCAAGAACGCGCAGGAAGCGCACGAGGCCATTCGCCCCGCCGATCCCTCGCGCCGCCCGCAGGACGTGCGCCGCTATCTCGACGAGGATCTCGCCCGCCTCTACGAACTGATCTGGAAGCGCGCCATGGCGTGCCAGATGGAAGCCGCCGAGTTCGAACGCACCACCGCCGAAATCACGGCCGGCACGGCGCAGCTCCGCGCCACCGGCTCGGTCCAGCTCTTCGACGGCTTCCTGACGCTCTACCAGGAGGGCCGCGACGACGAGTCCGAAGACGAAGATTCGCGCCGCCTCCCCCGCCTCAATGCCGGCGAGACGCTGCGGCTCGACGCCGTCCGCACCGACCAGCACTTCACCGAGCCGCCGCCGCGCTTCTCGGAAGCCAGCCTCGTCAAGCGCATGGAAGAGCTCGGCATCGGCCGCCCCTCCACCTACGCCTCCATCATCGCGGTGCTCTCCGACCGCCAGTATGTGACGCTGGATAAAAAGCGCTTCCAGCCCACCGACAAGGGCCGCGTCGTCACCGTCTTCCTCAAGCGCTTCTTCGCCAAATATGTCGAGTTCGACTTCACGGCGGACCTTGAGGAAAAGCTCGACGAAGTCTCCGCCGGCGATCTCGACTACAAAAAGCTGCTGCGCGATTTCTGGACCGACTTCATCGCCGCCATCGGCGAAACGAAAGAGCTGCGCATCACCGAGGTCATCGACGTCCTCGACGAACAGCTCGCGCCCCATCTCTTCCCGCCCAAGCCCGACGGCACCAACCCGCGCCTCTGCCCCACCTGCGGCACCGGCACACTGGGCCTTCGTCTCGGCCGCTTCGGCGCGTTCCTCGGCTGCTCGAACTATCCCGAATGCGGCTTCACCCGTCAGCTCGCCCAGGGCGAAGGCGATGCCTCGCAAGGCGACAAGCTGCTCGGCGTCGACGAGGCCACCGGCGACGAAATCTGGCAGAAGGCCGGCCGCTTTGGCCCCTACATCCAGCGCGGCAAGGACAACGGCACGAAAGACAATAAGCCCAAGCGCGCGTCGCTCCCCACCGGCCGCAACGCCCAGCCGCTGACGCTCGAATACGCGATCCGGCTGCTCAACCTCCCGCGCGAGGTCGGCATCCACCCGGAAAACCAGAAGCCCATCACCGCCGCGCTCGGCCGCTTCGGGCCCTACATCGCGAATGACGGCGTCTACGCGAACCTGGAATCGTTCGAGGACATCTTCACCATCGGCCTCAACCGCGCCGTCGACCTCATCGCCGAGAAAAAGGCGAAAGGCCCCGGCAAACGCTTCGGCGCACAGGCGCTGAAGGAGCTCGGCCCTCACCCGGACGACAACGAACCCGTGAAGGTGATGAAGGGCAAATACGGCCCCTATGTCGCCCACGGCAAAGTCAACGCGACCATCCCCAAAGAGATGAACGCCGAAGCGATCACGCTCGAACAGGCCCTCCCTTTGCTCGCCGCCAAGGCCCCGGCGAAAAAGGCGAAGGCCCCGGCGAAGAAGGCCGCGCCGAAAAAAGCCGCCCCCAAGAAAAAGCCTGCCAAGAAACCGGCAGCGAAAAAGCCGTCACCCAGAAAAGCGGCAAAGAAAAGCGCTGATCAATAACAAGCCTGTCCCTCCCACTCAGGGGAGGGTGCGCACCCACGGGGCGAACGAAACCCATCGCCTACAGCGTCTGCCCGAAAACCAGCAACCCGCCGTCCGGCATCCGCACGATCAGCTCGCGCTGCCCATAGACACGGTCCAGTGGCCCCTCGAACGCACCGGGCTCCAGCGCTTCCAGCGCGTCCTTCATTTCGGCCCACAGCGCCCCAATGTCCTCCACGTCAATATACGCCGTCATTCGGTCGGTCGGCTGAGGATTGGCGCCCTCGAAGATGCGGAACGCGGCCGTCTCGCGAAACACATAGGCGTAAGCGCCAGACCGGAACCCGACGTGGAACCCCAGCGTTCCGGCGAAGAAAGCGGCGGCCTTGTCGACATCGCCGGCATAGAGAACCGGCGTCACCCGGATGAGGTTGCTTCCGTCCATTCCGCCCACCTGTGTCACAACGCCCCTTCCTCCCCCGTCGCATTGCTGGTGTTCTCGACCGGAAAGGACTCAGCCGTGAAACTCGCCCGCTGGATCTATCTTGCCGCCGCCCTCTACGGCCTGGCTATCCTCATTCCCGGACTCTTTCTCGAGGCCCGGGTCGATCCCTCAGGCGCCCTGCTCGCCCATCCGGAGTTCTATTACGGCTTCTACGGTTCGGCCCTCGCCTGGCAGGTCGCTTTCCTGCTGATCGCGTCCGATCCGGTCCGCTTCCGCCCCCTCATGCCCGTCACCTTCCTTGAGAAGCTCGCCTTCCCGGCCTCCAATATCGCCCTCTATGCGATGGGCCGGATGACGATCGACGGCCCCTTCATCGGCGGCCTCATCGACCTCGCCCTCTGCGCGCTCTTCGTCGTCGCCTGGCTGAAAACCCCGCGCGCCGCACCGGCCGCGCCCTGAAAGACTGAATTGCCTCACAAACCCGACAAACCGAAAAAGACCGCCAAGACCAGGGCCGCCGCCCTTCCCCTCACGCTGGTGCTCGAAGTCACCGGCCGCGACACCGACGGCGAATATCTCGCCAGCCCCGTCAAATGGGACAGCGCCGAACCGCCCCCGCGCATCATCGTCGCCCCCGGACAGCGCGGCGACCAGCGCCCGCCCGGCATGGGCGACCGCATCCTCGCCAAGCTTCACAAAGGCCCCGACGGCGTCACCGCTCGCGTCCTCAAGGTTCTGCCCAAGCCCATCACCCGCATCGTCGGCCAGTACGCGCGCGAAAAGGGCTACGGCGTCCTCACCCCGGCCGACAAGAAATCGCGCCTCACCTTCATCGTCGCGCGCGGCGACGAGAACGGCGCGAAGGATGGCGACCTCGTCATCGCCGTCCCGGCCGAAGGCCGCGCCGCCGGCACCTCCGTGCCCAAGGCGCGGATCGTGGAAAACCTCGGCTCCGTCGACACGCCCGGCGCCATCTCCCTCCTCGCCATTCACGCCCACGGCATCCCCGACAGCTTCCCGATGGACGCCATCGCCGAAGCGAAAGAGGCCGAGCCGCCGACCCTCAAGGGCCGCACCGACCTCCGTCACATCCCGCTCATCACCATCGACCCCGACGACGCCCGCGACCACGACGACGCCGTCCATGCCGAGCCCGACCCACAAGTCCCCGGCGGCTGGATCGTCACCGTCGCCATCGCCGATGTCGCCGCTTACGTCACCCACAATTCCGCGCTCGACCGCGAGGCCTATCTGCGCGGCAACTCCACCTACTTCCCCGACCGCGTCGCCCCGATGCTGCCGGAAGAACTCTCCGCCGATCTCTGCTCGCTCCGCGAAGGCGAGAACCGCGCGACGATGGCCGTCCGCATGCACTTCAACCCGGAAGGCAAAAAGACCGCCCACACCTTCATCCGCGGCCTCATGCGGTCCGCCGCCAAGCTCAGCTACCAACAGGTCCAGAACGCCATCGAAGGTCGCCCCGACGATAAAACCGGCCCACTGCTCGATCCCATCATCAAGCCGCTCTACGCCGCCTACGCGGTGATGAAGAAAGGCCGCGACAAGCGCGAGCCGCTGGAAATCAACGCCCCCGAACGCCGCGTCCGCATCGGCGCCGACGGCCAGATCGCCACCATCACGCTCCGCGAAGCGCTCCCCTCGATGCAGCTGATCGAGGAGATGATGATTCAGGCCAACGTCGCCGCCGCCGAAACGCTTGAACAAAAGCGCACGCCCGCCGTCTACCGCATCCACGACGAGCCCTCCGATCTCAAGATCGAGGCGCTCGCCGACTTCATGCACTCCATCAAGATGCCGTTCACGATGGGCCAGAAGCTTTCGCCCGCCGTGTTTAACCGCATCCTCAGGGAGCAGAAGGAAGGCCCCTTCGCCCCCATCGTGAACGAGGTCGTGCTGCGCTCGCAGAGCCAGGCCGTCTACAGCGCCGACAATATCGGCCATTTCGGCCTCAATCTTCAGCGCTACGCCCACTTCACCTCGCCGATCCGCCGCTATGCCGATCTCATCGTCCATCGCGGCCTGATCCGCGCACTGAAATTCGGCGATGACGGCCTCACGGACGACGAGATCGCGCGCCTGCCGCAGATCGCCGAACACATCTCCACCTGCGAGCGCCGCTCGATGCTGGCCGAACGCGAAAGCGTTGATCGCTACCTCGCCGCCTACATGGCCGACCGCATCGACGCGGTCTTTCCCGGCCGCATCTCCGGCGTCACGTCCTTCGGACTCTTCATCCGCCTTGATGAAACCGGCGCCGACGGCCTCGTCCCCATCCGAACGGTGGGCCACGAATTCTTCCGCCACGACGAGGCCCGCCACGCTCTCGTCGGCTCGCGCTCGGGCTACACCTATGCGCTGGGCGACCGCGTCGAGGTCAAACTGCTCGAAGCCGCCCCCGTCACCGGGGGCCTGCGTTTCGCCATCGAGGCCCACGAGCCGATGCACGCCGCCGCCCCGCGCAGCGACAATCGCCCCCCGCGCGGCGAGAAGCCGAAAAAGGGCTTCCGCAACTTCAAGGGCAAACGCCCCGGCCCCGCCAAGCCCCCAAAAGAAAAACGCGGCGGCCGCCGCCGCTGATCCCCGTTTGTCATCCACGGGGCCGCGGCTCGCCCAATACCGGATATAATTCCTATATACGCTTCGACCGCTCGCCCATCAAGAGCCGGAACGGAATTTATTCTGACGACGATCAAGGCACGGGCCTTCCCCACCGGAGCAAGGTTTCCCGCAGACGGAACCTCCGCCCCACCCTTCCCTAAACGTCAACGTGACCTCCTCGCCAAACCGCGCTACCCACATCTGATGTTCGACAAACCAGAAGACGGCCCCGCCAAAGAGGCAAAGCCGCGCGCCGTCCGCCCTCGTCACGCCGCGACGCTCATCCTCACCCGCCCGCGCATTGCGGGCCGCATGGAAATCCTCATGGGCAAGCGCAGCGCCGCCCACCGCTTCATGCCGAACAAATATGTCTTCCCTGGCGGCCGGGTGGACGTCGCCGATGGCCGCCTGACACACGACACCGACCTGCGCCCGGAAGTCCTCGCCCGCGTCGCCCAGCATGGCGGCGAACGTCTGGCGCGCGCCCTCGCCCGCGCCGCCATCCGCGAAACCTTCGAGGAAGCCGGCCTCCTTCTCGGCCGCCCCAGCGCCACGCCCCGCGCCTCCAATGCGCCGGGCTGGTCCGGCTTCTTCGGCGCCGGCTACGAGCCGGATCTCTCAGCGGTCACCTATGTCGCCCGGGCCATCACGCCGCCTTATCGCGACCGCCGCTTCGACACGCGCTTTTTCATCGCCGACGCCGCCGCCCTGGCCGAACCGCCGGAAACCGCGCGCGCCGCCTCCGGCGAGTTGCTGGAACTCGCCTGGGTCTCGCTCGACGAAGCCCGCAATCTCGATCTCCCCACCATCACCCGCGCGGTGCTCGACGAAATCGAGAACCGCTCCGGCGATCCCTATGGCGACCGCGACGTCCCCTTCTTCCGCTTCGCCCACGGCAAACCGCTCTGGAGCCGCATCTAGCCCATGCCGCTCCATGTCCGTCCCCGCGACGCCGCCAGCGTCATTGTGGTGCGCCCCGACGCATCGGGCGCCCTCACAGTCCTCATGGGCCGCCGCTCGCGCCGCGCGGCCTTCGTGCCCGACGTGTTCGTCTTCCCCGGCGGCCGCGTCGACACCGCCGACGCCCTCACCGAGACCGTCACGGCCCTCCCCCCGGAACAGGCCACGCGCCTCGCCGCCGCCGGCGCCGCCGGACCGCGCCTTGCGCGCGCCCTCGCCACCGCCGCCATTCGCGAGACCTGGGAAGAAACCGGCTACGTCCTCGGAGCCAGCCGCGTCGAAAACGACCGCATTCTCGCCGATCAGGCCGCGCTCAGCTACTCGGCCCGCGCCATCACCCCGCGCGAAAGCCCGATCCGCTTCCACGCCCGCTTCTTCCTCGCCGACGGCAGCGCTCTTGCAGGGCCGCCCACCGGCTCGGGCGAGCTCACCGACCTCGCCTGGTTCCCTCTGGCCGAAGCCCAGAAGCTTCCGGTCATCGACGTCACCGAATTCATGCTGGCGAACCTCACCGCCCTCCACGGCCAACCCGGCCGCCTCCCGCTCTTCGTCTATCGCGGCGGCCGCCCGGCGATTCGCTGGCTCCAAGCTCCTGCCTAGCCTTTCCTCCCCCGTTCACGGGGAGGTGTCGCGAAGCGACGGAGGGGGGAACCACCGCGCCGCCAATAGCGGCACGTCGAATTCTGGAATCTGCGATATCCCTTTCTGGAGAACTTTCGAATTCGAGGGCAGGCCGTTGTCCAAGCTAAGTACCTTCGACGACATTCTGCGCCCCTACGTAGGTGTAATGACCGAGGTGAAGCGCCGCTTAGGCATCCTTCAGTGGGCCCTAACGTCGCCTGAGTTGGCTGTTGAGGAGCAGTATCGCATCGAGCTCGGAGCTCTAGAATTGCGAATGATGATCGAGTTCATCGCAGTAGGCCTGCTCTACGCTCACGGCGACATTGAAGCCACCCGCACAGGCCAGATCATCGGCAACTACCGGCACGGCGATGTGTTCGAAAAAATTGGAGATGCTGCATTCAGATTTTTATCCGCATCCCGTGGATATCCACAGGCGCGACGATGGCATCTTTTTTGAGCCGTTAGCTCAGCGATTTCCGAACGCACGCGAGCTGCACAAAATGTGGGGAATGGCGGGCGACCAACTTCACATAAACGGGCTTCGGGGCTACGAGAATCGCGACCGTCGACCGGTCGATATTGCCTATCTCGACCAAGCGCTGAAGTCGCTCGACGCGCTTCTAGGCATCCACTCGATTCACCCAGTTTCGTCCAAGACTGCCTACGTCATCCAGCTCAACACACCGCCGGAAGGGCGGGTGTCAGCCTACGTGATCAAACCTCGCGCCGCTGAGGATAAAGGTTCAGGGCCTGAGCGATCCAGCTAAGGCCGCTCTGG
>JAKOQZ010000269.1 GCA_029778105.1 Pseudomonadota bacterium | reverse complement strand
GCAGCGGTCGCCTATTTTATCCAGTCCACTACGCTGCGTCAGATGGTGGCCGCGCCCTCGGTGCTGGGCAGGGTCAACGCCGCGCTTCTTGCGATGCACGGCCTCGTGCTTCTGGCCGGCGCGCTTGTCGCCGCGCCGCTGGCCGAGGCCGTCGGCATACGCGGCGCGGTCTGGACGGGCGCCGGGATCGGCCTCTGCGGCTTGCTCCCGCTTCTGCTATCGCCCGTCCTTCGCCTCAGGCGGCTCGACGAGCTTCAGCCTACTGCGCCAGCCACGCCGCCCAGCGCTGGTTGATCTCGTCCTGGTGATCGGCCCAGAAGCGCGGATCGACGGTGATCATTCGGCCTTTGTCCGGCGTCGGCAGGTTGGGCAGCATGTCCTCGCCGTTCGCGGCGTTCTTGCCGACCATCGGCAGCGACGACTTGCGCGCCGGAGCATAGGCGATCCAGCTCGCCTGCGCGGCGAGCTGTTTGGTCGCGGTCGCGAATTTCAGGAACTCCATGGCGGCGTCCTTGTTCGGCGCGCCCTTCACCATGACATAGGTGTCGTATTCCGAAACCTGCCCGTCCCACACGATCTTGAACGGCTTCTTCTCCGCGGTGACGGCGTCGAACAGGCGGCCGTTATACACCACCATCATCGCCACCTCGCCGTCGGCGAGCAGCTGCACCGGCTGCGAACCGGCCTCCCACCACACGACGCTCGATTTGATCGTGTCCAGCTTGGCGAACGCGCGGTCCAGGCCCTCGGGCGTCGCCAGAACCGCATAGATGTCTTCCGGCGCGACGCCGTCGGCTAGCAGCGCCATCTCCAGCGTCGCCTTGGGGTTCTGCTTTCTCAGGCCGCGCTTCCCTGGGAATTTCTGCAGATCGAAGAAGTCGCCGATGGTGGTCGGCTTGTCCGGTCCGATCTTGCTGTCGTCATAGGCGAAGACGGTCGAAAAAATGATCGAGGTCGCCCAGCAGTCTGTCAGGGCATCGGGATAGAAATCCTCGGTCGCCGGCGTGCCGTCGGCGCCGGCCGGGAATGAGCTCGGGTCCAGCGGCTCCAGCAGGCCCTCGTCGCAGGCGCGCAGCGCGTCGCCCACTTCCATGTCGACGATGTCCCACACGACATTGCCGCTTTCCACCTGCGCCTTCACTTCTGCGATGCCGCCATTGTAGTCGGCGCTGGTGATCGGGATGCCGGTCTCGGCCGTGAACGGCTTGTGATAGGCCTCCACCTGGCTCTTGGTATAGGCGCCGCCCCACGAAACCACCGTGACCGGCTTCTTGTCGTCGGCCTTCGCGGTCTCGATGACGATCGTCATCGCACCCAGGATCGCTGCGGCGCTCAGGCCGGCGTAGAGAAGTGAACGGCTCATGCGGCGGCGTGCTCCTTGATGGTCTGCGGGGCGTCTTCGGGCGGAAAGGCGTAGGCGTCGGCGGCGCGCCAGCCGATGGTCACGTCGGCGCCGGCGGCCGGAAGCGTCTCGGCCTCCAGACGCGGCGTTTTCAGCGCTACATCCTCTCCCGATTTCAGTTTAACGACCAGGCGCACGTGGTCGCCTGCGAAATAGCGTTCGGCGACGCGCGCGCTCAGCCGCGTCAGACCCGGCGCTTCGGCGGGGTTCAACGCCACGCGCTCGGGCCGGACTGCGATGACGGCATCGCCCGCCTGCGCCCCGGCCACCGACGCGTTCATCGTGCCCGCGGGGCTCGATGCGACGACGCGTCCCTCGCTCGAACCTGAAATGCGCACGGCGAGGAAATTATTCTCGCCCACGAAACCGGCGACGAAAAGATTGGCTGGCCGGTCATACAGATCGCCCGGCGCGCCGCATTGTTCGACGCGGCCCTTGTTGAACACCGCGATCCGGTCCGACATGGTCAGCGCCTCGCCCTGGTCGTGGGTCACGTAAAGCACCGTGACGCCCAACTCGCGATGAATGCGGCTGATTTCGTATTGCAGCTGCTCGCGCAGCGATTTGTCCAGCGCGCCCAACGGCTCGTCCATCAGCACCGCCTTGGGCTCGAACACCAGCGCCCGCGCCACCGCCACGCGCTGCTGCTGGCCGCCGGACAGCTGCGCCGGGCGGCGGCTCTCATAGCCGTCCAGCTGCACCATGCTCAGCGCCCGCTTCACGCGCGCCGAAATATCGGCCCGCGACATGCGGCGCACCTGCAGCGGGAAGGCCAGGTTCTGCGCCACTGTCATGTGCGGAAACAGCGCATAATTCTGGAACACCATCCCCAGGCCGCGCTTGTGGGCGGGCTTTCTGGAAATGTCTTCCCCCTCCACCAGGATCGCGCCGGTCGTCGGCGTCTCAAATCCGGCCAGCATCATCAGCGTCGTCGTCTTGCCGCTTCCCGATGGCCCCAGCAGGGTCAGGAATTCTCCGGCCGCCACATCCAGATCCAGCCCGGCCACGGCGGCATGGCTGCCGCCGTCATAGGTCTTCGAGACGCCCTGAAAGCGCACATAGGGCGCGGTCATCGGCGGGCCGTGGGGGCAAATCGCTGCATGGCGTCCTGTTTAAGGCAGTTTCGCGCCTGCACGAAACATCGCAAAAATGCGCAGCCATTATGGCCGGGTATCTGTCTTTTTGCGAACCGTTATCATAAGCCTCTCGCCATGAGCATGACGGCTGAAACAGGCCCGGCCCGGCGGGCGCGGCGCGACGGGCAGGGCTGGGCCCTGGCTGCGAGCCTTGTCGCGGCGCTTCTGGCGCTGCCTGCGGTCGCGGTGGTGGCCCAACTGCTCTATCCGGCGGGCGATGTCTGGTCGCACCTGATGCAGACCGTTCTGCCCGGCTATATCGCCAATACGCTGGTTCTCGCGGCGCTTACGGCGGCGGGAACTTTTCTTGTCGGGGTCGGCGCGGCCTGGGCCACCACGATGCTCGATTTTCCGGGGCGCCGGTGGCTCACCTGGGCGCTGGTGCTACCGCTCGCCGCACCGGCCTATGTCGTCGCCTACGCGCTGGCGGATTTCTTCCAGGCGGCCGGGCCGGCGCAGAGCTGGCTGCGCGCGGCCACGGGCTGGAGCGTCGGCGATTACTGGTTCCCCGAAATTCACTCGCTGCAAGGGGCAGCGCTGATCTTCGTCGCGACGCTGTATCCTTATGTCTATCTGCTGGCCCGCTCGGCCTTTCTTCAGCAATCGGCTGCGGCGCTCGACGTTGCGCGCACGCTGGGGCTGGGGCCGTGGCGGGTGTTCTGGAAGGTCGCGCTGCCGCTGGCCCGCCCTGCCATCGCGGGCGGTGTGGCCGTCGTGTTGATGGAGACGCTCGCCGATTACGGTGCGGTCTCCTACCTCTCGGTGCAGACCTTCACCACCGGCATCTTCCGCGCCTGGTACCAGATGGGCGATCGTGCGGCGGGGGCGCAGCTCGCCGCCGCACTGCTCGGCTGCGTGCTGCTCGTGTTGATGCTGGAACGGCTCAGCCGTCGCGGCCGCGCGATCCACGCGGCGGGGCGGCGCGAACATCCGCCCGCCCGCCGTCCGCTCGCCGGCTTCGCGCGCTGGTCCACGCCGGTGCTGTGCGCTGTGCCGCCGCTTCTGGGCTTTGTGCTGCCGGCCTTCGCGCTGCTGCGGCTGCTGGTCGAGCGCGGCGGCGGCCAGCTCAACGCCCGCTTCTTCGCCGCCGCGCTCACCAGCGTCACGCTGGCTGCCATCGCGGCGGCTTTGACGGTGACGGTGGCGATTCTGCTCGCCTATGCGCGCCGCGCGGCGCCGGGGCGGGTGACGTCCGCCGCCGCCGGAATCGCGGGCTACGGCTATGCGCTGCCCGGCTCGGTCATCGCTGTCGGCATCCTGATCCCGATGACGTTCGTCGATCGCTGGATCAACCGCATGATGGTGGAGACGTTCGACATCCGCACCGGCCTGCTCATCACCGGCACGATGGCGGGGCTCATCTTCGCTTATGTCGTCCGCTTCGCAGCGCCCGCGCTCGAAGCGACCGAGGCGGGCTTCCAGCGCATCACGCCGTCCATCGCAGCGGCCGCACGCACGCTCACCGCGTCACGCGGCGAGGCGCTGCGCCGCGTCCATGCGCCGCTCATCGCGCCAGCGGTTCTGACGGCGGCGCTTGTCGTGTTCGTCGATGCGATGAAGGAGCTGCCGGCGACGTTGCTGATGCGCCCGATGAACTCGGAGACGCTGTCGGTCCTGGCGTATGGCTATGCGGCCGATGAACGCATCGAAAGCGCCGCGCTGCCGTCGCTCGCCATCGTGCTCGTCGGTCTTCCGGCCGTCATTTTGCTGATGCGCCGCATCGGGCAGGGCAGGGGATAGTCGGGACCATCCCGCCTGCGCCGTCGGGCCATCCACGCCTGTGAGTCAGGCAGAACCCGGATCGGCTGCGCCGTCCGGGATGACGCGGCAGCGGGCAGTGCCTGCCGCCCGCGTCACTTCCAGCCCACGCGGTCCATGATCTCCTGCGCGGCCTTCTGGTTGCGGCCATAGGCGGCGACGTTCAGCGTATCGGCCTTGAACGGGCCTAGATCCTCAAGCGCCGGGTTGTCGCTCGTCGCGCTGCCGATCGGGTACTCGTTATTGCCCTTGGCGAAATAGCTCTGCGCCTCGGGCGTTGCCAGATACTCGATGAACTTGATCGCCTCCTCGCGGTTGGGGGCATATTTCGCCACCGCCGCGCCGGAAATGTTCACATGCGCGCCGTCCCCCTGCTGGTCGGGGAAGATCCACTGGATCTTGTCCGCGACCGCCTTGTCCTCCGGCTTGTCGGAGGTCAGGAAGCGCACGAAGTAATAGG
>JAKOQZ010000268.1 GCA_029778105.1 Pseudomonadota bacterium | reverse complement strand
CTGGAAAAGGCCGGCCTGCACGAAGGCGCGGTGAGCGAGCCCGGCCAGTTCGTGATCGAACGGGCGTTCGTGGGCTGAACCGAACTGATCTGCCATCCCGGCCTTGAGCCGGGATGACAAACCGGGGAAATCTAGATCCCCGCGCCGTAATCGGCTTCGGCCTGGCCCGCTTCGTCGCGCAGCCAGTCGATGAAGGCCTTGAGCCCGGGCGACAGCGTGCGCCCGCGCCGCCACACCATCCAGTAGGCGAAGTTGATCGGCGTATCTTCCGCCTCGAACGGCGTCACCAGACGCCCCGACGCGATATCCGCCGCCGCGAGCTGGCGCTTGGCGAGGCCGATTCCCTTGCCCGCCATCGCCGCCTCGATGACCATCGACGACTGGTTGAGGCGCAGGCCCTTGCGGGCGTTTTCGGCATCGAGCCCGCGCGCCATCATCCACATCGGCCAGGTCGGGCACGAGGGATCGCGGTCGGGGCTGTCGTCATGCAGCAGGGCGAAGCGTGAAATATCCTCGATCTTCTTCAGCCCCTGCGGCCCCTCGATCAGGGCCGGCGAGCAGATCGGCACCACGCTTTCCGACAGCAGCATCTGGGCCTGCGCATCGGCATAGCCGCCCGCGCCATAGCGGATCGCGAGGTCGACATCGGCCACCGCGAAATCGACAAGGCCCATATCGGCCGAGACCCACACCTCGATATCGGGATGCAGTTCCTTGAAGCGCTCCAGCCGCGGCACCAGCCATTTGATCGCGAAAGACGGCGCGACCGAAACCGACACGCGCTGCCCCCTCAGCGGCAGGCGCATCACCCGCGCCGCCTCGCCGAGACTGGCCATGGCGCTGGCGACATGGGCAAGCGCCGCGTGGCCGGCATCGGTCAGCTCGACACGCCGTCCCAGCCGGCGGAACAACGGCTGGCCCGCGAATTCCTCCATCTGCTGGATATGCTGGCTGACAGCCGCCGGGCTGACGCCCAGCTCGTCGGCCGCGCGGGCAAAACTCAGATTCCGTCCCGCCGCTTCAAAGGCCCTCAACGCGTGAAAGGGCGGAAGCCGCACCGTCGTATCGTGGATGTCGTCGTTCGCCGCCATGGTTCCCCGCAACCGCCAGATAGCCCTCTAGCCGAATGAGAGGCCGCTGACTATATTGGGTGCGTCGTCAACCAAACGAGAGGAGGTGATCCAGTGTCTCATTGCCTGAAACCGCAGCAGCGGGCCACGGAGATCCTGTCGAACGCCTCTGACGCGGGTATCCGCGCCTAAGGCGATCCAGATTTCCGATCCGCCGCAAGCGGAAGAAGCAATGGGGGCCGTCCTGAGAGGGACGGCCCTTATTGCTTTTCTATCCTTCCACGACGCTCTGGAAGCCGCCGAAGATCATGCGCTTGCCGTCGAAGGGCATGTTCTGGGGGCCATAGGCGCCCATGCGCGGGTCGGCCATGACCTTCTGGTTGATTTCGTCGCGCTTTTCCCGGGATTCGTAGGTGATCCAGGAAAAGAACACGACCTCGTCGTCCCTGGCCTGGACGGCGCGCGGGAACGACGTCAGCTCGCCATACGGCACATCGTCGCCCATGCACTCCACATAGGAGAGCGCCCCGTACTCCATCCACACGTCGCGGCCGAGCGTCGCCATCTTCTTGTAGGCTTCGACATTGGCCTTGGGCACGGCGATGATGAAGCCATCGACATAGGGCATGAACGCTCTCCTTCTGCTTGGTCCACCTCAAGGACGTGCCGCGCGGCTGCAATCCGACAGCTGACTTACAGAACGTCGTCGAAAAGGTTCCGCATCGCCGTCCAGGCCCGCCGTTCGGCGGCTTCGTCATAAACGATGCCTGGAATGTTCACCCGCGCCGCGCCGGGATTGGTGTAGCTGTGCTGCACCCCGCCATAGATCACCATCTGCCAGTCGGCCGCGGCGGCCCGCATCTCGGCCTCGAAATCGCTGCGCTGCTGAGGCGGGATGAGGGGATCGTCGGCGCCGATAAGCGCCAGGATCTTCGCCTTCACCGCGCCCTGTTTGGCCGGCGCGGCGGTGGCGAGACCGGAATGAAACCCGACCGCCGCCTTCAGCGCGATACCCGCCCGCGCCATATGCAGCGCCATCGTGCCGCCGAAACAGAAGCCGATCGCCGCAACACGGGCGGCATCGACCTCATCCTGCGCCGCCAGCACATCGAGACCCGCCTGCCCCAAAGCGACGATACGCTCCGGCGCGCCCATAAGCTCCATGATGCGCGCCATCATCGCGCTGCGGTCGTCCAGCCACTTGCCGCCGCCGTGATAGTCGAGCGCGAAGGCGGCATAGCCCAGATCGGCCAGGCGGCGGGCATAGGACCTGGCGTGATCGTCCAGCCCCGGACCTTCATGCGCCACCAGGATGCCCGGCCGCCGGTGGCTGCCCTCACCCACCACGTAGGTTCCAAGCATCTGCCGGCCATCGGCTTCATAGGCGATTTCACGGATTTTCATCGGCGCTCCTCTTTTGACAGAGAGCCTACAGCCGATTTCGCGCCGGACCAGCCGTCTAGGCGCCCAGTTCCTCGCGCAGGAGTTCAAGCTCCAGCCATTGATGCTCGGCCGCCTCGTGTTCGCTGCGCGCCGCCTCCAGACGCGCGCCGGCCGCCGCGAAGGCCTTGGGATCGCGGCTATAGAGCGCCGGATCGGCGAGTTTGGCCTCCAGCGCCGCGATCTCGGCCTCCAGCGCGGCGATCTTCGCCGGCAGCGTCTCCAGCGCATGCTTGTCCTTGAACGACAGCTTGCGCGCGGCGGTGCGGGGGGCGGCGGGCGCGGAGGCGGCCTTCGGCGCCGCGGCCTGTTTGGGCACGGCCTTGGCCGCCACGCCCTGCCCGCGCTGGGCCACCATGTCGCTGTAGCCGCCGGCATAGTCGGTGAAGCGCCCGTCGCCTTCGGCCATCAGGATCGACGTCGCCACCCGGTCGAGGAAATCGCGGTCGTGGCTGACGATCAGCACCGTGCCGTCATAGGCGGCCAGCGCCTCCTGCAGCACGTCCAGCGTTTCAAGGTCGAGATCGTTCGTCGGTTCGTCCAGCACCAGAAGATTGCTGGGCCGGGCGAAAGCGCGCGCGAGCAGCAGACGCCCCCGCTCGCCGCCCGACAGCGCGCGCACTTTCTGGCGGATCTGCTCGGGCGCGAAGAGGAACTCTTTCAGATACCCCGCCACATGCCGCGTGACGCCGCCCACCGCCAGCGTATCCGAGCCGCCGCCGGTCAGCGTGTCGGCGACCGACAGATCGTCATCCAGAAGCGCGCGCTGCTGGTCGAGCCAGGCGAGCTGGACATTGGCGCCGATCGCGATGTCGCCGCTGTCGGGCTGAAGCCGGCCGGTCAGCAGATTGAGCAGCGTCGTCTTGCCCGCGCCGTTGGGGCCGACAATCGCCACCCTGTCGCCGCGCAGGATGCGCGTGTTCGCGTCGCGCACGATCTGCTTGTCGCCGAACGACTTCGAGACGTTTTTCGCCTCGATCACCTTGGTGCCCGAGCCCTGCGCCTCTGCGGCGCTCATCTCGGCCGCGCCGCCCGCGCGTCTCTGGTCGCGGCGCTGCTGGCGCAGATCGTTCAGGCGTGCGAGGCGGCCCTGATTGCGTTTGCGCCGCGCGGTGACGCCATAACGCAGCCAGTCTTCCTCGCGCGCGATCTGGCGGTCGAGCTTGTGGCGCTCGACCTCTTCCTCGGCCAGCACCTCGTCGCGCCAGGTTTCGAACTGCGCGAAACCGCGCTCCATCCGCCGGGTGCGGCCGCGGTCAAGCCAGACCACGGCGCGCGACAGCTTCTCCAGAAAACGCCGGTCATGGCTGATCAGCAGCAGCGCCGAGCGCATCGAATTCAGCTCGCGCTCCAGCCATTCGATCGCCGGCAGGTCGAGATGATTGGTGGGCTCGTCCAGCAGCAGGATGTCCGGCTCGGGCGCCAGAACGCGGGCGAGCGCCGCGCGCCGCTGTTCGCCGCCCGACAGCGCATGCGGGCTTTCCGCGCCCGTCAGGCCCAGTTCGTTCAGAAGGTAAAGCGCCCGGTGGCCGTCATCGCCGGGGGCAAGCCCGTCCCGCACATAGTCCAGCACCGTGGAGAAGCCCGACAGATCGGGCTCCTGCGGCAGGTAGCGGATCGTCGCGCCGCTATCGGCGAAGCGCTCGCCGCTGTCCGCCTCGACCAGGCCGGCCGCAATCTTGAGCAGTGTCGACTTGCCCGAACCGTTGCGTCCGACCAGCGCCACGCGGTCGCCCGGCGCGACGATGAGTTCCGCGCCGTCCAGCAGCGGCGCGCCGCCGAATGTCAGGCGGATATCACGGAGTTGAAGCAGGGGAGCGGCCATTGGGCGGGGCTTATGCGCGATGTCCGGGTGCATTGCAAAAAGAGGTGCGCACGGCCATCGGCGCAGATGGTTGCGTGAAGACTTTGCAATGTTCGGGAACTTTTGCGCCCCGACCGGCGGCGTGAAGCGCAGATTTTCGCGATTCTCAAACCGGCGCGACGTGCAGGCTCCCCGGCGCGCCGAGTTGGCCTGCCGATGTGTCCGAATCCACACAATCGATCCCGGGTTCCGAACGTTGTGGTGGCATGCGCGTCGAACACCGCACGGCAGCCCCCAAGCCGGCCGGACCAACGGTGCGCATGTGTATAAACCCCGAGGAGTATCCCATGTTGCTGAATTCCTGCGCCCGCATCGCCGGCGCCCTTCTGGCTTCGAGCGCGATCGTCGCGGCCGCGAACGTGGCCTACGCCAATGGCCAGGGCACGCCGGTTGAGCCCGCGCCTGCGCCCGCCCCGACCGTCCTTGAACCCGCCGGCCCGGCTCCCGCCGTGGAAGCGCCCGCGCCCGTCCGCAAGGCGGGTTGGGGCGGTTTCTATCTCGGCGGCCATCTTGGCTATGGCTGGTCGGCCGAGAATGACGACGAGGTCTTCAACTTCGACACCGATCTCGACGGCGCCTATGACGACACCGTCTTCACCTCGGCCACGCCGCCGGCCAACGCGTTCAGCCCCGGCTTCTGCGGCGGCGCGGCGACCTCGACCTCGCCGACCACGGGCTGCGATGAAGACAAGGGCGGCTTCGATGGCGGCCTGCGCGTCGGCTACGACTGGGACTTCGACGGCCTCGTCCTCGGCCTGGTCGGCGAAGCGAGCATGGCCGACGTCTCCGACAGCGTGTCGGGCTTCTCGACCACGCCGGCCTCCTACACCTTCACGCGCGAGCTCAACTACCTGCTCGCCGCGCGTCTGCGCGCCGGTTTCGCCTTCGACAACATCCTGATCTACGGCACCGGCGGTTACGCCTATGGCGATCTCGACCGCACGTTCACGACGACGAACGGGGCCAACACGTTCACCGGCGTCAACAATGACGGCGCGGACGGCTGGCAGCTGGGCGGCGGCGTCGAATACATGCTCGGCGACCATCTGAGCCTCGGCGTCGAGTACATCTACACGAGCCTGGCGGATGACGAGTACTTCGTCGCCGTCGGCCCGGGTACCGCCGACCCCGCGACCAATCCGTTCCTGCTCGACAACCCCGCGGGGACGAACATCCAGCGCTCGGACGACCGCTTCGAGATCCACTCGGTGCGCGCGACCCTGGCCTACCGCTTCGGCCAGTAAGCACCGGCGCGGAAATGAACAGGGGCCGGGGACATTCCCCGGCCCCTCGTTCGTTGCGGAGCCGCGATCAGGCGTCGAACGCCGCTTCGGTCTTGGCTCTCACCTCGTCCAGCGTCGTGCCGGGGCTGAGCTCGATCAGCTTGAGCGGCGCGCCCTTCACCACGTCGAACACGCAAAGATCCGTCACGATCCGGTTCACGACGCCCGCCCCGGTCAACGGCAGCGTGCAACGTTTCAGAACCTTGCTCTCGCCCGCCTTGTTGGCGTGATCCATCACCACGACGACCCGGCGCACGCCTGCGACCAGATCCATCGCGCCGCCCATGCCCTTGACCATCTTCCCCGGGATCATCCAGTTGGCGATGTCGCCGTTCTCGGCCACTTCCATCGCACCCAGGATCGACAGATCGATGTGCCCGCCGCGGATCATCGCGAACGAATCCGCCGACGAGAAATAGCTGCTCATCGGCAGCTCGGTGATCGTCTGCTTGCCGGCGTTGATCAGATCCGCATCGACCTCGTT
>JAKOQZ010000267.1 GCA_029778105.1 Pseudomonadota bacterium | reverse complement strand
GGTGGGGGCTAGAATGGACCGAACTCAGAAGAAATCCCGTCGCAAGGCGACGCAACGTCCGGCCACGGAAAACCTGGTCGAACGCATCCGCGAGACCCTCGTCTATTTCGGGGGCGAAGCACACCGCCGCGACGTGATCGTCAATGTCGCGCGCGAAGTCGGCGTCGACGTGAAGAACATCCCCGAGGACTTCGAGCACGCGATCATCGTCTCGTTCGAAGAGACCTGGCGCGACGAGGCCCGCCGCGCGCTCTACGGCTTCCACCTGCGGTTCGGCGAAGGCTCGCACCGCTGGGGCCTGAAGCCCGTCACCGCCCACTGACCGGTCAGCCGGGCGCTTCGACCGTCTGCTCGATGGCGCCGAACAAGGTGTGACGCCGTACGTCGCGCATCTCGATGCGCACCACGTCGCCGCGCCGCATGAACGGCGTCTTCGGCGCGCCTGCGGTCAGGGTCTCCACCGTCCGCAATTCGGCCAGGCACGAATAGCCGACCCCGCCCTCGGCGATGGTCTTGCCAGGCCCGTCGTCCGGCCCGCGGTTCGACACCGTGCCCGACCCGATGATCGTACCGGCGCCCAGCGCCCGCGTACGGGCCGCATGCGCGATCAGGGTTCCGAAATCGAAGGTCATGTCGATCCCGGCGTCGGCGCAGCCCCGCGGCGCGCCGTTCAGTTCGACCTCCAGCGCCCCGTGCAACTTGCCCTCCCTCCAGGCCTCGCCCAGGGCGGCCGGCGTCACCGCCACCGGCGAGAAGGCGGAGGCCGGCTTGGACTGGAAGAACCCGAACCCCTTGCCGATCTCCCCAGGGATCAGGTTGCGCAGCGAGACGTCGTTGCACAGCATCACCAGCCGGATCGCCGCCAGACCCTCCTCCCGGCTCGCCCCCATCGGCACGTCGCCAACGATCACGGCGATCTCGCCCTCCATGTCGCAGCCGAAGCCTTCGTCCGCCAGCGGGATGGGATCGCGCGGGCCCAGGAACCCGTCCGAACCGCCCTGGTACATCAGCGGATCGGTCCAGAAGCTCTGCGGCAT
>JAKOQZ010000266.1 GCA_029778105.1 Pseudomonadota bacterium | reverse complement strand
GTCGGCATGCTGCAGGCCGGCGATGACCTCGCCGTTGATGCGGTAGGACTTGCCGCGAAAGAGGGCGACGACCTTGCCGCTGCGCGTCCGGATGGTGACATCGTACACCCCGGTGCGGCCCGACAGCGACTGCTCGACTGCCTCCGCCTCGAGGATGTCGCCCTCCTTGGCCGGCGCCAGGAAATCGATGTGGCAGGCCGAGGCGACGGTGTTCTTGTTGTAGCTGTTGCAGGCATACGCGAAGGCGCTGTCGGCGAGGGTGAAGATCAGTCCGCCGTGGCAGATGTGGTGGCCGTTGACCATGTCCGGGCGAACCGTCATCAGCAGCCGCGAATAGCCTGGGCGAATGGTCAGGATGCGCAGTCCGAGCAACTGGCTGGCGTGGTCGCGCGGCCACATGGCGCGCGCGACTTCCTCGGCGACCACTTCCGGCGAGTCCTTGGCGATCACGTCGTCAATCATGGAATTTCCTTGCGGCGAAAACCTTCTGGTGGAGGAGGAGAGAGATGCGGTAGCGGTCCTCGCCGTAGGCGGCGCCGAGGTTGGCCAGCACCTCGCGGACGGCCGGCAGGCCAATGGCATTGGCCCAAGCCAGCGGCCCCCGCGGATAGTTGACGCCAAGGCGCATCGCGGAGTCGGCGGCGGCGGCGGAGCAGACCCCCTGATTGACTGCGTCGGCGGCCTCGTTGGCGAGCATGGCGACGCTGCGCATGACCGCCAGTCCGGGAACGTCGGCAAAACGCGAGACAGCCATCCCGGCCGCCTGGAGCAGGCCGATAGCGGAGGAAACGGCGGCCGGCCGGCACTGTTCGGCGGCGGCGATGGCGATCCGGCCGACCGTCGCGTAGTCGAGCGCGAGGTCTATCAGCACCGTGTCGGCGACGCCGGATTCGGCGGCGCGGCGGGTGGCGCTGCGGCCGTCGCTGACGTAGAGCGCGGCGCCGTCGGCCTCGCCAATGCGGCTGTCGGATTCGGGGGCGCGTGCAAAGGCGATGCCGGCGGCCGTCAGGCGGGCGGCAAGGGCACCGGTTGCGGTCGACCCGCCAAAAAGGGCGATTTTCGCGGGGGCCGGCTGCGCCGGTTCGCTGTTCGGCGCCGGCGGCGTGGCGCCCTCGCGGTAATCGTAAAAGCCGCGCCCGCTCTTACGGCCGAGGCGCCCGGCGTCGACCAGTTCCCGCTGCAGCAGCGACGGCAGGAAGCGCGGGTCGTGGAAGAAGGCGTGCCAGACCGAGTTGGTGACGGCGAAATTGACATCGAGGCCGATCATGTCCATCAACTCGAACGGCCCCATGCGGAAGCCGCCGGCCTCGCGCATGACGGCGTCGATGGTCGCGCAGTCGGCGGCGCCCTCCTGCACCAGGCGCAGCGCCTCGGCGTAGAAGGGGCGGGCGACGCGATTGACGATGAAGCCCGGCGTAGACTTCGCATGGACCGGGGTCTTGCCCCAGGCGGTGGCGGTGGCGAACAGCGTTTCGGCGACGCCGGCGTCGGTGGCCAGCCCGGAGACGACCTCGACCAGCGCCATCAGCGGCGCCGGGTTGAAGAAATGGAGGCCGGCCAGGCGTTCGGGGTTGCGCAGCGCGGCGCCGATGGCGGTGACCGAAATCGACGAGGTGTTGGTGCACAGGATGCAGTCGCGGCCGACCATGCCTTCGAGATCGGCGAAGAGCGCCTGCTTTTCCGCCAGATCCTCGACGATGGCCTCGACGACCAGCCCGGCCCCGGCGAGGTCGGCGATCTCGTGGACCGGGATCAGCTGCATCCCGGCAGCGGTGGCATCGGCTGCGGTCAACCGTCCCTTTTCGGCCATTTTCGCGAGTTGCGCGCGGATGCCGGCGACGGCGCGGGCGGCGACATCGGGCCGGTTATCGAGCAGCCTGACAGAGTGGCCGGCGACGGCCGCGACCTGGGCGATCCCGGCGCCCATCGCCCCGGCGCCGACGACGGCGATCAGCGTATCCCTGGCGAGGGCGCTCACCGCTCAGTCGCCGGTGAAATTGGGCGCGCGCTTTTCCGTGAAGGCCTTGACGCCCTCGGCGTAATCCGGGCTCCAGCCGAGTTCGCGCATGAAGCCGCCCTCGAAGGAAAGCTGCTGTTCGAGCGTGTGGCCGGGGGCCGCGTGCATCGCCTGGCGGGTGCGCACCAGCGCCTTGGTCGGCATCTTCGCAAGCCGCGCGGCAAGGTCGTCGATGGTCGCCGCGAAATCGTCATCGTCGACGCACTGCCAGATCAGGCCCCACTCCGCCGCCTTCTCCGCCGGCAGCTTTTCGGC
>JAKOQZ010000265.1 GCA_029778105.1 Pseudomonadota bacterium | reverse complement strand
TCCACCCTCGCCGACATCGTCGCGCGGATGATCCAGCGCGAGCTTCTGGTGCGCAAACGCACGGAAACCGACGCACGCGCCAATGCGGTGCGTCTCGCCCCCAAAGGCGCGCGCGCCCTCAAGGGCGCGATGAACGCGTTGAAGAAAACCGAGCAGGCGCTTCTGAAAGCCGTGCCGGCGCCCAAGCGGGCCGAATTCCTGAAACATCTCGCCGCCATCGCGGCGATGGTGGACGGCGGCTAGACCCGGATATCCAGCAGCGATCCCGGCCGCAGCAGGCGGGGACGATCCGTTCCGAAAGGCGCCTCGCGCGTGTGGTCGGCGCGGGCCGGGGCTTCGCGCGTGACCGCGACGCTCTTCTGCACCGTTTCGGGCGCCCCGGCATCGCGCATGGCGCTGGCATAGGCGGCGGCGTTGGTGCGGGCGCGGGCGACGTTCTGCCCGGCAGGCTGGATGCTGCCTGCGGTGACGAGCGATGCGCCGGTCAGGGGATTGGCCATGACCGGCATATTAACCACTTTTGGAAAGAAGTCGTTAACGCGGGTTAACGCGGGCCCGCTCCACGGCCGGCAGGATGTCGTCGCGGATCGCCTCAGGCGTCAGCGGGCCGACATGCTTCCAGACGATCTTCCCCGCCCCGTCGACCACATAGGTTTCCGGCACGCCATAGACGCCCCATTCGATGGCCGCCCGGCCGTCGAAATCGACGCCGATCTTCTCGAACGGATCGCCCAGTTCGTCGAGAAAGCCGAGCGCGTTCTCCGACTTGTCCTTGTAGTTGACGCTCCACAGCGCCACGCGGCCCTTGAGCCGGGCGAACAGCGAATGCTCGGCGCGGCAGGGCGTGCACCAGCTCGCCCAGAAATTGATGATCTTCACCTGCCCGTCGGCGAGATCCTTGGGCCCGAAGCCGGGCGAGGGCTCCAGTCCTTTCAGCTCCAGCATCGGCGCCATCTTGCCGATCAGCGGCGAGGGCAGCCGTCCGGCCTCGCTCGGCTTCTCCATCTGGACGACGAACAGCACGCCGAGCCCCAGCACCAGCAGCAGCGGCAGGAGATAGACGAGGCGGTTCATTTCGGCCGCCCCTGCTCATCGGTCAGCGCTTCCAGCTGCCGCCGGGTGCGCGCCGCCGAACGCAGCGTCGCGACGATGATGCCCCCGACGAACAGCGCGAAGACGCCGTAACTCGTCCAGACGAACCAGGTGTATTTGCCGAAATCCATCACGCGGCCGCCTTCATGGTCATCAGCGTGCGGATGCGGCGGCGCGCGATGTCGGTGCGCATCCGCACGAACAGCAGCGCGAAGAACAGCAGCGTGCATCCCACCGCCACCGCCAGAAGCGGCCACAGCATCGAAGGGTCGATGGAGGGCGCCAGCTTGCCGTTTTCGAAGCGCACGACGCTGGGGCCCTGATGCAGCGTGTCCCACCATTCCACGGAAAAGCGGATGATCGGGATGTTGATGACGCCGACGACGCACAGAATGGCGGCGGCGCGGGCCGCCTTGGCGCGATCCTCGATCGCCGCCCAGACGCCCATATAGCCAAGATAAAGGAAGAACAGCACCAGCACCGAGGTGAGGCGCGCGTCCCAGATCCAGTAGGTGCCCCAGGTCGGCTTGCCCCACAGCGATCCGGTGATGAGGCAGGCGGCGGTGAAGCAGGCCCCAATGGGCGCGGCCTCTTTCGCCGCCGTGTCGGCCAGCGGATGTTTCCACACCAGGCCGACGACGCTGGCGATGAACATGAAGCCGTAGATGAAGCTCGCCATCCAGGCCGAGGGCACGTGGATATACATGATGCGCACGCTGTCGCCCTGCTGGTAGTCGGCCGGCGTCGCGAACAGGGCGGCGTAGAGGCCCCAGCCCATCAGGCCGATGGCGCCCAGCCACAGCCAGGGCAGCAGCGCGCCCGACAGGTCCAGAAACTTCTTGGGGTTGGCGAAACGGAGCATGGGCGGGCTTCTAGCTCAAATGGATGCGCAGCGCAGCAGCCCCGGCGACCGGCCCGAGAACCAGCGAAAACAGCGAGACCGCCCCGAGAAAGAGAAACGCGGCCCCCGGCTCGAAACCGTTGATCGCCGCCGAGACGGCGCCCGCGCCGAACACCACGACCGGCACGAAAAGCGGCAGGACCAGCAGCGACAGCAGCAACCCGCCGCGGCGCAGGCCGGCCGTCAGCGCCGCGCCGATCGCGCCCGCCAGGCTGAACACCGGCGATCCGATCAGCAGCGACAGCGTCAGCGTGGCATAGCCCGCCTCGGGCATGTTCAGCATCAGCGCCAGCACCGGCGCCGCCAGCGTCAGCGGCAGTCCGGTCGTCAGCCAGTGCGCGATAGCCTTCGCCAGAACGGCGAATTCCAGCGGCAGCGCGCCCAGCGCAAGCTGGTCCAGCGAGCCGTCCTCGGCATCGGCCTGAAACAGGCGGTCCAGCGACAGCAGCGAGGCCAGCGCCGCCGCCACCCACAGGAATCCGGCCGCCGCCTCGCCCAGCAGGTTCAGCTTGGCCCCGACGCCCAGCGGCAGCATCGCGGTCACGGTCAGGAAGAACGCCAGCCCCAGAAACGGCCCGCCGCCGATGCGGAACGACAGCAGCAGATCGCGGCGGACAAGGGCGAGAAATGCGCTCATGCGACGCGCAGCTCCGCCGCGCCGGCGATCAGCGTCTCGTGCGTCGCCGCGATCACCGTGCCGCCATCCGCGACATGGGCGCCGATCAGGTCGATCACCGCCGCGCGGCCCGCGCTGTCGAGCGCCGATGTCGGCTCGTCCAGCAGCCACACGGGGCGCCCCACCATCCAGCACCGTGCGAAGGCCGTCCGCCGCCGCTGCCCGGCCGAGAAATAGCCGACCGGCAGATCGGCCTGCCGCGTCATGCCCAGGCGCGCCAGCGCCTCGTCCGGATCGCGCACCGCGCCCTGCCAGCGCGCCGCGAATTCCAGATTCTCGCGCGCCGTCATCTGCGCCTTCAGCGCATCGTGATGGCCGAGATAGCACAGGAGCGTGGCCGGCTCCTCGTCGGCCACGCCGCCCGTCGACAGCGTCAGCGTCCCGGCTTCGGGCTTCAGCAGCCCGGCGATCATGCGCAGAAGCGAGGTTTTGCCCGAGCCGTTCGGACCGACGATGGCGGTCAGCGTGCCGGGCCGGGCGTTCAGCGACAGGTCCGTAAACAGCAGACGGTCGCCCCGCCGGCAGCTCAAGCCTTCCCCTGTGACCTCGACCCCGGCGACCATCGCATGAGCGTTAGCACGCCGCGCGGCTTGATGTGGAGCGGCAGATGCCGTCCCATGGGCACATGCGCTGGCTGACCATCTTTCTGGCGGCGGTCGCCTGTTTCTTCGCGATCCTGCTGCTCTACGAAGTGACGCTGAACCGGATGCCGCTGCTTAGCGCGCTCGATCCGCGCTTTCTCATCGCCCATTTCGGCTCCTCGGCCATCCTGCTCGGCATGTCGGGGGCGATTTTCGTGCTGCCGCTCTGGCTGGTGCTGGGCAAGCGGATGGGCGACCGCCCCGGCCCCTGGGCGCTGGCGGGGGCGTTCGGCGGCTCGGCGATGATGCTGTTCGCCGCCCTTTATGCCTCCACCTGCAAGAGCGGCACCGAACTCTGCCCCGCCGACCTGCCGGCCCAGACCGGGCCTTTTCTCATCCTTGCCGCGGTGATGGGCATCGCCGGGGCCGGCGCGGCACTGGCCGGCCTTCTCGCCTGGCGCCGCACCGAGCCGCCGGCACCACCCGGCTCGCGCACCGATTTCCGGGTCTAGGGCACGCCTTCAGATTTCGTCGAACCGCCCGCCCCGGCCCTTTCCGGCGGCAAAACGCGCCGCGCCTTCCGCCGATCCTGCGGCCAGCGACACGCGGCCCCGCGCGAACTCATTGGCCATCGCGGCCTGATGCGGCACATCCCACTGCTCGATCGCCGACATCCGGTCCTGCCGCATGCAGACCTGCGGAAACCGTGAAATCTCCAGCGCCAGCGCCTCGGCGGCCGCCCGCGCCGTGCCCTTGGGCACCACCCGGTTCACCAACCCCATCCCCAGCGCCTCGGCGGCGCCGACCCCGCGCCCGGTCAGGATCAGGTCCATCGCCCGACTGTGCCCGATGAGACGCGGTAGCCGTACCGTGCCGCCATCGATCAGCGGCACGCCCCAGCGGCGACAATAGACCCCCAGGATCGCGTCTTCCGCCGCGACCCGCAGATCGCACCAGAGCGCCAGCTCCAGACCACCCGCCACCGCCGGGCCCTCGATCGCGGCGATCACGGGCTTCGACAGCACCATGCGCGACGGCCCCATCGGCCCCGTCGCGTCCAGCGCCTCGCCCGAAGGGTCCTTGATCGTGTTGCCGCCGCCGGTCGCGACCGCCTTCAGGTCGGCCCCGGCACAGAACGCCCCGCCCTCGCCCGCGAAGACCGCAACAGAGGCGGCGGCGTCGGCCTCGAAGGCGGCGAAGGCGGCGGCCAGCGCCGTGGCGGTCGGCCGGTCGACCGCATTGCGCGCCTGGGGACGGTGCAGCAGCACCGTCGTCACCGGCCCGTTCCGCTCCACCCGCACTGCGTCGTCCATGTTGCGCCTCCAAGCCTCAGTTTTTCTGAGCCCAAGGCTCGCATTATTCTGCGCCGAAGTCGCGCCTGTCGCGACTCGTTCGCGGGGTTTGCCCCTATCGCCTCTAGGGGAATCTGCTAAGACACGCCCGCGCATCATTTGCCTTGTGTCGCGCGGCCAAGCGCGACCCGTCATTCCAATCGACAGGACCGCCCGACCGTGACGACCGCCGCCCTCAGCCTCGACAGCTTCAAGACCAAATCGACCCTGAAAGTGGGGACGAAGACCTACACCTATTACAGCCTGAAAAAGGCCGAGAAGGCCGGTCTGAAGAATGTCTCGCGCCTGCCCTATTCGATGCGCGTGCTGCTCGAGAACCTGCTGCGCAACGAAGACAACCGCGCGGTGAAGAAGGCCGACATCGCCGCCATCGACGCCTGGGCGAAGAAAAAGACCAGCGACGCCGAGATCGGCTTCAAGCCGGCCCGTGTGCTGATGCAGGACTTCACGGGCGTTCCCGCCGTCGTCGACCTTGCCGCGATGCGCGATGCGATGGCCAATCTCGGCGGCGACCCGACCAAGATCAATCCGCTGATCCCGGTCGACCTCGTGATCGACCACTCGGTCATGGTCGACGCCTTCGGCGCCAAGGACAGCTTCAAGCGCAACGTGGCGCTGGAATATGAGCGCAACGGCGAGCGCTACTCGTTCCTGCGCTGGGGCCAGAGCGCCTTCAACAATTTCCGCGTCGTGCCCCCCGGCACCGGCATCTGCCACCAGGTCAACCTGGAATATCTCGCCCAGGCCGTGTGGACGCGGAAGGTGAAGACCGCCAAGGGCGTGGTCGAACTGGCCTATCCCGACACGTTGGTCGGCACCGACAGCCACACCACCATGGTCAACGGCCTTGCCGTTCTGGGCTGGGGCGTCGGCGGCATCGAAGCCGAGGCCGCGATGCTGGGCCAGGCGCTGTCGATGGTGATCCCGCAGGTCGTCGGCTTCCGCCTGCACGGCAAGCTGCGCGAAGGCGTCACCGCCACCGATCTGGTGCTCACCGTCACCCAGATGCTGCGCCGCAAGGGCGTGGTCGGCAAGTTCGTCGAGTTCTACGGCGCCGGCCTCGACGACCTGCCGCTGGAAGACCGCGCCACCATCGCCAACATGGCCCCCGAATACGGCGCGACCTGCGGCTTCTTCCCCATCGACGACGAGACGATCCGCTTCCTGAAGGCCTCCGGCCGCGCCAAGGCGCGCGTCGATCTGGTCGAAAAATATGCCAAGGCCCAGGGCCTGTTCCGCACGTCCAAATCGCCCGATCCGGTCTTCACCGACACGATGGAGCTGGATCTCGGCACGGTGGAACCCAGCCTCGCCGGCCCCAAGCGCCCGCAGGACCGCGTGCCGCTGGGCGCCGTCGCGGCGAACTTCCTCGACACGCTCACAAACGATTACGGCAAGGCCGCCGAAGCGCTGAAGACCGTGAAGGTGCCGGGCAAGGACTATGAGATCGGCCACGGTGCCGTGGTGATCGCGGCGATCACCTCCTGCACCAACACCTCGAACCCCTATGTGATGATGGCCGCCGGCCTGCTGGCGCAGAACGCCCGCAAGCTGGGGCTCAAGACCAAACCCTGGGTGAAGACCTCGCTGGCGCCCGG
>JAKOQZ010000039.1 GCA_029778105.1 Pseudomonadota bacterium | reverse complement strand
GTTCCGCGCGGCTGTAGAAGCCATGCTTCAGGCGGTTCCGGTTCCCGGGCTGACCGCCGCGGGCGCGTTTCGGTTTTGCAATTTTCGACTTCGGCCTGCCCACCCTGAACTCCCTGACCCGTTCCGAAGAAAATATAGGATAATATTCCATGCATGACCAGCACAAATGCGGACGCCGCGCACATTGGCGCGGCGTCCGGCTGGGCTGGACCCCGGCGGAAGCCGGGATGCCAGGTGAGGCTGAGATCAGCCGTGGAGCTTTTTCGCGGTTTCGGCGATGACGCGGCCCTGATAGCGCGCGCCTTCCAGCTCGTTGGCGCTGGGCTGGCGGGAGCCGTCGCCGGCGGTGATGGTGGTGGCGCCGTAGGGCGAACCGCCGGTCACTTCATCGACCTTCATCTGGCCCTGGAAACCGTAGTTCAGGCCGACGATCGTCATGCCGAAATGCAGCAGGTTGGTGATGATCGTGAACAGGGTCGTTTCCTGGCCGCCGTGCTGGGTGGCCGTCGCGGTGAAGGCGCCGCCGACCTTGCCGTTCAGCGCGCCCTTGGCCCACAGGCCGCCGGCCTGATCGAGGAAGTTGGCCATCTGCGAGGCCATGCGGCCGAAGCGGGTGCCGGTGCCGACGATGATGGCGTCGTAGTTCTCCAGATCGGCGATGGTGGCGACGGGGGCTTTCTGGTCGAGCTTGTAATAGGAGGCCTTGGCGACGTCTTCGGGCACAAGCTCGGGCACGCGCTTGATGTCGACGGTCGCGCCGGTGCTGCGGGCGCCTTCGGCGACGGCTTCGGCCATCGCTTCGATGTGGCCGTAAGCGGAATAATAAAGAACGAGAACCTTGGTCATATTGCGAACTCCGGGGTTGAACGACAGTGAAGGACCGGCCCCCTTGAGGCGGGGGCCGGTCCGGTTGGTGGAAACTCAGGCGGCGGTATCGACCAGAACGATCTCGGCGTCTTGAACGGCCGTGATGCGCAGGACCTTTTCCTCGCGGATCGCCGCGCCGTCACGCGCATTCAGCGCGACGCCATTGACGTCGATCCTGCCGGTGGCCGGAACGAGATAGGCGTAACGCCCCTCGCCCAGTTCGTACTCGGCCGTCTCGCCCGCCTTGATGGTGGCGCCCGCCACCCGCGCATCGGTGCGGATCGGCAGCGCGCCCTCATCGCCCGCCAGGCCGCTGGCCAGGGTGACGAATTTCCCGGCGCGGTCGCCCCTGGGGAACGGCTTGGCGCCCCAGGACGGCTTGTCGCCGGTGGCGGTGGGCTCGATCCAGATCTGGAAGATGCGGGTCGTCTCGTCCTCCAGATTGTATTCCGAGTGGCGGATGCCGGTGCCGGCGCTCATCACCTGAACGTCGCCCGCGACGGTGCGGCCCTTGTTGCCCATCGAATCCTGATGGGTGATGGCGCCTTCGCGGACATAGGTGATGATCTCCATGTCGTTGTGCGGATGGGGCGGGAAGCCCGATTTCGGGGCGATCTCGTCGTCGTTCCACACCCGAAGCGGGCCCCAGCCCATGTTTTTCGGGTCGTAATAGCTGGCGAACGAGAAGTGATGTCTGGCCTTCAGCCAACCGTGGTCGGCGCCGCCGAGAGCTTCGAAAGGTTTGCGGATGATCATGGCTTTCTCGATGTGTTGGGCCGGATGCCGGCTTTTCTGGACACCAAGATAAGGATCGGCATACGTTCAGAAAGAGAAACGTCGGAAAGACATCGTTTCCGGAAAGACACCCATGAATCTTCCCGACCTGGAAGCGCTGGCCCTGTTCGCCAAGGTGGCGGAGGCCGGCGCCTTTGCGCGAGCGGCGCGCGATCTGGGCGTCTCCAAAGCGACGCTGTCGAAGGCGGTGACGCGGCTGGAGACCCGGCTGGGCACGCGCCTGTTCCACCGGACCTCGCGCCAGTTGTCGCTGACCGAAGCCGGGCGCGGCGTGCTGGCCGGGGCGCGCGACATGCTGGCGGCCGGGGAAGCGGCGGAGGCGCAGGCGATGGATGCCGCCGCCGCGCCGCGCGGACAGGTGAGGCTGGCCGGGCCGATGTCGTTCGGCCTCGCCTATATCGCGCCCGCTCTGCCGGATTTTCTGGCGATGTATCCCGATGTGACGGTCGATCTGCATCTCAGCGACGCCACGGTCGATCTGATCGGCGGCGGCTTCGATGTCGCGCTGAGGATCGGCGCGCTGGCGGATTCCTCGCTGATCGCGCGGCGGATGTGCGACGTGCCGCGCTATGTGGTGGCGGCCCCGGCCTATCTGGAGCGCCACGGCGCACCGGCCCATCCGCGCGAGCTGAGCGGGCATGACTGCCTGACCTATTCCTATCTGGCGACGCCGGAAATCTGGCGCTTTACCGGGCCGGGCGGCGAAGAGGTGGCGGCGCGCCCGGGCATGCGGATGCGCGCCAATAACGCCGATGCGCTGATGCCCGCGACGATCGCCGGTCTGGGACTGGCGCTGCAGCCCGATTTCGTGGTGTGGCACCATCTGCGCGACGGCCGGTTGAAGGCGGTTCTGGAGGACTGGACCGCCCCGCCGATCGGGCTGCATCTGGTGACGCCGCCGGGCGGGCACAGGCCGGCCCGGGTGAACGCGCTGATCGACTTTCTCGCCACGCGGTTCGCCGGAGCGCCCTGGCGGCAGACGAAAAAACGCTGATTCCAAAGGCGGATTCGCGGCGCTTGACTCCTGTGCCGGAGCGGAGGCTGAATTAGAACAAATAGAGAACTATCACCCCATGCCCGCCCCGCAAGCCCTTCTGGACCAACTGCGCCGTCTGGCGCCCGACACCGCCCCGCCGCGCCGCGTGACGCTGGGCGAGGAGGCCGTGGATGCGGCGCTGTCGGGCGGGCTGCGGCTGGGGGCGTTGCATGAGATCTATGCCGCATCGGGCGGCGATGCCGGGGCGGCGACGGGATTTGCGCTGGCGCTGGCGGCCCGGGCCGCGCAGGGCCGGCCGATCCTGTGGGCGCGGCAGGACATGCTGGATGCCGAAACGGGCCGGATTTACGCCCCGGGCCTCGCCGAGCTGGGCATCGCGCCGGGCTCGATCGTGCTGGTGCGGGGGCGTGACGCGGCAGATGTGCTGAAGGCCGGCGAGGACGCGGCGCGCTGTGGCGGGCTGGGGGCGGCGCTCATCGCGCCGTGGGGGTCGCCCGCCAGCCTCGATCTCACCGCCAGCCGCCGTCTGGTGCTGGCCGCCGGCGCATCGGGCGTGACGGTGACGATGCTGCGGATCGCCGCTCAGCCCGCGCCGAGCGCCGCCGAAACGCGCTGGCGCATCGCCGCCGCGCCGTCGCAGCGGCTGGACGCCGATGCGCCCGGCCTGCCCGCTTTCGACACGACCCTGCTGCGCCAGCGCGGAGGCGCGGCAGGACAAAGCTGGTTTTTGGAGTGGAATCGTGACCGGCAGTCTTTCGTCGCACGCACCGACCGACACGCAGCGCCGCTATCTCGCCCTGTGGTTTCCCTTCCTCGCCACGGAGCGGCAGGCGCGGCAATGCGACGATCGGCGTGAGCCGCTTGTCCTGGTCGCGCACACCGGCAACACGGTCAGGATTTCGGCCGCCAGCCGGATCGCGATCGCCCGGGGGCTGACGCCCGGCCTGACGCTGGCCGATGCGCGGGCGCGCGTGCCGGATCTGATCGCCGTGGCGGCCGACCCGGAGGCCGACGGACGGCTGCTGGCGCGGCTGGCGGCGTGGTGCGACCGCTTCACGCCGCTGGCGGCGCTGGACGGGACGGCGGGGCTGATGCTCGACGTCACCGGCGCGGCGCATCTGTTCGGCGGCGAAGCGGCGCTGCGGGCGGCGGTGCTGGAGGGGCTGGCGCGCGCAGGCTTTGGCGCCTGCGCCACCATCGCCGGCACGCCGGAAGCGGCCGCCGCGCTGGCGCGGTTCGGGCAGACGGCGATCGTCGCGCCGGGCGGGGATGCCGATGCGGTGGCGCCGCTGCCGGTCGCCGCGCTGGAGGCCGGCGCGGACACGATCCGCGCCCTGCGCCGGGCGGGGCTGGCGACCATCGGCGCGCTTGCGCGCCGCCCGTCCGCCAATCTCACCGCGCGCTTCGGGCGGGCGCTGACGACGCGGCTGCGGCGGATGTGCGGACGCGAGAATGCGCGCTTCACGCCGCTGCGCCCCCTGGCGCCCTGCCGCGCCGACCGGCGCTTCGCCGAACCGCTGAGGGAGGCCGGCGCGCTGGAGGCGATCCTTGGCGAGCTGCTGGAGGAAACGGCGGCGGAGCTGGAGCGGCGCGGCGAAGGCGGTCTGGCGTTCGAGGCGCGTTTCTTTCGCGCCGACGGCGAGGTGCGCCATATCGCGGTGGAGACCGGCCGGGCCTCGCGCGAGGCCGCCGCGATCCGCAGACTGTTCGCCGAGCGCATGGCGGCGCTGGCCGATCCCATCGATCCGGGCTTCGGCTTCGACGCGATGCGGCTGAGCGTCCTGCAGACCGCGCCGCTGGGCGTGGCGCAGGCCGATCTGGAGACGGAGACGAGCGGCGGCGAGGCGCTGGCCGCGCTTGTCGCCCGGCTGACCGCCCGCTTCGGACACGACCGCGTGCAGCGTTTCGCGCCCGAGGACACCCATATGCCGGAGCGCGCGGCGCGGCGCGTGAGCGCGCTAAGGCCGGGCGGCGGCGCGCCATGGCCCGCGCCCGCGCCCGGCGAGCCGCCCTTGCGGCCGTTGCAGATGTTCGATCCCCCGCACCCCATCGAAGTGCCGGCCGCGCCCTTTCCCGACGGACCGCCCGGGCGATTCCGCTGGCGGCGCGCGATGCATGACGTCGCGGCGGCCGAAGGGCCCGAGCGCATCGCCCCGGAATGGTGGCGCGGCGGCGAGACGATGACGCGCGATTATTATCGGGTGGAAGACAGCGAAGGCCGCCGCTTCTGGATCTATCGCCGGGGGCTTTTCGGACGCGAGACGAACGAACCGGCCTGGTATCTGCACGGGCTGTTCGCATGACCCGCTTTGCGGAGATGGCGGCGGCCACGAATTATTCGTTCCTGCGCGGCGCCTCCAGACCGCAGGACATGGTGCTGACCGCGCTGCTGCTGGGCCACGAAGGCATCGGCATCGCCGACCGCAATACGGTGGCGGGCGTGGTGCGGGCCTATGCGGAGCTGGAGCATCTGCGCGAACATGGCGTCCCGTCGGGCGCCAAGCGCAGGACGGGCGGCTCGCCGGGCGAGTTCGAATGGGTGGCGCGGGGCGAGGACATCGCGATCGCGCCGGGCGATCTGAAAGAGATGGCGCGGCGGTTCAAGCTGGCGGTGGGCGCGCGGCTGGTCTTTTCGGACGGAACGCCCGACATCGTCGCCTATCCCGAAACGCGACAGGGATGGGCGGTGCTGTGCCGGCTGCTGACGACCGGCAATCGCCGCGCGAAAAAGGGCGACTGCATCCTGCGCCTCGGCGATCTCACCGCCGACACGACCGGGCTGCTGCTGATCGCGATGCCGGACGGGACGGCGCCGGACGAGCCCTGGCTTGCGGCGCTTGCCGACGCCGCGCCCGGGGCGCTGTGGATCGGCGCGACCATGCCGCGTCACGGGCATGACAGGCGAAGGCTGAACGCGCTGGCGCGGCTGGCCGCGCGGTGCGGCGCGCCCCTGATCGCGACCAACGACGCGCTTTACGCGGCGCCGGAGAACCGCGCGCTTCAGGATGTCCTCACCTGCATCCGCGAGGGCGTGACCGTCACGGCGGCGGGGCGGCGGCTGGAGGCGAACGCCGAGCGCCACCTGCTCGCGCCCGCCGAGGCGGCGCGGCTGTTTCGTCATGCCCCCGGCGCGGTGGCTGAGAGCGTGGATCTGCTCGCGCGCATCGACTTCACGCTGACGCAGCTGACATACGAATATCCCGACGAGCCGGTGCCGCCGGGGTGGGAGGCGCAGGCCTGGCTGGAGACCCTGACATGGGACTGCGCCAAATTCCGCTATGGCGAAGCGATCCCGGAGAAGGTGAGCCGTCTTCTGAACGAAGAGCTGGCGCTGATCGGGACGCTGAACTACGCGCGCTATTTCCTGACCATCCGCGATCTGGTGCGCTTTGCGGAGAGCCGGGGCATTCTCTGCCAGGGGCGCGGATCGGCCGCCAATTCGGCGGTCTGCTATGTGCTGGGCATCACCTCGATCGACCCCGAGCAGCACGACGTGCTGTTCGCCCGCTTCATCTCGACCGATCGCGGCGAGCCGCCCGACATCGACGTGGACTTCGAGCACGAGCGCCGCGAAGAGGTCATGCAGTACATCTATGAGAAGTATGGCCGTCACCGGGCCGGGATCGCCGCGACCGTCATCTCCTACCGGCCGCGCAGCGCGATCCGCGATGTCGGCAAGGCGCTGGGCCTGACCGACGACATCATGGGACGGATCGCCGGGCTGCAATGGGGCAGCTGGGGCGACGAGATTCCCCAGGAGCGCATCGTTCAGGCCGGGCTCGACCCGGACAATCCCGTCATCCGCAAGGCGCAGGAGATGATCGGCGCCCTGCTCGGCTTTCCGCGCCATCTCTCGCAGCATGTCGGGGGCTTCGTCCTGGCGCGCGGGCGGCTGGACGAGATGGTGCCCATCGGCAATGCGGCGATGGAGGCGCGCACCTTCATCGAGTGGGACAAGGACGACATCGACGCGCTGAAGCTGATGAAGGTGGATGTGCTGGCGCTGGGGATGCTGACCTGTCTGCGCAAGTCGCTGGAGCTGATGCGCGCGCATGAGGGGTGCGATTACCGCCTGCTGCACGACATCCCGCTGGACGACCGGCCGACCTATGACATGCTGTGGAAGGCCGACACGATCGGCGTCTTCCAGATCGAGAGCCGGGCGCAGATGAGCATGCTGCCGCGCATGAAGCCGCGGCATCATTATGATCTGACGATCCAGGTCGCGATCGTCCGGCCCGGCCCGATCCAGGGCAATATGGTGCACCCCTATCTGAAGCGGCGCGACGGGACCGAGACCGTATCCTACCCGGCGCCCTCGCCCGAACACGGGCCCCCGGACGAGCTGAAGAACGTCCTGCAGAAAACGCTGGGCATTCCGCTGTTCCAGGAGCAGGTGATGCGCCTGGCCATCGTCGCGGCGAAATACAGCGGCGCGGAGGCGAACGAGCTGCGCAAGGCGATGGCGACGTTCCGCAACGTCGGAACGATCCATCTGCACGAGAAGAGATTCGTCGGCACGATGATCGAACGCGGATACGACGCCGCGTTCGCGCAAGCCTGCTTTGAGCAGATCAAGGGATTCGGCAGCTATGGCTTTCCCGAAAGCCATGCGGCGGCGTTCGCCCAGCTCGCCTATATCTCGGCCTTCATCAAGCGCCATCATCCGGCGGCGTTCGCCTGCGCGCTGCTGAATTCGCAGCCCATGGGGTTTTATGCGCCGGCGCAGATCGTGCGCGACGCGCGGGAGCACGGCGTCGAGGTGCGCGCCATCGACGTTCTGAAGAGCGGCTGGGACAACACGCTTGAAGAGGGCCCGGACGGACGTCCGGCGCTGCGGCTCGGCTTTCGCCAGATCGACGGCTTCCGGGAAGACTGGGCGGACGGCATCGCGGCGGCGCGCGGCACGAAGGCGCGGCTGGATCTGGAGAGGCTTCAGCGCCTGTCGCATCTGCCGGTGAGGGCGCTGCAGGCGCTCGCCGAAGCCGACGCGCTGCGCGCGCTGGGGCTCGACCGCCGCGAGGGCCTGTGGGCGGCGCGGCGGCTGCCGGACGATGCGCCGATGCCGCTGTTCGCGGCGGCGAAGGCGCATGAGCTGGGAGCGGAGGACGACGCCGACCTGCCCGTCATGCCGCTGGCCGAGCATATCATCGCCGACTATCAGGTGACGCGCCTGTCGCTGAAAGGCCATCCGATGCAGCTGCTGCGCGAGCGGTTCGGCGCGGACGGCATCGCAAGCTGCGCCGCAGCCGGGGCGATGAAGGACGGGGCGGAGGCGCGGGTGGCCGGGCTGGTGCTGGTGCGCCAGCGGCCGGGCAACGGCAATGCGATCTTCATCACGCTGGAGGACGAGACGGGAATCGTGAACGTGGTGCTGTGGGCACGGCAGTTCGAGCAATTCCGCGCGCCCGTGATGATGTCGCGGCTGATGGCGGTGTCGGGCCGGATTCAGCGCAGCAAGGAAGGCGTCGTGCACCTGATGGCCGAGCATATCGCCGACCGCAGCGCGGCGCTGGACGATCTGTCGGACATCCATCGCCCGGAGATCGAGCTGAGCCGCGCCGACGAATTCGCCCGCCCTCAGCTTCCGCGCGGCCGCCATCCGCGCGACGCGCGCGTCGTCGTCAAGTCACGCGATTTCCACTGACCCGCGCCGCGCCCCCTATTCCGCCGGCAGCGCGGCCGCTGCCGGAGCGCCGACCGCGGACTTGCGCCCCCGCGTCTCCCAAGCGCGAACCAGCACATAGAAGACCGGCGTGAGGAAGAGGCCGAACAGCGTGACGCCCAGCATGCCGGCGAACACCGCGACGCCCATGGCGTGACGCATCTCGGCGCCCGCGCCGGTGGAGACGACCAGCGGGACCACGCCCATGATGAAGGCGAGCGAGGTCATCAGGATGGGGCGCAGGCGAAGCCGCGCGGCCTCGATGGCGGCGGCGACCGCCGTGCGGCCGTGATGCTCCAGCTCGCGCGCGAACTCCACGATCAGGATCGCGTTCTTGGAGGCGAGGCCGACAAGGACGAAAAGGCCGATCTGGGTGAAGACGTTGTTGTCGCCGCCCGTGATCCAGACCCCGACAATGGCCGACATCAGGCTCATCGGCACGGTGAGGATGACGGCGAGCGGCAGATAGAGGCTTTCATACTGCGCCGCGAGCACCAGGAAGACGAGCAGGACGCAGATCGGGAAGACGAGCAGCGTCGTGTCGCCGGCGAGGATCTGCTGGTAGGTGAGATCGGTCCATTCGAAGCGCATGCCCTTGGGCAGCGTTTCGTTGAGCACCTCGACCATCGCCTGTTCGGCCTGTCCGGTGGAGTAGCCGGGCGCCGGGGCGCCGTTGAGATCGGCGGCGCGGAAGCCGTTATAGCGCCCGACCGTATCGGGGCCGGTGATCTCCCGGACCTGCATGAAGGCGCCGAGCGGCACCATCTGGCCGTCGGCGTTGCGGGTGCGCAGGCGGAGAATGTCGTCGGCGCTGTCGCGGAACGGCTGATCGGCCTGGGCGATGACCTGATAGGTGCGGCCGAACTTGTTGAAGTCGCCGACATAGAGCGAGCCGAGATAGGCCTGCATGGTGGCGAAGACTTCGTCCACATCCACGCCGATCTGCATGGCGCGGGTGCGGTCGAGATCGGCATAGAGCTGGGGCACGCCGATCTTGTAGCCGGAGAAGACGTTGGCGAGTTCGGGGCGCTGGCGCGCCTTCTCCACCACGGCCTTCATCGCGGCGTCGAGCGCCTCGTAGCCCTGATCGGTGCGGTCTTCGACCTGAAGCTTGAAGCCGCCGATCTGGCCGATGCCCTGAACGGGCGGCGGCGGAAAGATCGCGATGAACGCCTCGGTGAGGCCGGAGAACTTGGCCTGCAGGCTGCCCGCGATGGCGCCGCCGGCGAGCTCGGGCGTCGTGCGCTCCTCGAACGGCTTGAGCGACACGAACACAATGCCGGCCGAAGGATTGTTGACGAAGCCGTTGATCGACAGGCCCGGGAACGCGATGGCGCTCTCCACGCCCGGCTCCTTCAGCGCGATGTCGGACATGGCGCGGATGACCTTTTCGGTGCGGTCGAGCGTGGCGCCGTCGGGAAGCTGGGCGAAGCCGACGAGATACTGCTTGTCCTGACTGGGCACGAAGCCCGGCGGCACGGCGTTGAAGCCGAGATACGCGACGCCGAGCAGCAGCGCATAGACGCAGAGCGATGCCGTCTTGCGCCTCAGCAGGCCGCCGACGCCTGCGCCGTAACGCAGCGAGCCGGTGTGGAACATGCGGTTGAACCACGCGAAGAAGCGGCCGAACACGGCGTTGAGGATGCGGGTCGCGCGATCCGGCGCGGCGCCGTGGGGCTTGAGCAGCGCGGCGGCGAGCGCCGGCGACAGCGTGAGCGAGTTGAAGGCGGAGATGAGCGTCGAGAACGCGATGGTCAGCGCGAACTGGCGGTAGAACTGTCCCGTCAGCCCGGAGATGAAGGCGATGGGCACGAAGACGGCGCAGAGCACCAGCGCGATTGCGATGATGGGGCCGGTGACCTCGCGCATCGCCTTGAGCGCCGCATCGTAGGGGCTGAGGCCCTCTTCGATGTTGCGCTCGACATTCTCCACCACGACGATGGCGTCATCCACGACGATGCCGATGGCCAGCACGAGGCCGAAGAGCGACAGCGCGTTGATGGAGAAGCCGAACATATACATCACGGCGAAGGTGCCGACGATCGAGATCGGCACGGCGAGCAGCGGGATGATCGAAGCGCGCCAGGTCTGCAGGAAGAGAATGACGACCAGCACGACGAGCAGCGTCGCTTCCAGCAGCGTGTGGACGACGGCCTCGATGGAACCGCGCACGAAGATGGTGGGGTCGTAGGCGATGGAATAGTCGAGACCTTCGGGGAAGTTGGCCTTCAGCTCTTCCATCGTGGCGCGGACGCTGTCGGAGATGGCGATGGCGTTGGAGCCGGGAGCCTGGAAGATCGGGATGGCGACGGCCTGCTGGTTGTCGAGCAGCGAGCGCAGGCCGAACTGCGAGGCGTCGATCTCGACGCGCGCGACGTCTTTCAGACGCGTGACCGCGCCGCCGTTGCGCTTGATGACGATCTCCTCGAATTCGGCCGGGTCGGACAGGCGGCCGCGGGCGTTGACGGGAAGCTGAAGCTCGCCCGTCGCGCCGTAGGGCGGGCCGTTGATGACGCCGGCGGCGACCTGGACATTCTGGCGGCGGATGGCGGCCACGACCTCGCGGGCGGTGAGGCCGCGCTCGGCGATGCGGTCGGGATTGAGCCAGATGCGCATGGCGTAGTCGCCCGAGCCGAAGAGCTGGACGGAGCCGACGCCTTCGATCTTGGCGAGCTGGTCCTTGACGTTCAGCACCGCGTAATTGCGCAGATAGAGCATGTCGTAGCGCGCGTCGGGCGAGCGCAGATGCACGACCATGGTGAGGTCGGGCGAGCTTTTTTCGGTGGTGACGCCGAGATTGCGGGTGACTTCCGGCAGGCGCGGCAAAGCCTGGTTGACGCGGTTCTGAACGAGCTGCTGGGCGAGATTGGGGTCGGTGCCGAGCTCGAACGTCACGGTCAGGGTGAGCGAGCCGTCGGATGCGCCCTGCGAGAACATGTAGAGCATGTTCTCGGTGCCGTTGATCTGTTCCTCCAGCGGCGTCGCGACGGTTTCGGCCAGAATCTTGGGATTGGCGCCGGGAAACTGCGCCCGCACCACGACGGAGGGCGGCACGACCTCGGGATATTCCGAGACCGGCAGCCGGAACATGGCGAGCAGGCCGGCGAGCAGGATCACGATGGAGATGACGCCCGCGAAGATCGGGCGGTCGATGAAATAGCGCGGCAAGCTCATGGCGGAAACCGGGGACGTAAAAGGCAAAGGGAGACGGACGCGCCGCCGCTGTCGGCGGCGCCCGGGTCGGAGCGGGACTTTCAGGAGGTGCGGCTGCGGCGCCGACGCTTATCGCGCGCCGGTCGCCGCGTTGTAGGCCACCGCTTCCTGGACATCGAGTTTGGCGCCGGGCGTGACGTGCTGCAGGCCGTCGATGACGACGCGCTCGCCATCCTTCAGCCCGGCGGTGACGATGCGTTCATCGCCCACCGTCGCGCCGAGCTGGACCTGGCGGGGCTGCGCGCTGTCGTCGAGACCGACCACGTAGAGGACCTTCTGGTCCTGATCGGTGGCGATGGCGCGTTCCGGCACCAGCAGCGCGGGCGCTTCGCCCGTGACGGCGACGCGGACGGACACGAACATGCCGGGAACCAGCGCGCCGTCGGCGTTGTCGAAGCGGGCCCGGGCGCGGATCGTGCCGGAGGCCGTGTCGATGCGGTTGTCCAGGCCATAGAGCGTGCCCCGGTGCGGCGCGGCGGGATCGCCGCCCTGCACCGTCAGCTCAACCGGCACGGACCGCAGATCGCCTTCGCCGCCGCGGACCATGCGGATATAGGTCTGCTCGTCGATCTGGAAATCGGCATAGATGCCGTCGGCCGAGACGATGGAGGTGAGAACCTGGCCATCCGCCGCGCCGACCAGGTTGCCGAGCGTGACCTCCGGACGGCTGACGCGGCCGGCGATGGGCGCCTTCACATAAGCCCGGTCGAGCGCCAGCTCGGCCTCGCTGAGCGCAGCCTCGGCCGCTTCGACGGCGGCGAGCGCGACCTTGCGCGCGTTGTCGCGCTGATCATAGAGGCTGCGCGAGGCGGCCCTGGTGGCGAGCAGCTTGCGGGCGCGGCCGAACTCGGCCTCAGCGAGATCGGCGCCCGTGCGGGCCGAAGCGAGATCGGCCCGGGCGCGGGCGACCGCGACCTCATAGGGGCGCGGGTCGATGACGAAGAGCACGTCGCCGGCCTTGACCAGATCGCCGTCGCGGAAACGGACCTCGGTGATGCGGCCGCCGACCTCGGGGCGGATTTCGGCGACATTCACCGCGTTCATGCGGCCGGGATAATCGGACCAGAGGCGCACGGGCCGGAGGTGAACGGCGCGGACGGCGACGCGCGCCGAAGGCGCAGCGGCGGCCGCGACCGGCACGTCGTCCCCGGAAAACGAGGTCTCGGCGAGGGTGAGGCCGCCGGCGAAAAGCGCGGCCCCGCCAAGCAGGACGGACAATATCTGGCCGCGCGGTGAAAGAAGCGTCATGGCGTCCCCATATCTGTAGTGAGCGATACAGATATGGACGTGGACAGTCCGCTTCAAGGCTCTTATATAGCGATCAATACAAAAATAACAGGGATGGAGAAGACGACTATGGCCAAGGGCCGCCCCCGGGCCTTCGACGCATGCACAGCGCTGGACGACGCCATGGAGGTGTTCTGGCGCCAGGGCTATGACGGCGCGTCGATCGCCGATCTGACGGCGGCGATGGGCATCAGCGCGCCCAGCCTCTACGCCGCGTTCGGCAACAAGGAGGGGCTCTTCCGCGCCGTTCTGGAACGATATGACGAGGAGCAGGCCGGCATACGCCAGCGCATGCTGGATGCGCCGACGTCGCGCGACGCCGTCGCCATGTTCCTGAAGGACGTCGCGGAGAAGGCGACCAAGCCCGGCGAGCCGCCGGGCTGCCTGTTGCTGCAGGGCGGGCTCGCGGTAAGCGAGGAAGCCGCCGATATCCCGCAGGAGCTGGCGCGGTGCCGCGCCAGCGCCGAGATGGTGCTGAGAACCCGGATCGAATGCGGTGCGGCGAGCGGCGAGCTGGCGGAGGGCGCCGACCCCGCCGCCCTCGCCCGTTACGTGACCGCCGTGAGCAACGGCATGTGCGTTCAGGCCGCCGCCGGGGCGACGCGCGCCGAACTGCTGCAGACGGCCGAGCTGGCGCTGGCGGTCTGGCCGACCCGCGCCGCACATCTAAAGCGCGCGAAACGAGCGGCGGGTTAGCAGGGCGCACGCCGCTGGACATCGCTCTGCGCGAGTATTACGCCAACGCGCGTGAACGCCTTCAGGATCAATCCCGCCGCGCGGCTGATACGTCATGACGTCCTTCTGGGCGTGATGCTGTTCGCCGCGCTGCTGCGTGCGTTCATTCCCGCCGGATTCATGCCGCATGCCGAAAACGGCAAGGTCACCATGGTGATCTG
>JAKOQZ010000038.1 GCA_029778105.1 Pseudomonadota bacterium | reverse complement strand
GTGACCGCCATGGTCGACAGCGAGGGCGGCTATAACGTGTCGGGCACGGCGGTGCTGCCGCTGGGCGAGAACGGCACGGCGATCATCACGCTGTCCAAGGGCGACGGCGCCTGGTGGCAGCTGCCCTATGGCTACGGCTATGGCCCCTATGGCTATGGCGCGGATGCGCCGCCTTATGTGCGGGGGCCGATTCCGCGCCGCTGAGGCGCGCCGGGGCCGGGATTTGCGGTAAAATCGGCGACGCTGCGGTGCGGGATTACCGCCCGGCGCGGGCGTTCTTGACGCATGGCGGCGATGGCGTAGGAAGAACGCCATCGAAGTCCGGGGACCCGTATCGTCATGCGCCGTATCGCCATTCTCGCTCTCGCCGCGACCGCTTTCGTCCTGCCCGCCGCCGCCGACGGCGATGCGGAGAAGGGCAAGGCCGCCTTCGCCAAATGCGCCGCCTGCCACGAGATCGGCGCGGGCGCTTCGAACAAGATCGGGCCGGAGCTGAACGGCGTGGTGGGGCGCAAGCCCGCCTCCGTCGAAGGCTTTTCGTATTCGTCCGCGATGACGGCCTATGGCGAGGCCAACCCCGCCTGGACCGAAGAGCTGCTGATGACCTATCTGGAAAATCCGCTGAAGGTCGTGAAGGGCACCAAGATGGCCTTCGCCGGCATCAAGAAGCCGGAAGAGCGGGCGAACGTGATCGCCTATCTGAAGTCGAACCCGTAAGCGGGTCTGCGCGCGGCGGCGGGGCCTAGAGGGTCTCGCCCGTCTGCGCCTCGTGCAGGGCGCGTGCCTTGCCGAACCAGTCGTCGCGGCGCGCGCGCTCGGCGAAGGTATTGCCCATTTTCACCCCCAGCGCGGCGGCCTCCTCGGGCGTCAGCGCCGCGATGGCGCGGAAGGTGACGATGCCCTGGGCGCGCAGCGCCTTGGCCATGACCGGGCCGAGACCCGGGATCTGCTGGAGATCGTCTTCGCCCGGCGCGAGGCCCGCCCGGGCGCGGCTGCGGGCGGTGGCGGCGGTCTGGAGCGAGGCTTCCAGTTCGGCGATGCGGCTCTGGAGCGCGTCGACGCTCTCCTGACGCGCGGCGAGGTCGCTCTCCAGCTCGGCGAGGCGGGCCTGTTCGGCGCGGACGCGTTCGGCCTCTTTCACCGCCTCCTCAAGCTCGGCGGCGAGGCGGTGGGCCTCGGCGTCGGCGGCGGCGATGCGGTGCCGCGATTCCTCGTTGGCGGTGGAGAAGGCGATGCGGAGCTGTTCGAGCGCCTGGGTGCGTTCGGCGGCGAGGGCCTCGGCGGCGCGGACCTGGGCTTTCAGCACCGCCTCCATGTCGGCGACGCGCTTGCCGCCATCGTTCTCGAGCGTGCCGACGCGGGTCTGGGCGGCGTGGAGATCGGCCTTGAGGCGGGCATTGGCGGCTTCGGCGGCGAGCGACTTGGCCTCGTATTCGGCCTCGGCGGCGCTGAGGCGCTGCGACCAGAGCGCGGCGGCGGCCTCGCCCATCGCCCGGCTCTGTCCGAGCCCGCGCAGCACCCAGGCGGCGGCGAAGCCGATCGCGGCGGCGATCAGCAGCAGAAGAAGCATTTCACCGATCAGATAGATCATGGCCTGACGATAACCTCGATCCGGCGGTTGCGCGCCTTGTTCGCATCGCTGTCGTTGGCGGCGACCGGGCGGGCGGCGCCGTAGCCTTTGGCGCTGAGCCGTGCGGCGTCGACGCCTTTGACGATGAGCGCGGCCTCAAGCGCGGCGGCGCGGTCTTCGGAGAGCGCGACGTTCCGGGCGGCATTGCCGCTGGCGTCGGTGTGGCCGGCGATCTCGATGCGCGCGGCGGGGCAGGTGGCGGCGATGGCGGCGAGGCTGTCGACCAGCGGCCCGGCGCTGTCGGGCAGCGCGGCGCTGGCGGAGGCGAAGACGACCGGCGTTTCGGCGAGGGCGGCGCTCATCGCGGCCTGGCAGGCGCGGGCCGGGCTTTCGCCCGGGGAGGCGAGCGGCGCGGCGGGCGCGGCGCCGGCGAGGTCGACGGTCGCGCGCCAGTCATAGGCGGCGGGGAGATCCTGAAGCGCCGCCTCGATGGCCTTGGCGGCCTTGGCGTCGGGCGCGATGGCGGCGAGGGCGATGGTGCGGTCTTCGAGCGCGAGCGTGAAGCTGGCGGTGCGGCCGAGCAGGGCGGTGAGTAGCGTGCCGGCGGCGTCGGCGAAGGCGCCGTCGGGGGCGGCGGGATCGATGCGCGTCTTGTCGTCGAGCGGGGTCTTGCCGAGCCCCGCCTTGAGGGCGTCGCGCGCCGCCGGAGAGGGGAGCGCGCCGGAGAGGGCGAGCGAGGCGCCGTCATAGGCCGCGCCGAAACGATAGGGCGCGGGCGTCGCGGGCGGGGCGACGTCGCCGACCTCGATGTCGAGCAGCATGGTGTAGGGCTCGGGCAGGCCCGCGAGGAGATCGCCGGCCTGGCCGCGCGCTGCCTCGCTGGGGGCGACGCCCGACAGCGTGACGGTGGCGCCTTCGATGACGACGCGGCCCTTGGCGAGCGCCCTGAGGGCGCGCAGGGCACCCTTGGCGGCGTCGGGCCAGCTTTCGGCGGGCGGGTTCGGCTGGACGCGCAGGGAATCGGCGATCCGGGCGCGGGGGAAGACGTCGCGCGCGTCGGCGACGAGGCTTTCCTGATCGTCGAGACTGGGCATCAAGCCGGAGAGGGCGAGCGCCGCGCCGTCCCAGTCGGCCTGGAAGCGGTAGCCGGCGGCGGCGGAGCCGGGAGGCGCCGCGCCGAGCGCGTCGACGACACGGGTGACGCCGAAGACGGCGGCGGCGGCCAGCGCGGCGTCGCGTGCGGCCGGGTCGCGGGCGGGGCCGGTGAGGGTGATCGTGCGGCCGTCGGCGCTGGCCGTGACGTCGGAAACGCCGGCGGCGGCGAGGGCCGCCGCCGCACGGGTCTCAAGATCGCGCTCGATGCCGGGCGCGGTGGTCCAGATGCCGATGAGGGCGAGCAGCGCGAAGAGGAACGCGGCGATGCCGCCGGTCCACAAACCCCTGCGCGACGCGCCCTCCACCCGCGGCCCTTAGCGGGGGGCCATACGGATGCCGCCGTCGAGACGGACATCCTCGCCGTTGAAATAGGCGTTGCGGATCATCTCCAGCGCGAGGCCGGCATACTCGTCCGGGTTGCCGAGGCGCGAGGGGAAGAGCACCTGGGCGCCGAGCTTCTGGACGAATTCGGGGCCGCCGGCCTGCATCAGCGGGGTGTTGAAGAGACCCGGCAGGATGGTGTTCACGCGGATGCCTTCCTGCGCGAGGTCGCGGGCGATGGGGAGCGTCATGCCGACGACGCCGCCCTTGGAGGCCGAATAGGCGGCCTGGCCGATCTGGCCGTCTTCCGCCGCCACCGAGGCGGTGTTGACGATGGCGCCGCGCTCACCCGTCGAGAGCGGGTCGAGGGTCAGCATGCCTTCGGCCGAATGCGCGATGCAGCGGAACGTGCCGACCAGGTTGATCTGGATGATGCGGTCGAACTGGTCGACGGGGAAGTGCTTGAGCGTGCCGTCCTTGGAGCGCGAGGCGGTCTTGAAGGCGTTGCCGGTGCCGGCGCAGTTCACGAGCACGCGCTCCTGGCCGATGGCGTCGCGGGCGCGCTTGAAGCCCTCGACGACGCTGTCTTCGCTGGTGACGTTGACGTTGCAATAGACGCCGCCGATCTCGCGGGCGACCTTTTCGCCCTTCTCGGCGGCCATGTCGAAGATGGCGACGCGGGCGCCGGCCTTGGCGAGCGCGCGGGCGGTGGCTTCGCCGAGGCCCGATGCGCCGCCGGTGATGACCGCCGAAATGGTGGCGTTGATGTCCATGACTGTTTCTCTCCCCGGGAACCGATTAGCTGATGAATGTCGTTGAGGCGGGCGGGCTTAGCAGATCGCCGCGCGAGGGTTAAGGGGCGTGTCGCGCCGCCGCCGGGCGATCGTCGCAATTCGGCCACGAGGACGCGGTTCAAGGGGCCTACAATCTGTGGTATCCAGAACGCCAATCGATTGCCGGGGTTCGATTTTTCCATGTCCAGCCTGTTTCGCCGCCTGAGCGCCGCCCTCGCGGCCGGCTCGGCCCTTGCCGCGCTGCCCGCTTCCGCCGCCGAGCTTTACGGTACGGAAGTGGTGCAGCAGGCGACGATCCGCTTTTATGACCGCTACGGCGCAAACGAATCCGGCTGGCAGATGCTGGCGCCGCTCACCTATGTCGGCACGTATGAGCTGAGCCCGACATTCGATGTCGATGTCCACGCCAAGACCGCCTATGTCGCGGCGCAGACCAATTTCTTCGGCGGCGACTACGACTATTCCGGGCTGACCGACAGCGTCGTGGGCGCGACCTTCACGGCGACGGGCTATGCCGGCTGGCAGCCTTTCGTGACGCTCGACCTCAACCTGCCGACGGGCAAATCGGATGTCGATTTCGGGGAGTCGCTGACGCTGGCCGACCCCGATCTGGTCGATCTGGCGCGCTATGGCGAGGGCTTCAACACCAATCTCTCGGCCGGCGCGAGCGTGTTCCTGAACCCGTCATGGACGCTGACCGCCGCGACGGGATTCAACTGGCGCGGCGAATACAGGCCCTATGCGGGCGCGGGCGACGAGCTGGACCCGGGCGACCAGTTCATGGCGCTGCTGCGCGTCCAGTATCTGACCGAGACGCAGTTCGGCTCGCTGCAGCTGCGCTATCGCACCGAGGGCACGTCGCGCTTTTTCGGCCAGGACATCGTCGATCCGGGCGACCGCATCGAGCTGAAGGGCGAGGCCGCCGTGCAGCTCGACGCGCTCTCGACGCTGTCGCTGCTGGCGTCGGGCTCGTGGTGGGACAAGAACGCCTATTACGACTTCTTCACCGACGCGGCGGTCAAGGAGACGGCGAACTCGAACGGCGCGGTCTATTACGCCGAGATCAAGTACCAGCGCGATCTGGGCAAGGTGGACCTGCGCACGTTCGCCTCGATCAAGCGGCGTACCTCCAACGATTACGACACATTCGATTTCCGCTTCCGGCCCAAGCGCACCATCTGGCGCGTCGGCGCTTCGATCGACTACGCGGTGAGCGACGCGACGGCGCTGACCTTCGGCGCGACCGGCGGCCAGCTCATCCAGGCCGACGATGGGTTTGTCGGCGAAACCACTTATCTGAACTGGTCGCTCACGGCCGGTGTCAGCACCTCGTTCTAGGGTCCATGGCCATGATCGGCAGACTTTCCCTCATCCTCGCCGGCGCGATCGCGCTTTCGCCGCTGGCGGCCGCGCAGACCGTGGGCTCGATCGCCGAGGTGGAGAACGCCGCCTGGCGCACGCCGCCCGACGCGGCCCGGCTGGAAGCCCGCTCGCTCGATCCCATCGTGCGCAACGAGGCGCTGGAGACCGGCGCGGCGAGCGGCCTGCTGGTCAGCTTCGCCGACGGGTCGGAGCTGACGCTGGGCGAAAACGCCAGCGCCGTGGTCGACGAGTTCACCTATGCCGGGCCGGAGAGCGGCAACGCCTCGATCGGCGTGGTGAAAGGCGTGTTCCGCTGGATCTCGGGCGCGATCCCGGAAGAGCGGGTGGAGATTTCGACGCCCAAGGCGACGATCGGCGTGCGCGGCACGGAGATCTTCGTGCTGGTGCAGGCTGACGGGTCGGGCCTGTTCGTCACCGATCAGGGCGAAATCTCGGTCACCTCGCGCACCAACGGCAAGCAGGTGATCGTGCCCGCCGGGTTTCAGGTGACCATCGACGCCAACGGCGCGCTGAGCGAGGTGAGCGAGGCCGGCGACGAGAGCGCCGTGCCGGCGGGCCTGCCGGCGCCGCACAAGCTGCTGCCTTCGCGCAGCGCCTCGGCCGGCGGCAAGCCGTCGGACAAGTATCAGAAGGCGGCGGGCGCCGAGGGCGGCACCAAGACCGCGTCGCTGGCCGATTATCTGGTGTGGGAAGAGACGCTGGACCCCAAGCGCCGTCTCAACGGCGCGGGCGCGGACATCGCGCGCACGCGGGCGGTTTCGGAGCTGACGGAAGACACCTCGGCGCTGCGTTCGGGCGCGGGGCGTTCGGTGCGCCGTCCGATGGAAGAGGACCGCCAGAACGTCGATCCGGGCGTCGGCGAAAACCGCACCAGCCCGGGCCTCGACTGATCAGCGCATGAGCCAGCGGAAGGCGCGGACGAGAAACGCCGCGCCGTCCGACGTCACCGGCGCGCCGTGCGCCATCACCACCGCCTTGACCGGCCAGGCGAGAACGCGCGCGATGGCGGCGCGCGCGACGCGGCGATTGGTGAAGGCGACGCGGAATTTGCGCGGCACGGCGGGTTCGTCGGCGGTCATCAGATCGAGCCGCGCGACGAGGGCGCGCCAGCCGGTGAACCAGTCTTTGGGGAAATGCTGGATGAGATCGGTGAAGAGCGCCGTGCCGCTGGCCCGGTGGAAGAAGACCGTCTCGGTGGCGATGGCGTTGCCGGCGACGACGACCTGATCGATCTGGCCCGCCCAGTCCGGCGCGGGCGTATCGGAGAGTTCGGCGTCGAAGGCGATCGCCTTGTGCCGGGCGATGAGCGCAGGCAGCGCGTGCAGGCGGGCGGCCGGGAAGTCGCGTTTCCAGGCCGCGATATAAAGATCGTGCAGGGTGTTGGGCGCGACGATGTGGGCGACCTCGCCGATGGCCGCGATGGCGGCGCGCAGAGGATCGGTGAGCGCGACGGGCGACCAGACGAAAAGGCCGCCATCGTCGAGGCGGATGACCGCCATGCGCGTCGGGTAGCGAAAGCCCGCGACGGCGACGGGCGCGGGCCCGTCGGCGAGCCAGATGCCGCGGCCGAAGGCGGTGAGCATGGCGCGAACTCCGAAAGACGGTCGCCGCCGTTCTAGAAGCAGGCGGGGGGCGGCGCAATTTTCGCGCCCGCCTGCGGAGTTTCTCTTTCCTCGCAGGCGCGGCGGGGCGACAAAGCCTTCTGCGGGGTGCGGGATGAGGCGGACGGTCTCATGCGGGTCAGCCGCGTTCGAGACGACATGCCGGGGCAACCCGCGAAGGACGCCATCATGGATGCCCGGACGGCCCAGCGGGCCTTTGTCTTCATCTTCTGCACGCGGCTGCTGGATGCGATCAGCTTCGGCTTGATCGTGCCGGTGATGCCCGAGCTGCTGATGACGGTGGGCAAGATGCCGCTGGCCGAGGCGACGCGGATCGGCGGCTGGCTGTTCATCACCTATGCGGCGCTGCAGTTCCTGTTCGGACCCTTGATGGGGGCCCTCAGCGACCAGTTCGGGCGGCGGCCGATCATCTTCCTGTCGCTCGCCGCCTTCGCCGCGGACTACCTGCTGCTGGCGGCGGCGCCGACGCTGACCTGGCTGTTCGTGGGCCGGGCGATCGCCGGGATCGCAGGCGCGGTCTATGCGCCGGCCAATGCCTTCGCCGCCGACATCACGCCGCCCGAGCAGCGGGGCCGGATGTTCGGGCGGCTGGGCGCGGCGTTCGGTCTGGGATTCATCATCGGCCCGGCGCTGGGCGGGCTGGTGGGCGAGCTGGGCCCGCGCGCGCCCTTTGTGCTGGCGGCGGTCCTCAGCGCCGCGAACCTGGTGTTCGGGTATGTCGTGCTGCCGGAATCGCTGCCCGCCGATCGGCGGCGGAAGCTGGACTGGTCGCGCGCCAATCCGCTGGGCGGCTTGCTGGCGTTGGGGCGCTATGGCGGGGTGATCGGGATCATCCTCGCCTATTTCCTGTTTTCGCTGGCCTTCAACGTCTATCCGGGCACGTGGTCGTATTACACCGAGGCGAAGTTCGGCTGGTCGTCGTCGATGATCGGGCTGTCGCTGATGACGTCGGGCGTGTGCATGGCGTTCGTGCAGTTCGTGCTGACGGGGCCGATCATCGCGCGGCTCGGCGAGGCGCGCGCCGCGATGATGGCGATGGGCTTTGCGATTGTGGGGTGTTTCGCGCAGGCCTTCGTGAGCGAGGGCTGGATGGTGTTCGTGCTGCAGCCGTTGATCTGTCTGCAGGCGCTGAGCTTTCCCACGATCAATGCGCTGATCAGCCGCCGCGTGTCGCCGCGCGAGCAGGGGGCGCTGCAGGGCGTGATGGGCTCGATGACGGCGCTGGGCAGCGTGTTCGGGCCGGTGATGCTGACGCAGGTGCTGGCGGC
>JAKOQZ010000264.1 GCA_029778105.1 Pseudomonadota bacterium | reverse complement strand
CTTCCTTTAGGATCGCTGTTCGGGTTCCTATAGACCTTCGCCTGTTGCTCCGTGAGGGGTACGAGGTTCCGTGCCTTTTTGAACTCGGCAGGGTTACGGGCGTAGCAAGTAATATACTCATGCACGTCGCCGATGGCCTCGCGGTTCTCTCTAGAGTATCGCTTCTGCCAAACGATGTTTGCTGCAAACTTCTGCCGCCCAAACACCTCATCCAGCACTACCTTTAGGTATTGTCCCTCCTTGTCGTCGATTGACACCCAAAGCGTGCCATCTTCACTAAGGAATTCTCTCAACAACTCAAGACGCGGCCAAATCGTACCCAGCCATTTGGCATGCTCCAAATTGTCGTCGTAGTGTTCGAAGGCTGCGCCAGTGTTGTAGGGCGGATCGATATAGATGCACTTCACCTGCCCTGCATAGAACGGCAGCAGCGCCTTCAACGCCTCCAGATTATCGCCCTGGATCAGCATATTGCCTGTCTCGCGGTCGCCCGCGCCGAGGTCGGGCGCCTCCTCCAGCAGGCGATAGGGCGTGCGCCCCGCCGCCTTCAGGTCGTCCTCGCGCGTCAGCCACTGAAGGATAGGCATGAATCCCCTCGAATCCCGGATCGTAGTCTAGCCGCCCGGCCCTGATGAGAAAGGGCGGGCGCCGTTGGCCGGCGCCCGCCCCACTCCTGACCCAATACCGGACTTATGTCCTATATAGGTTTCGGCCGCGCGGCCGTCAAGGCCTATATTCCTAGACGCCTCACTTTTTCTCCGGCTGCGCCAGCGGCAGGGCCTTGCCGATGCGCTTGCGCATCATTTCCGGGCTCCAGGCCTTGATGCGGTCGATCCAGCGCAGCGAGTTGGGCACATACCAGTGCAGTTTGGTCGAGCCATAGGCGGCATAGGCCGTCTCGGCGATGCTGCTGGCCGGCAGCAGGCGGAACATGCCCTTTTTCGGCGCGCGCGCCGCGATGTCGGCGCTGCTCGCGGGCTGCGGCGCGTCCTTCGAATGGTTCTTGGTCTCCACCAGGATCGCCGTGTCGATCAGCCCGGGCAGAACGTCGGCCACGCGCACATTGTGCCGCGCCCATTCCACGCTCAGCGCCTCGGTCAGCCCCTTCACCGCGTGCTTGGTCGCCGCATACACCGCGATGCGCGGAATGCCATAGGTGGCCGACGACGACGAGGTCGAGAACATCAGGCTGTTCGGCGCCTTCTTGAGGTAAGGCAGCGCGGCATAGGCCCCGCTCAGCACCGCCTTGAAATTGATGTCCACCACCCGCATCGATTCCTCATACGGCACATCCTCAAACCAGCCCGAGGCGCCGATGCCCGCGTTGTTCCACATCATGTCCAGCCCGCCGCCCGGATTGCCGGCGCAGAACCGGGCCAGCGCGTCTTCCAGCTGCGCCTTGTCCGTCACGTCCACCGTGGCGGTGAAAAGCCGGTCCTTCCCCAGCTCCTGCTCCAGCGTGGCGAGCCCCGCCGGGTTGCGGTCCACCGCCCCCACGCGCCAGCCCTTGCCATGGAACAGCTTGACGCCCTCGCGGCCCATGCCGCTCCCTGCGCCGGTGATGAAGATCGATTTCGTGCCGCCTGACATGCGCGTCCCCTGATATGATGCCTGTTATGCCCGCCACCTTCCGCAATGCCGTGTCCGCCGTCCATATCGGAATGCGCGGATTCGCGCCGGCCCTGGCCCTTGTGCTCCTCCTCGCCTCCCCGGCGGCGGCGGCGCCGAAAAAGCCCGACCCGGCGGCCGAGGCACGGGCCTATGCCGAGCGCAAGTGCCTGACGGAAGGCATGTATTTCGAGGCCGGGGGCGAGGGCGAGGCCGGCATGAAGGCGGTGGCCGAGGTCGTCATCCGCCGCATGCTCACCCCCGGCTATCCCAAGACGATCTGCAAGGTCGTCTATAACGGGGCGCCCGCCTATGGCTGCCAGTTCTCCTTCGCCTGCGACGGGGCCCGCGTGCGGCCGCGCAGCAAGGCGATCTGGAAGGCGGCCTGGAAACTGGCCGGCGCGATTCTCGACGATCCCGAAACGCTGATGGCCGCCGACACCACACAGGGGGCCCTGCGCTTCCACACGATCGACGTCGATCCCGACTGGGAAGCCGAGGGCTTCCAGGAGACCGTCACCATCGGCCGGCACATCTTTTTCAAGCCCGCCGACTGATCACGCCTCACGCCGCCGTGACCGGCGTTACAGAGCCCGCCGGCACGCCGCGCTTAGCGTCGCTCCATCTTTCCCGGAGACCGCCATGCGCAAAATCCTGCTCGCCACCACCGCCCTTCTCGCCGTCACCGTCACCGGCGCCGGCACCGCCGCCGCAGCCCCGATCCAGCACGCTTTGGGCGGCTCCCGGGTGCTCATCGACAACGTGATCGGCGACGTCACCGTCGTCGTCGCGCCGGGCGCCCAGGGCGTCCAGATCAGCGCCACGGGCGATGACCGCTTCACCTCGCTGCTCTCCTTCTCGCAGAACGGCGACCGGGCCGAGATCCGCATGGGCGATCTCAGCTACAATTCGGACGAAAACCTCCAGACGCTGCGCCTCACCGTCACCGTCGCCCCCGGCACCGACCTCGCCATCGACGACCTGATCGGCAACGCCGAAATCGGCGATCTGCGCGCGCCCGTCGCCATCGACGCCGTCGCCGGCCGCATCACCATCGGCACCGTCACCACCGCCAGCCTGGAAAGCAGCGGCTCCGCCGACATCCAGGTCACCGAGGCCACCGGCTCCCTCAGCATCGACACCTCCGGCTCGGGCGAAGTGAAGGTCGGCAAGGCCGGCGCCACCTCCATCACCATCTCCGGTTCGGGCGACGCCGAGATCGGCACCGTCACCGGCGGCCTCGGCATCGACATTTCCGGCTCGGCCGATGTGGATGTGCAAAGCGTCAACGGCCCCACGGCGATCAGCGTCGCCGGCAGCGGCGAGATCTACATCGCCAGCGGCCGGGCCGATCCCTTCGCGGCCGACATCAGCGGCGGCGGCTCCGTCACCTTCGGCGGCACCGCCGTGAACCCGCAAATTTCGTCCTCCGGCTCGGCCGATATCTGCCTCGCCGCGGCCGAGGGCACCATCCAGAGCGACGGCGATATCACCATCAGCCCTACGGCCTGCAAACGCAGCTAGGCCCGCTTCATGTCCCGGGCGAGGCCGCCGAAACGCGCCATAACGGCGGCGGCCTCCTCCACCATTCGCCTGACGATTTCCCCCGCCGGCGGCGCATCCGTAATGCCACCGGCACCCTGCCCCATAGCAAAACACGACCTGTCACGCTCCAGGCCTTCAAGCTGGCCGCCAATGCCGCCCATCACCTTGTTCTGGTGGCTGACCATGGCCTGCATCGGAAAGGGCTGGATGTCCTGCGGCCGCTTCTCCCAGTCGTTGACATAGGCATTGCGGAACGCGCGCAGCGTCTTGCCGGTGTAGGCGCGCGTGACGATCGTATCCTCGTCTGAGGCGTCGATGATCACGTCCTTGTACATCTGCCCCGCATGGGCCTCGGCCGATGCGATGAAGCGCGTGCCGATCCAGACCCCTTCGGCGCCCAGCGCCAGCGCCGCCGCCAGGCCGCGTCCATCGACGATCGAACCCGCCGCCACCACCGGAATGTTCACCGCATCCGCAACCTGCGGAATGAGCGCCATCCCGGCGACACGGCCCGTGTGACCGCCGGCTTCTGTGCCCTGCGCGACGACGGCGTCGAGCCCACCCTGTTCGGCGTGACGGGCGTGCTTCACCGTGCCGGCGACATTCATGACCTTGAGGCCGGCATTGTGGAATTTCTCCACCAGATGCGGCGGCGGCACGCCGAGGCCGGAAATGAACGCCGCCGCGCCCTCTTCGATGATGATGTCGGCCGTTTCTTCCAGCGACTGCGGGATGGCGGCGAGTAGATCGACGCCGAACGGCTTCTTGGTCAGCTCGCGCACACGGCGCATCTGCGCCCGGATTTCCTTGGGCTGGACGCCGGCCATCCCCAGCGTGCCGAAGCCGCCTGCCTCCGAGACTGCGGCGCAGAGTTCGGCATAGGAAACCCCGCCCATGCCGGCAGCATGATGGGGTGCTCAATGCCGAGCATATCGGTCAGACGGGTGCTGATGGCCATGGGGTTCCTCCGGGTTCTTTATGGGCGCGACAGTGCCCAAATGCCGCCATCCCCTCAAGCGATGAACGCTTGGCGGCTGTGCCGGGCGAGCATAGGCTGACAAAAAATCGGGAGAGCGTCATGAAACGGCTGGTCCTTGCGTTGTTGGCCCTGTGCGCATTTTCGGTGGCGGCCATGGCGCAGGAAGCCGACATGTCCGGTCTGACCGCGGAGGAGCGGGAAATCGTCGCGACCCTGCAGACCAACGGCGCCAATGCCCGAAATGTCGAAAACGCCATCAAATTCTGGCGAAAGGCGCCCGACGACCTCAAGGCGCGGATCATGGCGGCGCCGCAGGAAAAGCGCTGGCCGATAATCCTTTGTAACTTTCTTGGCTTTAACATCGGCACCACGGGACGGACCGACCCTGATTTCTGCGAGGGCCGCGTGTATGCCGACATCATGCGCGGGCAGGAAAGCTGGTCCTCCGACGGGAAATGGGTGGGGCCAAGCGAACAATGCCGCGCGCGCAACAAGCGGAACGAGTACGGCCAGCTGATCTGCAGCTAGACTCCGCCACACACGCCCCGGCGACGGATCGCTTCGCCGCGCTCGACGCCTGGCGCGGCCTCGCGGCGCTCGCCGTCGCGCTCTACCGCCTTGAGGCCAACGGCGCGTTCTACGGGCTGGGGTTCGTGCGAAACTCCTGGCTGTTCGTCGATTTCTTCTTCGTCCTCTCCGGCTTCGTCATCGCCTTCGCCTATCTCGACCGGATTGAGGACGGCCGATCGACCGCTAAATTCACGCTACGGCGCTTTGGGCGTCTCTGGCCGCTGCACATCGCGATGCTTCTGGCCTTCGTGGCTCTGGAAGGCGTGCATCTCATCCAGGGCGAGCCGTCTTTTCAGGGCGCGAAGGCGCCGTGGACGCTGCTGCCCGAACTCGCCCTCGCGCACGGCCTGGGCATCACCGGCCTGACCGACTGGAATTCGCCCTCATGGTCGATCTCGACCGAGTTCTGGACCTATCTCGTCTTCGCCGCGCTGGTTCTGGGGTTCCGCCGCCAGATGGCGCTGGCCGCGACGATCGTGGCGGTGCTGAGCCTCGGCGTGCTGGTGAGCGTTTCGACAACCGGCATGGATGTGACGTTCGACTACGGATTTCTTCGTTGCCTCGCCGGCTTCTTCACGGGCGTCCTGACATTGATGCTGTGGCGCATCGTGAAGGATCGAGTCGTCTTGCCGATGCCGACGCTTCTGGAAGTCGCGACGCTGGTGGTGATGATCGGCTTTGTGACGCTGGCAGGACGCACTGCCCTCTCCTATGCCGCGCCTTTCGTGTTCGGCATGGCGGTTCTGGTCTTCTCGTTCCAGCGCGGCGCGCTGAGCTACATGCTGCTGACCCGGCCAATGCAGGCGATCGGAGAATGGTCCTACGCGATCTACATGACCGCCTATTTCATCGCGCTGATCTTCAACCTGAAGATCGTGCCGCGCTTCCCGTATGCGCCGATGGACGGCATCGCCCTCGCCTATCTTGCCTGCGTCCTGATCGCCTCGTGGCTGGCCTACAAGATCATTGAGACGCCCACGCGGGCGTTCTTCAACCGACTCGCGGCGAAGCTCTAGTTCGTCAAGCCGGCGATGGCTTGGGGGCGCGATAGCTCTTGGGCTGGGCCAGCGGCTCGGCGAGAAATTCGCGCATCAGCGGCAGGATCTCGGCAAGGCGCGAGACGATGAACAGATGTCCGCCGCCTTTGACGACATGCAGTTTCGCGTTCGGCAGCAGCTTGGCGATCATTTTCGAGTTCACCAGCGGCACGATGCGATCCTTGTCGCCGCCCAGAACCAGCGTCGGCGTATTGAGGAACGGCAGGAACGGCGCGCTCGTCCAGCCGAGCATGGCGAGAAGCTGATACATATAGCCGCGCACGGTCGGCGGGCGGATATGGACGCGGTGACGTCCGCTCATGTCCGGATCGTCGCCATACAGCTTCTCAAAGTTTCGGACCATGTATTCCGGGTCTGTGTAGCGCTGCGGCGTCGCCATCTTCGACAGCACATCGAAATTGCCCGGCACCATCACCATGCCCATGGACGTCGCCGCGAGGATCAGCTTCTTGGTGCGGCGGCGATATTGCAGCGCGAATTGCTGCGCCATCGCGCCGCCCCACGAGACGCCCAGAACATCGACATCGCCGAAGCCGAAGCGGTCGAGAATGGTCGCCGCCGTATAGCATGCGCCCCAGGCGCGATACGGGATGACCGGCGCCGGCGAGTCGCCGACGCCCGGCATGTCGAACGTGACGATGTCACGCTCGGTCATCGCATCGGCCAGCGGCTGAATCAGCTCAAGGTTCGCTCCGATGCCATTGAAGAACAGCAAAGGGCGTTCAGCTGTGCGGCGCTCGGCGCGCCAGATGGCCGTGCGATAGGTCTGCCAACCCACCGTCTGCATCGAGATTTCCGGCTTTCGATGCGTGGTCGCGCTCATACTCGTTCCCCTCTTGGACGCGGATTTACGACGCGCCCCCACGCGCGGCTCCTTATTAGCAGATTCTCGCCCGCCGCGCGCCGCCATCAGCCGTGGACATACTCGCCCGGAGCCTTCGCGCCGGGCTTATGCTTGGCGTCGCCCAGCTTCCTGGGGGCCGGCTTCAGCGCGCCGCCGCGGGCAGAGAGCCACTCCACCCAGGTGTCCCACCACGACGCTACGGTCTGCGACGCGCCGTTCGGGAACTGCTCGACATCGTCGGGCAGCGCCGGATTTGTGAAGAAGCGCGACTTGGGATTGCCCGGCGGATTGATCAGCGACTGGATGTGGCCGCTGGACGAGAGAATGAACGTCTTGTCCTTGGACCCCAGCAGCTTCATCGAGCGATAGACGGCCTTCCAGGGCGTGATGTGATCGGTCACACCGGCTAGGAAGAACACATCCTGTTCGATTTTCCCCAGATTGATCTTGTGCCCCATGAACGAGACCTTGCCGGGGTTCTTCATCGGCTCGCTCTCGTACATGTCCAGATAGTCGTGGTGCAGCTTCATCGACAAATTCGTCGAGTCGTTGTTCCAGAAGAGAATGTCGAATGGTGGCGGATCGTTGCCCAGCAGGTAGTTGTTGACGACATAGTTCCAGATCAGGTCGTTCGGACGCAGCCAGGCGAAGGTGCGACTGAGATCCTGACCTGTCAGGATTCCCTTCTGCTTCGAGCGCGCTTTGGCGAGCTTGATGGAGCGCGGCGAGATGAACGCGCCGATCTCGCTGTCCTCGGGGCGCGCATCAAGCACACACACCATGAAGGTCGCGGCGTTGACCCGCTTGTCGTTCTTCGCGGCCATGTAGGAGAGCAGCATCGCCTGGGTGATGCCGCCCGAGCAGGCGCCGGAAATGTTGACCTTCTTCGATTTGGTGATGGCGCAGACCGCGTCGATCGCCTTGATGATCTCGCGCACATAGGCCTCAAGGCCCCAGTCGGCGTGCTCCTTGCCCGGATTGCGCCATGAGATCGCGAAGAGCTGCTGCCCCTTGGTGAGCAGGTAGCGGAACATCGAGCGATCGGGCGTCAGGTCGGACGCATAGAACTTGTTGATCTGCGGCGGAATGATGAGCAGCGGAATTTCGCGCACCTCGTCCGACAGAGGCTTGTACTGGATGAGCTCCAGCATCTCGGTCTTGAAGACGACGCTGCCCTCGGTCGTCGCGAGGTTCTCGCCCACCTTGAAGGGCCGCTTGTCGACCTGACTGGGCAGGCCGCCATTGTGGCGCAGGTCGTCGAGGAAGTTCTTCATCCCCTTGGCGAGCGACTTGCCTTTGGTGTCCCAGGCCGTCTTCAGCGCCAGCGGATTGCCGAGCAGCGTGTTCGTCGGCGCCACCGCGTCCGCGAAGATGTCGAGGATGAAGTTCGCCCGGGTCTTGTCGTTGTCCTCAAGCTCCAGGTCGCCCATCCACTCCTTCAGGTTCTTCTTGAAGGCGAGCCAGCCCTGCATGCCGCGCTTGTAGACCGGGCTCTTTTTCCAGACCTCATGCTGGAAGCGCTTGTCCCTGGGTTCGGCTTCCAGCCTGGAATTGCCCAGCATGACATCGGCCATGTCCTTCATGAACGAGCCGCCATGCTTGGCGAACAGCGTCGGCTGACGGACGATCTCCGTCAGAACCAGGCCGGCCGCTCGCCACAACTCTTCCGGATTGACCCCGACGATGGGGTTCAGCGCCAAATTCGAATCCGGGCCTTTGAGGCCCAGCTTCTCTTCCTCGATCTTCATCGCTCCTCCCGCGCCCGGCCATTATGCGACCGTGACGAAGCACGAGCGTGGCGCATGGCAGGCGGCTTGTCGAGCCGCCCCCGAAGCGGCGGCTAGTAGAGACCGCCCGTCCCCGTCGAGACATCTTCCGGCGGGGGCGGCGGCGCTTCCTCGGCCGGATAGTCCGCCTCGTCGGCGCCGGCCGTGTTGGCCTCCTTGGAGTCGGGGTCGGTCCCGAGCTTGAACGGCTCCATGATCGCGCCGGGATCTTCCGCCGATGTCGGGCGGCCGGTGACGGCGTTGACGCGCATCATCACGACGCCCGGCGGGGTGCGCAGCGGCAGGGCGCCCGTTTCAGGCAACACCGTCTCGAAGATGTCCGCCACGATCGGCGCCACCACCGTGCCGCCGAAGCTGCCGCGGCGCAGCGGCTTGGGCTGATCGTAGCCGACATAGGCCGCGATGATGAGGTCGGCCGTGAAGCCCACGAACCAGACATCCTTGGAATCGTTGGTCGTGCCGGTCTTGCCGCCGATCGGATACTCTTTGAGGTTCTTGAAGGCGTTGCGCGCCGTGCCGCGCTGAACGACGCCCTGCAGGATGGTCGCGATCTGGAAGCCGGTGCGCGGGTCGAACTCCTCGCGGCCGATATCGGGCAGCAGCGGCTCTTCCTGGTTAGCCCAGCCGTTCGGGGCATAGCAGCCCTCGCACGCCCTGTCGTCATGGCGGAAGATGGTCTTGCCATAGCGGTCCTGGATGCGGTCGATGATGGTCGGCGCGATGACGCGGCCGCCGTTCAGGAACGTCGCATAGCCGCCGGCGAGCTTCATCACCGTCGTTTCCGACGCGCCCAGAGCGTTCGCCAGAACCGGGTCGATCTTGTCATAGACCCCTGCCCGCTTCACGCGATCGACGACGGCCTTCATCCCCACGTCATAGGCGAGGCGGATCGTCATCAGGTTGCGGCTCTTCTCCAGCCCCTGGCGAAGCGTCGCCATGCCCAGATAGCGGCCATCCGAATTCTGCGGCCGCCAGACTTTGCCGTTGCCCATGGGCAGCGACACAGGGCCGTCAAGAACGAGGCTTGAGGGCGTGTAGCCGTTGTCGAGCGCGGTCGCGTAGACGAACGGCTTGAAGGACGAGCCGGTCTGGCGCATCGCCTGCGTCGCGCGGTTGAAAACGCTGTCGTAATAGGAAAAGCCGCCGACCAGCGCGAGAACGCGGCTGGAGTGCGGGTCCAAGATCACAAGGCCGCCATTGACCGTCGGGATCTGGCGGAGCGCGTAGGAACCGTTCTCCTTGGTCTCCTCGACATAGATCACGTCGCCGGGCTTTGCCTTGGCTGAGCCCGACAGCTTGCGGCCGGCTTCCGGCACCTTGCCCGTCGTGCCGTCCACGAACCCGACATCCCAGGCCCCGCCCGTGGCGGTGATGACGGCGATACGCCAGCCGGTCACGTCCCGGGCGGCGGGAATGGCGTCGAGCCGCTGCTCCCAACCCGCGCCCAGTTCGATCTGCGCGACAGGTCCGTGCCAGCCGGACGGACGATCATAGCGCTGCAGGCCGACGCGGAAGGCGTTGAGGGCGATCGACTGCAGCTTGGAATCGAGCGTGGTGCGCACCGACAGCCCGCCGGTGTCCAGCTTGTCCGCACCATACTTGTTGGTGATGACGCGGCGCGCCTCTTCCGCGAAGTACAGGGCGTCGTCGTAGCGAATGCCGAGCGGCCGCAGGGTGGCGACAAGGTCTTTCGCTTTCGCCGCTTCGCCGTCCGACTTCGAGACGTAACCCACCTCGACCATCTGATCGATGACGTAGTTGCGCCGCTCAATGGCGCGCGCCTTGTCGCGGACGGGATGATAGCGGGAGGGCTGCTTGGGCAGCGCGGCCAGATAGGCCGCCTCCTCAATGGTGAGTTCGTCGAGCGACTTGTCGAAATAGTTCAGCGCCGCAGCCGCCACGCCGTACGAGTTCTGCCCGAGGAAGATCTGGTTCAGGTAAAGCTCGAGGATCTTGTCCTTGGAGAACGTCGCCTCGATCCGCATCGAGAGCAGGATCTCTTTGATCTTGCGGATGTAGTCGACGTCCTGGCTGAGGAAGAAGTTGCGGGCGACCTGCTGCGTGATGGTCGAGGCGCCTTCGGGCCGCTTGCCGTCTTCGGCGCGCAGATTGGTCAGCAGGGCGCGGGCGATGCCGGTGGGATCGAAACCGGGGTGCAGATAGAAATTCTTGTCTTCGGCGGCGATGAACGCGTTCTTCACCAGCGGAGGAATGTCGTCGATGGGAACGAAGAGGCGGCGCTCCTTGGCGAACTCCGCGATCAGCGTACCGTCATAGGCGTGCACGCGCGTCGTGACGGGCGGCTCGTATTTGGCCAGCGTGTCGGCATCGGGCAGGTCGCTGGAGAGGAACCACAGGGCAAGCCCGGCGGCCAAGGCGCCGACGCCGATAATGGTCAGGAAAGACAGGAAAAAGAACTTCAGGAACCGCATGGACTACCCGCGCGCACGCAAACCCGCCCGACCGAGGCGATTCTAGCCCGACTGATCGGCGATAACTATGGCGGTTTGGAGGCTTGCAGGCCGCCCGTCAATGGGCGCTGAGCGTCTCGCCCCCGGTCTGGGCGACCGAGGACATGCGGGCATAATAGGCATCGACCGAGCGGGCGATCGCCGTGGCCATGCCGGCGCGCCAATCCTCATCGGTCAGGCGGCCTTCGTCGGTGGCATTCGACAGAAAGCCCAGCTCGATCAGAACGCTGGGCACATCCGGCGCTTTCAGCACCCGAAAGCCCGCCGAACGCAGGGGCTGGACCAGCAGTCCGGTCTGCCGGTCGAGCTCCGGCAACAGGAGCTGGGCGAACACCGTGGAGCGGTTCTTGGTCTCCCGCTGCGCCAGGTCGATCAGGATCGACCCGACATCGTCCTTTTCCCCCGAAAGGTCGACGCCGGCGATGACGTCGGACGCATTTTCCGATTCGGCCAGTTCGGCCGCCTCGGCGTCGGAGGCGCTTTCCGACAGGGTGTAAACCGACGCGCCGTGGATCGCGGAATTGCTGATCGTGTCGGCGTGGATCGAGATGAAAAGATCGGCGCGCGCGGCCCGCGCGGCGCGGACCCGGTCCTTCTTGTTGATGAACGTGTCGTCGTCGCGGATCAGCACCACGGTGTAGCCGTCACGCCGCTCAAGCTCGTCCTTCAGCGCCAGAACGGTGGCCAGCACGACCTCTTTCTCCAGCGTGCCGCCGGTGCCCGTCGCCCCGGGATCGGCCCCGCCGTGCCCGGCGTCGAGCGCGATGACGAAGCGGCCGTCGCCCTGCCCGACCGGCCTGTCGCCTTCCGGCGCGGCCTCGGGGCCGGCATCGGCGACCGGAGGCGCGGCGTCGGCCGGCCATCCCGCCGTCGCCATGAACTCTTCTTCCGTCGCCGGCACGAGGTCCAGCACCAGCCGGGCCGGCTTGCCGTCTTCGGGGGGCATGATGAAGTGGGACTGCACCTTGGCCGGGCCGAACAGGTCGAGGACGACGCGTGAGCGGCTGTGCCCGAACAGGCCGTAGCGGTAGGATTTGACCAGCCCCGCCCCCTGCACACCCGCCTTGGCCGGCAGGCGCCATTCGATGGCCGGCAGCTCCAGCACGATGCGATAGGGATCGGCCAGGTTGAACAGGCGGTAATCCACACCTTCGCTGAGGTCCAGGACGAAACGGGTGTGCTCGGGATGCTCGCCCAGCCGGGCGCCGGTAGCCACGGGCTCCGCGCGCGCCGGGGCCAATGCCCCAACGGCAAGCGCCAGTAGGGCGCAAAACGCCCAGGCAAATCGAAACATCGGGCGACGTTCTGTCGTCACCGACCGCTCCACCATTCTTGAATCGAGCAAAGAGTTTAGCAGCTTTGTCTTGCGTTAGCGTTACCGCACCCGCCGGCCAACGCGCGCGCACCGCATTTCCCCTACGTAAAGGGCAACGAACAGGTTGCGTCTGCCGGGGGCGTGCCGCTACATAGCCGCATCGATCCTTCGGGGTCGCCCCCAGGGCGGGAAGCCCGGGCGCAGGCGACTGACCCCCATTCCCCTCTGACGCCGGCGGCATTCACCCGGACGACCGAAGCGCGCGTGCCGGTCCCCGAAAAAGGAAGCGCCGTCCCGCGCGTCGCCGCCAATCTCCCAGGCGTCCGGCTAGGACGCGGAGCCAGACCTGAATGCGCCCTGCGCGGAATACAACGGATGCCCGGAGCCAGCGCTCCCCGTCCGCGCGCGGCGCAACCCCGCTTTCATCCCATATCGAGCAGGCCCGGATGTCCGGCACCGCAGCGCCCTTGGCGCGCGGCCGGCGGCCGCTCACAGGAGTTTTTCATGTCCAAGCGTATGCTGATCGACGCCTCCCACCCGGAAGAGACGCGCGTCGTCATTCTGTCGGGTAACCGCGTCGAAGAGTTCGACTTCGAATCCGCTTCAAGAAGGCCCCTTAAGGGCAACATTTTCCTCGCGAAAGTGACGCGTGTCGAACCGTCGCTTCAGGCCGCGTTCGTCGAATATGGCGGCAATCGCCACGGCTTCCTCGCGTTCAGCGAAATCCACCCCGACTATTACCAGATCCCGGTCGCCGACCGGCAGGCGCTGCTGGCCGCCCAGCGCGCCGAAGAACGCCGCCAGCGCGATGACGACGACGAGGACAAGCCGGCCGCCGCCGCGCCGTCCGAGGCGGCGCCCACGGCCGGTGACGCGGAAGATCCCCTGCCCATCGTGGCGGCCGTCACCGAGGACGACGCCTCGCTGGCCGCCGGTTTTGAAGCCGTGCCGGCCGAGGCTCAGGCGCCGGCCGAAGGTGAGCCCAGCGTCGCCCAGACCGCGCCGGATGCCGACGCGCCTGCGGGCGATGAATCGGCAGAAGACGGCGAAGGCGGCAACGAGGTCGAAGTCGTTGCTGCGGAAGCGGTCGCTCCGGAGGTCATCAGTGCCGGGGAAGACGACAGCGCCGAAGAGGAAGAAGTCGAGCAGCGCCGCCGCTCGCCCCGGATGCGCCAGTACAAGATCCAGGAAGTCATCAAGAAGCGGCAGATCCTGCTGATTCAGGTGGTCAAGGAAGAGCGCGGCAACAAGGGCGCGGCGCTCACCACCTATCTGTCGCTCGCCGGACGTTACTGCGTCCTCATGCCCAATTCGGGCCGGGGCGGCGGCATCTCGCGCAAGATCACCAACTCGTCCGACCGCCGCCGCCTGAAAGACGCCGCCGAGAGCCTGGATGTGCCGGAGGGCATGGGGCTGATCGTCCGCACGGCGGGCGCCAGCCGCACCAAGCAGGAAATCCAGCGCGACTACGAATATCTGCTGCGCTTGTGGGATTCGATCCGCGACCTGACTCTGCGCTCCAGTGCCCCGGCCCTCGTCTATGAGGAAGGCAACCTGATCAAGCGCGCCATCCGCGACCAGTTCTCCAAGGATATCGAGGAGATCATCGTGGAGGGCGATGAGGGCTTCGAAGAGGCCCACGCCTTCACCAAGATGATCATGCCGCAGCAGATCGAGGCGGTGAAGAAATACGAGGGCGGCCAGTCCCTCTTCCAGAAATACAGGGTCGAGGCCCAGCTCGACTCGATGTTCAACCCGCGCGTCCAGCTCAAGTCGGGCGGTTACATCATCATCAACCAGACCGAAGCGCTCGTCGCGATCGACGTGAACTCGGGCCGCTCGACGCGCGAAAGCAATATCGAGGACACGGCGCACAAGACGAACCTGGAAGCGGCCGAGGAAATCGCCCGCCAGCTGCGCCTGCGCGATCTCGCCGGCCTCATCGTCATCGACTTCATCGACATGGAGGAAAACCGCAACGACCGTGCGGTCGAGCGGCGCCTCAAGGACTGCCTGCGCCATGACCGCGCGCGCATCCAGCTCGGGCGGATCTCGCCGTTCGGCCTCCTGGAGATGTCGCGCCAGCGCCTGCGCCCGGGCATGGTGGAAGGCTCCACCATCGCCTGCCCGCATTGCAACGGCACGGGCCTCATCCGCTCGGTCGAAAGCCTCGCCCTGCGCGCCCTGCGCCAGGTGGAAGAGGAAGCGCAGTCTAACCGCACCGACGGCATTACGGTGCGCGTGCCGACCGAGGTCGCGGTCTACATCCTCAATCACAAGCGCGCCGACATCGGCGCGATGGAAGAACGTCTGGGCCTTTCGATCTTCGTGGAAGCGAAGACCGACATGTACGGCGCGGACTGCGAAGTCGAGATCGGCGCGCCGGGCGGTTTCCGCTCGCGGCGCGCCATCCAGTCGAACGCCGTCTCTGCCGAGACCGCTCTGGCGATGATGCCGGAAGCCGCGTTCGACGGCGCCGACGAAGAGGAAGACGCCGTCGAAGGCGAAAGCAATATCGAGGAAGTCGAGCCGCGCGAGCGTCGCGAGGGCCGTGACCGCGACGAGCGCGGCGGACGCAACCGCCGCCGCCGTGGCGGACGCGGCCGCGACCGCGATGATCGCGAACGCCGCCCTGCCCCCGCCGCCGCCGAAGGCGCCGAGGCCGCATCGGCCACGAGCGAGGACGAGACTGCAGACGAGCCCGCATCGGCCGGTGGTGAAGGCGAAGGCGACGCTCTGGCGCGTGAAGGCGCGCGCGACGGCAACGATCGCCGCCGCCGTCGCCGCGGTCGCCGTGGCGGTCGCCGCAACGGCCGCCCCGAGGGCGGTTTCGCCGAAGGCCAGGAGGCTGGCGCGCAATCCGACGCCGACGAGGACAGCGTTTCCACCGACGCCGTTCAGGAAGAGGCCGCACCGCGCGAGGAGGCTGCGGCTCCGCCGCCGCCCAAACGCGACAAATCTTCCGCAACGGCCGCCATCGCCCGCTTCTTCGGCTTCGGCGCCCGCAGCGACCATCGTGCCGAAGCGCCGTCTCAGCCCGAGCCCAAGCAGGCTGAGGCTGCAGCGGCCAGCGTCGTGATCGAGCAAGCGCCGCTCCCTGCAATGCCTGAGCCGGCTGCGACGGAAGTGCCGGTCGCGGCGCCGGTGGACGCACCCGAAGCGCCGGCAGCGGAATCTGAAGCCGTCTTCGTCGCTGCCCACGATCCTGTGCCCGAGCCCCAGCCGGCCGCCCCGCCGCCGGCAGCCCCCGAGCCTGAGCAGATTGCGGAAGTTCTGGAGCCGACGCCCCCGACCATCGATCCTGTGCCGATGGAGCCGGCGGCTGAAACGCCCGCGCCGCGCGTGTTCATCGTGCCGGAAGTCGAAAAGTCGGACGTGGTCGTCGTCGGCTCTGCCGAAACAGGTCCGGCCAAGGCTGGCTGGTGGAAGAAGCGCGAAGGCTGAGCCGCGTGACCCCCGCCGCGTTTCGCAAGGCCGCTCTCAGCCTTCCGGGCGCGGTGGAGGGCGAGCATATGGGTCACGCCGATTTTCGGGCGAACGGCCGCATCTTCGCGACCCTCGGCTATCCGGAAATCGGCCATGCGATGGTGAAACTCAGTCCGGACGAGCAAGAGCTCCTGGTGGCCGGCGCGCCGGAGACATTTTCGCCGGTGCCTGGCGGCTGGGGCAAGGGCGGCGCCACCCGCGTATTGCTGAAGTCTGCCGACACCGCTGCGGTCAAAGGCGGGCTGAAACGCGCCTACGATGCCGTGATGGCGAAAAAGAGGCCGCGTCCGCGCAAATCGTCGTGACCGCGCGACCCGCCGCCGCAATTGACTTCAGGGCATAGCGCACTCTAGCTAAGACTGTTCGGCAGCGCCGGAATCCGCGACGGGGGCTGCGGACCTTGATCGGCGCGCCGGGCCCTTGAACCGTGATTGGGAGCCGCCCTTGATCCGTTTTTTGCCGCGCTTCGCGCCCGCCGCCGTTGCAGCCGTGATGGCATTCTGCTGGACCGCGCCGGCGCTCGCCATATCGGTCGCGCGCGATACCGAGATTGAGGAATTCCTGTGGGGCGAAACCCGCCCGGTGCTGAAGGCCGCCGGCGTCGACCCGAACGCCGTTCACATCTATCTGGTCAGCGACAACGTCTTTAACGCCTTCGTTTCGGGCGGGCAGAACATCTTCGTGACGACCGGGCTGCTCGACCAGCTCGACACGCCGAACCAGCTGCTCGGCGTCCTCGCCCACGAAACCGGCCACATCGCGGGCGGCCATCTGGCGCGCTCCAGCGACGACATGATGAACGAGGCGACGCCCTTCCTCATCACCATGCTTGCAGGTCTCGCGGCGATGCTGGCGGGCGAAGGCCAGGCCGGCATGGGCATCATCATGGGCGCGCAACAGGCGATGCAGCGCGCGGTGCTCGGCTATTCGCGCGTTCAGGAAAGCTCCGCCGACCAGGCCGCGATCTCGTTCCTCGACCGCATCCACAAAAGCGGACGCGGCATGATCGAGACCTTCGAGAAGATGTCGCAGCAGGAGCTGCTGACCGACCGGATGCAGGACCCCTATGCCCGCTCGCACCCGATGTCGCGCGACCGCATGGCCTCGCTCGAAACGCGCGTCGAAGCCTCTCCCTACAAGGAGAATGTCGACACGCCGGACGAGATCGCGAACTTCAAGATGATCCAGGCCAAAGTGCGCGGCTTTATGGATGATCCGCAGACGACCCTGCGCCGTTACCCCGGCAACGACAATTCAGAGCCGGCGCGGTATGCGCGCGCGGTCGCCTATTACCGCATTCCCGACTTCCCCTCGGCCAACCGCGAGATCGATTCACTGATCGCGGCCCACCCCGACAATCCCTATTTCTGGGAGCTGAAGGGCCAGATCGTCGCTGAACAGCGCGACTTCGCCGGCGCCGCAGCGGCGTTCGAGAAATCCGTCAAGCTCAAGCCCAACGCGCCGCTGCTCCAGGTCAATCTCGGCGCAACCCTTGTGGCGCTGGAAGACCAGAAGACGATGCCCAAGGCGCGGGACGTGCTGGTGGACTCGCTGCGTCGCGACAACACCAATGCCTTCGCCTGGCTCCAGCTTTCGTTCGCCTATGCGGCGCTGGGCGACGAGGGCATGGCCGCGCTCTCCATGGCCGAGCAGCGCTTCAATACCGGCCGCTATGGCGATGCGATCCGCTTCGCGATGCGCGCCCGGGAAATGCTGCCCAAAGGCTCGCGCGAGCAAAGCCGGGCCGACGACATCGTCGTGATCGCCGAAGGCCAGGCCGCCAAGAGCGGACGCAACGGGCGCGGCGGCTTCACATTCGAGATGAACGCAAGTCCTTCCGACACTCCGTACAAGACGAGATGATCATGAATATCGCCCGCCTCATCCGCCCCGCCCTTTTCGGCGCGGCTCTTCTGTCCGCCGTCCCTCATGCGATCGCTGCGGACATGAGCCGTGCGGAAGTCGAAAAGATCGTGCGCGAGTATCTGCTCGCGAACCCGGAAATCCTGAACGAGATGCTCTCCGAGCTGAAGGCGCGCGAGGAAGCCAACGCCACCGACCGCGCCAAGGCCGCGATCACAGACAACCGCGATGCGCTGTTGAACGACGGCTATTCCTATGTCGCGGGCAACCCGAACGGCGACGTGACGCTGGTGGAGTTCTTCGACTACCGCTGCGGCTACTGCAAGAAAGTGCGTGACGACGTCGTCAATTTCATGGGCGCCGACACCAATGTGCGCGTCGTCTTCAAGGAATTCCCCATCCTCGGCGCGGCTTCGATCGAGGCGTCGCGGGCCGCCATCGCCTCCAGGAAGCAGGGCGACGACAAGTACTGGGCGTTCCATCAGGCGATGCTGGGCGCCGACGGCCTGGACAGCGACGCGATCTACGACATCGCGGCCGGACAGGGCATCGACGTCGCCAAGCTCAAAGAAGACATGAAGGCTCCTGAGGTCGACCAGGTCATCACCAAGAACCACGAGCTTGCCGAGAAGATCGGCATCGACGGCACGCCGGCCTTCATCGTCGGCGACCAGCTGTATCCCGGCGCGCTCGACGCCGACGAGCTGAAGGCGATCGTCGCGGCGCATCGCGGCGGCTGAACCAGCGGCCGGCGGCGTCAGCGCCGCCGGTCACCAGCGGTTCTGGACTTCCTCGGCGAAGCCCATCAGGTCACGCACCTCCAGACGGCTGCCGTCATCGAGGACGACATGGCCCGTGAAGCGGCCGAAGACCTGATGCTGCACCGAGCGCAGCAGCTTCAGATCGAACGTCGCGGCGCGATCGACGATGGGCTCGAACGTCATCTCGAAGCGGCCGTCATTGGACGTGAAGCGCCACGCGGCGGCGTCATAGCCCTGCGGCGGAATGTGGAACGTCACCTGGTCCAGCTTGTGGGCCTTGCCCTTCCAGAAAACCATGTTCTCGCTGGCCGCGGACGTATCGACGAAGCCGTAGCCGATATTGAATCCGAACGGCGCGCCATCTACGAGGCCCGACGCCGAGCCCCAGTACCAGGTGTTATCGGAGGTCCAGACGCCGCGGCCCCAAGCGAGCACGGCGAAGTCCGTGCCG
>JAKOQZ010000263.1 GCA_029778105.1 Pseudomonadota bacterium | reverse complement strand
GCGGCTCTGTTCGAGGTTTTCGGACGCGAGCTGCGCACCCGACAGCATGTTGCGCAGATCGTGATTGATCTTGGCGACCGCGGCGCCCATGGCGGCCAGATGGGCGCGCTGGGTGAGCGCCTCGCGGATATCGCCCTGCATGCCGGCCAGCGCCTTTTCCGCATCGCCGATCTCGTCGCGCCGTCCGCTGACCGCCATCACGTTGGCGGCGTCTTCCGGCGCGGCGCGGAAGGCCGTCATGGACCGGATCAGCCGCCGGATGGGGCGCACGAGCGCGAAGTTGAGCGTGAAGAACACCAGAACGCCGATCGCCAGCGCGATGGCCAGGCCGATCAGGAATGTGCGCCAGGCGAATTCCGCCAGCGCCGCGCGGATCGGCTTTTCCTCCACGATCGCTTCGATGAACTGCCCCCCGCCCAGACGCGGCGTGTCGACGATCCGCAACGTGCGCGACCCGTCGCCCCACAGCGCCTCGGCGGCATCGCCGATCGCCGTCATCCAGTCGGGATGGCGCAGATCGTAGACTTTCGAAACCGGCTGCGGCGCGGCGTCGGCCAGGAACAGCAGCCGCGCCTCGTCGCGCTTCAGCGCCACCGCCACCGCGCCGGCATTGGCCAGCAATTCCTCTCTCAGACGCGGGCTGACCTGATTGTTCTGCGTCGCCTCCAGCGCCAGAACGGCGGTCTGGGCGGCGGCGATGCGGCTGCGCAGCAGATCCTGGTGGGCGCCGGCGACGATGGGGGCATAGACGACGATCTGCACGGCCAGCGCGAAGGCGATGGTCAGGAACAGCAGCCGTCCCGACAGCGAGCGCCCGATGCCCCAGCCTCCGCTTCCATCCCTGTCGCGCACGCCCATCGCCGGGGTTGTAGCAGAGCCGGACGGGGTCTCAACCGCGCCCTGCGCCCGGAAATGCCCGGAAATGCGCCTGCCGGCCCGGAAAAATGACCAAAACCCGCTCTTGCCTTTCGGCGGCCCGGCCCTTAAACGCATGCCTCCGCCGGGGCCAAGCCCCCATCGGCAGCGCGCCCGTAGCTCAGCTGGATAGAGCACCAGACTACGAATCTGGGGGTCAGAGGTTCGAATCCTTTCGGGCGCGCCATTCTTCTCATTTGATCTCTGCTCTGAGCGCTCGTCGCGCGTTCGGCTGACGCGTAGTCGCCAAAACAGCGATAACACGCGCAAGCGAGCGCTCATGCCTTGGGCGGCGTGTTGCGCATGACGCTTCAAAGTCGGCTGGGGATCATCGGTTCTTGGTCTCGGTTCGAGGGCCGCGTTCGCCTGACGGGGGCCGCCTCACTTGCGGGACGTGCATCACGCCCATATGGTAGCGTTAACTACTGTATAGAGAGGGCACCATGCTGGCATGCTACACGGACCGCCTCAGTGTCAGGCCCGGCGGGCGCTTTGCGCTTCACGCCACCTCCGGCGCGGGGCCGTGTACGTTGGAGATTGCGCGCATCGCCGCGGGCCGCGAGGTCGTCCTTTCCCGCAAAGACGTGCCGGTCGGCGACCATCCCGTGCCGCCGCATGCCGACCGCGACGGTTGCAACTGGCCCGTCGCGCTGGAGATCGAGGCCGCAGAGGACTGGAAGACCGGATACTACGATATCTGCCTCACCGATCCGGCCGGCGAGGCGACGCATCATTTCATCGTGGTCCTGCCCCAGACGGGCCGGCGCGGCGCGAAGGCGGCGTTCGTCCTCGCGACCAACACCTATCACGCCTATAATTACTGGGGCGGCGCCTGCGCCTATTGCGATGTCGACGCGCTGATGTCGGGCCGCAAGACCCTGCCTGAAGCCATGGAGGGCGGCATCGGCGTGCTGTCGACGCGCCGTCCCTTTCCCCAGATGATCATCGGCGCGCCGGCGGGCACGCCGCGTCTCGTCAATGACCGCAAGCGCGGCCTCAACGAGCGCCCCTGGGCGGGCGATGTCGCCTGGCGCAAGGGCAAGGTGCTCACGCCCTATGACGGATCGGCCGGATTCCTCCACAAATGGGAGCATGCCTTCGCCGCATGGGCGGAGAAGGACGGCCTCGCGCTCGACTACTTCACCGACTACGACCTTGAAACCGATCCCGACGCGCTGAAGGGCTACAGCACGGTCATCGTCGCCGGCCACAGCGAGTACTGGTCGGGCAAGCAGCGCGACCAGATCGAAGCGTTCGTCGACAATGGCGGCGGACTCGCGATCTTCTCGGGCAACACGGCGTTCTGGAAGGTGCGCTT
>JAKOQZ010000037.1 GCA_029778105.1 Pseudomonadota bacterium | reverse complement strand
GGCAAGGCGCCTCGGGATGCGCCGCGAGGCGTAACAGTTCCTGGACATCGCTGATCGAGAAGCCGAGCGCGCGCGCATGACGGATGAACTGCAGCCGCTCCAGATGCGAAGGCCCATAACGCCGTTGCCGGCCCGACGTGCGTGGCGGTTCTGGCATAAGGCCGGATTGCTCGTAGTAGCGGATGGTCGCGACCGGCGTGCCGCTAAGCTTCGCCAAGGCCCCGATCGCGTAGAGCGAGGGTTCTTCCATGCCTATGCGAGCCTCCGTTGGGGCGTTGTGGGCGACGCTGCCGCGTCGCCCACATTGTCATACGTCCGCCGTCCGCCGCCGATCATGCGCCAACCCTACGCCGCCGGCGCCGCGGAAGCATCAATTTCGTGCCAACGCGCTCGGTCTCTCAGGACACCACGAGAGAACCAGCGATAGGCCGAAGGCAGAACGACCAGCGTCAGAAGTGTTGAGCTGACGAGCCCGCCGATCACCACTGTCGCCAAAGGCCGTTGCACTTCGGAGCCGATGCCGCTCGCAAGCAGAAGCGGAATGAGGCCCAGCGCCGCGATCATGGCAGTCATGAGGACGGGCCGAAGCCTCGAAAGCGCGCCTGCAGCCACCGCCTCGTCGACATTCATTCCGTTGCCGAGGTTCTGATTGATCGCGTTGACCATCACAACGCCATTCAGCACAGCAACGCCGAACAGAGCGATGAAGCCGATCGAGCCCGGCACCGAAAGATAGGTCCCGCTGATGAACAGGGCAACGATGCCGCCGATCAGCGCCAACGGCACGTTCGTCATGATGAGAAGAGCTTGCCCAACAGAACCGAACGCGAAGTAGAGCAGCAGCAGGATGAGCGCCAGAGACAAAGGCACCACGATCATCAGGCGCGCCTGGGCACGCTGCTGGTTTTCGAACTGACCGCCAAACTCGACGACATAGCCCGGCGGAAGCTCGATCTGCGTCGCGATCTTGCTACGCAATTCGGCTACCAAGCCGCCCATATCGCGGCCCTCGACATTGGACTGGATCACCACCCGGCGCTGCACGTCGTCGCGCCGGATCTGCGGCGGGCCGCTTTCGATTGCGACCGTAGCCAGTTCACCGACCCGCACGAGCGAGCCGTTCGGCGCCTTCATCACCAAATCGCGCACGGCCTCCGGGCTGTTCCGGTACTCGGCCCCGAGGCGAACATAGATGTCGTAACGCTCGTTGCCGTTGATGATCTGGCCGGCAGCTGCGCCGCCGATAGCGTCCTGCACCAGATCCATCAATGCTCCGACCGAAATGCCATAGCGGTCGAGCATCGCCCGATTGGGCGTGATCGTCAGCTGAGCTTCCCCAACGACCTGTTCAAGAGCCACGTCGGTGGCGCCTTCGGTCGCCCGCACCAGCTTCTCGATCTCTTGTCCCTTCGCGGTCAGGACATCGAGATCCGTTCCGAACAGCTTGATCGCCAGCTGCGCACGAACGCCTGAAAGAAGCTCGTCGACACGGGTCGCGATGGGCTGCGAGAAGGAGAAAAGCAGGCCGGGATGAACCGACATGGCTTCTTCCATCTTCTGCTGCAGCCCCTGGCGCGTGGAGGCGGTCGTCCATTCATCATGAGGCTTCAACCCGACGACAATCTCGACATTCGACACCGGCTCCGGATCGCCGCCGAGTTCAGGACGGCCGACACGCGCCGATGTGTAGATCACCTCCGGAAACTGAATGAGTTTCGCCTCGATTTTCTGGGCCACCTCCAGCGCGGTATCGAGACTGGCCGATGGGGCAAGTGTCGTCCTCACATTCAACGTGCCTTCTTCAAGCTCCGGCACGAACTCGCTGCCGAGAAATGGAACCAGCGCAAGCGACAGCAGGAACGCGCCGCCTGCACCGGCGAGAACCCGCTTTGGCATCGCTTGAATCGTCGGCAAGACGCGCCGGTAAAAGCGTTCAATCGGCGCAAGAAGCGGGCTGTCGCGGTGCTTCAACCCCTGAGGGAAGGCGTAGGTCGACAAGGCGGGGATGACGAACAGCGCCACCGCCAGCGAGGCTACCAGTGCAAAGACGATGCTCATCGCCATCGGCTGGAACAGTTTGCCCTCCACGCCTTCAAGACTGAAGAGAGGCGCGAACACGACGATGATACTCAGCACAGCGAAGAAGACCGGCTGCGCCACCTCCCGCGCCGCCTCCTGGATGCGTAGACGGAAGCCGCGATGCTCGCCGGTAGCCGCAGACGACTGCCCGTTTGGCGCGTGACTGAGGTGGGAGAAGATATTCTCCATCATCACGACCGAGCCGTCGACGATGATGCCGATGGCTATGGCCAGGCCGCCAAGGGACATGAGATTCGCCGAAATGCCGAACGCAGCCATCAGGATCAGCGCGACACCAACCGAGATCGGCACCGAGATAAGAACGATGAGCGCCGCGCGTACGTTCACAAGAAACGCAAACAGGATGACGACAATCAGGACAAAGGCCTCAAGCAGCGCCTTGCTGACCGTGCCGACCGCCTTTTGTATGAGGTCGGACTGATCGTAGATCACCTCGAACTTCACGCCATCTGGCAGGGCCGATTCGATGAGCGGCACGCGGGCCTGAAGGCCCTGAATCGTCGCGTCTGTGTTCGCTCCGAGACGCTTGAGAACCTGGCCGGTCACCACTTCGCCGAGAGGCACAGGCTTTCCGGTCTCGTCACGGCGGGTCAGCGTCGTGGCGCCCTGGCGGATCTCGCCCCCGATCTCGACTGTCGCGACGTCGCGGACGCGGACTACCGCGCCATCGGCTTCCTTCAGCGGCGTCTCGCGCAGATCTTCAAGGCCCTCCTCGTCGGCGCGCATCCATCCCACGCCTCGAATGACCAGCTGCTCGGCGCCCCTGTCCTGATACCAGCCGCCGGCATTGCGATTGTTGTTCTCAATGGCGGCCCGCACATCCTCGACGCTGATGTCGTAGGCGAGCAGCCGGGACGGGTCGATATTGACCTGGTATTGCTTGACCTCACCACCGAACGACAGGACGTCCACGACGCCGTCGACCGGCGTGATGAGCAGCTTCACCACCCAGTCATTCAGACTGCGCATCTGCGTAATGTCGTAGGCGCCCGGCGTTTCGGGATAGAGAACATACTGGAACACGACGCCGAGGCCGGATGTATTCGGGCCGATTTCGGGCGTGCCGGCCTGAGGCGGGATGTTCTCTTTGGCTTCCTGCAGCTTCTCGAAAACGAGCTGCCGCGCAAAATAGATGTCGGTTCCCTCCTTGAACACGACGGTGACCAGCGAAAGGCCGGTCTTGGAGACCGAGCGGACATCTTCCACGTCGGGCAGCGCCAGCATGGCCGCCTCGACCGGGTAGGTGATGAGCTGCTCAACCTCCTCGGCAGCGAGACCCGGCGCTTCCGTGTTGACGCTCACCTGAACGTTGGTGACGTCGGGAAATGCGTCGAGATTGAGCTGCGGAAGCATGAACATGCCCGCGGCGATCAGCCCAATAAGAGCCATCACCACAAACATGCGGTTGACGATTGCGGAGCGGACGGCTGTGTCGAGCATGGCGCGCCTCAATGTCCGTGCGGATCGAAGCCGCCTTTGGCGGCCTCTGCGGCGATGAAGAACGCGCCCTTAACGGCGACACGGGTCCCTTCGGCCAAGCCGGAAATCGCCGTGCGGTCTCCGACCGCATAAAGCACTTCCACTTCTTGCGGCTTGAAAACCCCGGCCGACTGCTCGACCTGAACGGCCCAATCGCCGTCCGGGCTCCGCAGAACGGCCTCTGTCGGAACCGACAGGACAGGCGTCGCGGCGCCATAAAGATGAACGTCCACAAAAATGCCGGGCTTCAGGCGGCCGTCTGGATCGGCCGCCTCCAGCCGAACGCCGATGGTGCGGGTCGCTTCGTCCAGCTTCGGGTCGATCTGGACGAGCGTCGCATCGAATCCATTCTCGCCAATGAAGAAACGCGCGGCCTTACCCTCGATCTGAGCGGCCACCTCGGCGCTCACACGCGCCTCGATCCAAACGGTCTTTCCGTCGCCGATCTCGATGACCATCTTGCCGGGCTCGACGACTTCGCCGACGCGGAAGTCTTCGGCGACGATCACCCCGTCCTGCATGGCGATAAGGTCGAACTCGCCGGCTGTTGGACCGGCGGTGCCGGCCGAAGCCAGCGCGTCGATCTGCTGTGCCGTCAAACCATAGGTTTCAAGCCGCGTGCGGGTTTCCTGAAGCTTAATGCGCGCCTCGTCATAGCGCCGTCCTGAAATGACATCGCGACCAAGGTCTTTCACCCGGGCGAACTCCTGCACCGCAAGGATGAATGCGCTCTGCGCTTCGACCATCTCGGCGCTGAAAAGGCGAAGCAGCGGATCGCCCTTCTTGACGCGCGCGCCCAGAGTGACGTGGCGTTGAACCACCGTGCCGCCGATCCTGGGACTGACGATGCTCGACGTGTAGTTGTTAAGGCGCACTTCGCCAGGCGCCCGGAACCGCTTGGGCAGCGGCTGCATCGTGATCGGCTCCACCACTATGCCCGCCTCCTGCATCTGCTCAGGCGTCAGCGGCTTGGCTTCGGCGGCGCTTTCGCTCTCCGCAGGCCCCTCGCCTTCGCCCTCTTCGCCGGCGTGTTCGTCAGGAGTGGCCGGCGCACCAGCTTCAACAGACTGGCTTGCGCCGTCTTCCGAATGCGCTGCGCCGAAGATCGCGCCACCGAGCCCGAGCAAAACAATGGGCGCCACCAACAACAGCTGGTTCTTTTTCAAGGTCATGGTCATTAGTTCGCTCCGGCAAGGGTTAGGGCCTGCGAGCTGGCGGCAAGCCACTCGGCATAGGCCTGCCAAGCAGCGTCGCGAATGGCGACGCCCTGCTTGGACGCATCGAGAGATTCCTTAAGCTGAACGACGAATTCGGTAAGGGTTGCCTCACCGGCATTGCGCAGCGCTTCGAGCGACGCGATGCGGTCGTCATTCGACCCGGCGTTACTGCGCCAGGCGTTCCAGGACGCCAGATTGATCTGGTAGGTGTCATACGCCGTGCGCGCCCGCACATATGCATCGCGAAGCGCGGTTTCCCGCTCGCGCGCCGCAACGATGACTGCGCGATTCTTGGCTTCAACCTCGCGGGAACCGTCATTCGCGAGCGGCAAAGGGACCGACAGCCCGAGCCGGTAGAGCGACTGGCGTTCGTCGTTCCCGTAGCTCAGGCTGATCGTGGGGTCGGGGATTCGTCCGGCGCGGGCGACATCGAGGTCGCCCTCAGCCGCCTCGACGCCGAACCGCGCCGCCTCGACACTCAAACTTTGTTCCGCGAAACGCTTCAGAGCGCCGTCATCAAGACGCGGAACATCGGGCGGAGCGACGGCAAGCCGCGGCAAGTCTGCGGCCCGGCAAGCGCACAGCGTCGTCAGCGCCGTCTCGATAGCCGCACGCTGGCTCTTGGCCGAGTTCAAATCAGCCTCGGCTTGAAGACTGAGGATCTGCCCGAGGGCGCTGTCCGCCGTCCCGACATCGCCCGCGCCGAGGCTACGCGCGAGCGCTATGGCCAGCCGCGCGGAAGCGGCCTGCTGGCGGGTTGCATTCTCTTCAAGCGATATTGCGGATTCACGCGCCGACAACAGCATAAGCGTTCGAGCGGCCAGCTCGTTTCGAAGCGCGCGGTCGCTGGCGGTCGCGGCGGCCCATCTGCCGCCGCCTGCGCGCGCGCGCGCCGACTGTTTGCCGCCGAGCTCAAGCGTGTAGGCGACTCCGACGTCATAGGCCGAGGGTGTGCCGCGAGCGCCCCGCTTGTCTTCGACGCCGATCTCCAGTGAGGGATTATACAAGGGGGCTGCCAGCGCCTCTGCTTCGGCCTTCGCCTGATCGGCGCGCGCGAGCGATGCTTGCGCCTCCGGATTTTGCGCAAGCACCCTTTGGACGAAGGGCCATGCATCGCCGCTGCGCGAAGCGCCGAATACAGGCGAGCCGATGGCCAGAAGACTGACTGCTGCGAACGCAGCAGCGCGAACTGAAAATGTCATGGAAACGCTCGAACGAGTGTGAACGAACCCCGCGGCGAAGCGGGACGAACAGGTTCAAGCGGTGTCTAGATGAGCAAGCGAACGTCGCCCAAGTCACGCAAATGCGCGGACTGTGGAGCCAGCTCTGTCGTTACGCTGCGCCGGGCGACCTCGATCGGTGCGACGAGGTCGCCGATTGCGGGAGGTACAGCCGGCGGAACGTCGGGTTGATCCGGCAGCAGCGGTTCGAAAGCCGGCCTTGCGGCTTGGGCAAGCTCGCTTCCGGCGACGCATGCGCTCGCGCAGTGATTGTCTGTGTCGCCGATCGGGAGCGTCGAACACTCCACCGTCGACGGCGCCGTGCCCACAAACGCATGCGCCCGCCAGCCTTCAGCTTGAGCGCTGAAGGAGACGGAAACCCACATGAGAATGGCGAGCAGACGAAAAATCACAGACGCTCCTTACGGTCGGAAGTCTCTACAACCTCAAGCTACATAAGATTCAAGCCCGATTTTCGCATTGCGGGATGTAATAGTATTTCGACTTCCAGCCCCAAAATTGCCGCTTGAACCTCAAGCGACTTGAGGTCGCAACATTGCACAGCATTGTGAAGGATCAAGCCATGGCCGCGCCCGACGCCCAGCTCAAATTCCGCATCGGCGGCATGGATTGCCCAGGTTGCGCAACCAAAATTGAGACAGCCGTCAGGCGTGTCGCCGGCGTGGGAACAGCGGATGTCGCATTGGGCTCGCAGACGCTCACCCTAAGCTATACCGGGCCCGACCCCAGCCAGGCCGTCCAAAAGCAGGTTGTCGATCTTAGCTACGAGATCGCGCCTTTCAGCCGGGCCACGCACGACGCGGCGGCTGATCACCACCAGCTGGAAGATGGACCTTGGTGGCGCAGCCGCAAAGCCATGCTGACGATCCTCTGCGCTGCCGCGCTTGGGCTCGCCTATACAATCGGCCTTGCCTGGCCCGCCTTCGGCCAGTGGGCGTTCATCGGCGCGATGGCCGTCGGTCTCCTGCCCATCGCCTCGCGCGCGATCGCCGCCGCCCGCGCCGGGTCTCCTTTCTCTATCGAGATGCTGATGACCATCGCCGCGATCGGCGCGTTGTTCATCGGTGCGACGGAAGAGGCTGCGGTCGTCGTGGTGTTGTTCCTGATCGGCGAACTGCTGGAAGGCGTTGCGAGCGCGCGGGCCCGGGCCAGCATCCGCGGGCTCGCCGACCTCGTGCCAAAGGACGCCATAGTCGAAGAGGCTTCCGGCGCGACACGCACCGTTCCCGCCGCCGACCTCACGCCAGACACAATCATCCTCGCCCGGCCCGGTGACCGGATCGCCGCCGATGGCGTCATCATCGACGGTCATTCCGCGATAGATGAAAGCCCTGTCACCGGCGAGAGCGTTCCGAAGGGCAAGGGGGTGGGCGACCAGGTGTTCGCCGGCACGATCAACGCGGATGCCGTCCTCCGGATCAAGGTCACGGCAGCCGCCGCCGACAACACGATCGCCCGCGTGATCCGCCTGGTGGAGGAAGCGCAGGAGGGAAAAGCTCCAACCCAGCGCTTCATCGACAGGTTCTCGACCTACTATACGCCGCTCGTGCTCGTGATCGGGGCGCTGGTCGCGGTCGTGCCGCCTCTGGCCGGCCTGGGAAGCTGGGACGCATGGATTTACAAAGGCCTTGCGATCCTGCTGATCGGCTGCCCCTGCGCGTTGGTGATCTCCACGCCCGCAGCCATCGCCGCCGGGCTGTCGGCGGGCGCCCGGCGCGGCCTGCTTCTCAAGGGCGGCGCGGTTCTGGAAATGATGCGCCACATCACGACCGTCGCGCTCGACAAGACCGGCACGCTGACCGAGGGCAAGCCCAAAGTGACGGACATCGTCGGCCTTGCCCGCCCAGCTGCAGAGGTACTCGCTCTGGCTGCAGCGCTTGAGGCAGGTTCCAGCCATCCTTTGGCGGTGGCTATTCTCGCCCGCGCCTCAGACGAGGGCGTCGAGGTGCCGAAGGCCGCCGAGTCGCGCGCAATCGCCGGCAAGGGCGTCGCCGGCGCCGTCAAGGGCGTCGACCTGCTGCTCGCATCGCCACGCGCGGCCGCCGAAGCGTCAGCGCTGGACGACAAGATCGACGCACAGGTCGCGGCGTTGAACGACGAAGGCAAAACCGTCTCGATTCTGCTCGCCGACAACGTGGCTGCTGGTCTGATTGCCATTCGTGACGAACCCCGCGCCGACGCCGCGGCAGGACTCGCCGCCCTGAAGGCCGCAGGCATCAAGACCGTCATGCTGACTGGCGACAACGAGCGCACGGCAAAGGCTATCGCAGCGGGCCTTGGCATCGACCCGCGCGCCGGCCTACTTCCGGAAGACAAGCAGCGCATTGTGCGCGAGATGCAGGAAAAGGGCGAAAAGGTCGCGAAAGTCGGCGACGGCATCAACGACGCCCCGGCTCTGGCGGCCGCCGACATTGGCATTGCGATGGGCGGCGGCACCGACGTGGCGCTCGAAACGGCTGACGCCGCAATCCTGCATGGCCGCGTCATGGACATCGCCAACATGATCGCGCTCTCCAAGGCGACCATGGGCAACATCTTTCAGAACATCACCATGGCGCTCGGACTGAAGGCCGTATTCCTCGTCACCACTATCATCGGCATCACCGGCCTATGGCCCGCCATTCTCGCCGACACGGGCGCAACGGTTCTCGTCACCCTCAACGCCATGCGTCTGCTGAGTTGGCGCGGTGCGCAGACCTGAGATGGCGGCGATCCTCCCGCGGACAGCGGGAATCCGCCACCACTGTTTGGCCCGCCATTTCAGCTGACTTCCGCCGACGGCGCGGCATCGCCGAAAGCCGGACACGCAAACGAAAGCCAACCATTTCCTTGAAACAGGAAGCGGCGGCAATCGTTCGAGATCGATGATCGAAGGAGAGTATGGCGGACAGGGTGAGATTCGAACTCACGGAGAGCTTTCACCCTCGCCGCATTTCGAGTGCGGTACCTTAAACCACTCGGCCACCTGTCCGCGGCCCGTTCGGGGGCATGCCCCCGGCGGAAGGCGCGTCACATAGCCGAACGTCGCGGCGGCATCAACAGCGCTTTCGCAACTATTCCGCCGTCAGACGGGTCTTTGTGAAACGGGCGCCCGGCCCTTGCGCCAGTCGCGCCGCCAGCCAGGGGCCGATCTGGTCCATCGCCGGGTCGAGCGCAAAACTGGCGTTGAGGGCCAGCAGTCCTGAGCCGGCCATGCCGGGTGCAGCTTCCGGATCGCGTACGAACAGCTCATAGGTGGTGGCGTCGCGCATGCCGCCCGCCTTGATCCGGGAAAGAAACATATCGGCGCCCGCACGGTCCTTCAGCGGATACCACACGAGATAGACGCCGCCGGGGAAACGCTTCCACGCCTGCGTCATGGCGTCGGCCAGATCGGAAAACTCCGTCTTTTTCTCGAAAGGCGGGTCGATGAGAATAAGGCCGCGTCGTTCAGGCGGCGGCAGCAGCGCCCGCAACGCGCCATAGCCATCACGCGCCTCCACCCGGGCCCGGGGCCATGGGTAGAGCGTCTCCTTGAGGATTTCGGCCTCTTTCGGATGGAGATCACAGGCGACCAGGCGGTCCTGCACCCGCAGCGCCCGGGCGACCAGTACCGGGGAACCGGGATAGACGCTGAGCCCGCCGCGCGGGTTAGCGGCTTCTATGGCGCGCAGATAAGGCTGAAATGGCGCAGGGGCATCCGCAGCCCCGATCAGCCTTGCGATTCCCTGCTGGTATTCGCCGGAACGCAGCGCCTCCGGCGCGGTCAGATCATAGGCGCCGCGCCCACCATGCGAATCAAGAACGAACAGCGGCTTTTCCTTGGCCTTCAGATACGTCAGCAGGGCCATCAGGGCCGCATGCTTAAGCACATCGGCGTGGTTCCCTGCATGAAAGCCGTGGAGATAGTTCATCAGAGAGACATTTTATCTTGAGAAAACAGCTACTTATGAGAATGACGGGGAATTAATGTCGGCGCCATTCTGAAGCAATGAACCAATCCCTATCTTCATAAGCGTCACGGGGCCCACAGCACCGGACAACAGACGAGACGGCCAAGCCGTCCTGCACCCAGGGAGCCCCGACCCTCGCAGGACCGCCCCGCCGCCACTGGCTCCCCCCGCCAGGTCTGTTAAATGAATACGGGGCCGGTGCCATCCCCCTCGTGCACCGGCCCCGTTTCATTTTCGCCGATCCGCTCGGAAATCCGCCGCCATAAAGCCTTAAGCGGACTCTGTTTTCCTTGACAGCGAGGGGGCCTAACGTCTATCTGCGCGCCTCCCGGCGGACCTGACGGCCCTTGGGCCGCGCTTATGCGCGGGTCGCCGATCCATTTTCCTAAGGCAGCGCCCGAAACGGCGCGCCTGCGTTCGAGGCGGTTTTGCGATGTATGCGGTGATCAAGACGGGCGGCAAGCAGTACAAGGTCGCCCCGGGCGAGATCGTGAAGATCGAGAGCCTTCAGGGCGACGCCGGCACGAAGGTGCAGTTCGGCGAAGTGCTGCTGTTCGGCAATGGCGAAGGCGTTTCGAAGGTCGGCGTGCCGTTCCTGTCGGGCGCGACCGTTGAAGGCGAGATCGTCGAGCACGGCCGCGCCGACAAGATCCTGGTCGTCAAGAAGAAGCGCCGCCAGAACTATCGCCGCAAGAACGGCCACCGTCAGCACTTCACGGCCGTGAAGATCCTGTCGATCGCCGCCTGAGAGAATACGAGAGTTAGGAGAGCACAATGGCTCACAAGAAAGCAGGCGGTTCATCCCGCAACGGTCGCGACTCAGCCGGCCAGCGCCTCGGCGTGAAGCTCTTCGGCGGCCAGATCGCCGTCCCGGGCAATGTCATCATCCGTCAGCGCGGCACCCGTTGGCACGCCGGCGTCGGCGTCGGCATGGGCAAGGACCACACGCTTTACGCCCTCAATGAAGGCGCCGTGACGTTCAAGAAGGGCTGGAAAGACCGCCAGTTCGTCTCGATTACCCCGGTAGCCAAGGCCGAAGCGGCTGAATAAGGCGCGTTCCATATAGGGGCCGCCGGACTAGGGCGGCCCGTCATGCGAGGGAGGTGGTCCGCCACCTCCCTTTTGCTTTGCCCTCGCGCCACAGATGTCCTTGGGGGACACGGATATGAGCGCGGTTCCAAGACAGATTTTCCCGCCCCAGCCGGCCTATGACGCTGGAACGCTGGCGCTTGAAGGCGCGCGCGTCACCTTGCGCCGCCCGACGATTTCGGACGCGCCGGACGTGTTCGCCGGCATGAACGATTTCGACGTGGTGAAGAACCTCAGCCGCGCGCCCTGGCCCTATACGCTGCATGACGCGGTGACCTGGCTGGAAGGCGTTGAGAATGGCGGGCCGCACCGCGGCGCCTACCCTTTCGCCATTGTAACTGGCGGGCGTCAGGTCGGGACGGTAGGCATCTCGGACCATGGCGAAACGGTCGAGCTGGGCTACTGGATCGGCCGCGCGTTCTGGGGCCGTGGGTTCGCCACGGAGGCTGCGCGACTTGCCGTCGGCTTCGCCTTTGCCCATCTCAAACTCGAGGAACTGGAGGCTGGTCACTTCGTCGACAACGCGGCGTCTGGCCGCGTGTTGGCAAAGCTCGGTTTCATCTACACACGAACCGTCGCAAGGTTTTCAAAGGCCCGCGATTGCGACGTCGACTGCCGCATGATGATCCTGCCGCGTGAAAGATTCGCGGCGGTCCAGAACGACAGCGAAGGAGGAACGGACCATGGCGGTTGAATTCGCCCCGAGACCCGCACCCGGCGCGGGCAATCTGGTGACCAAGCGTCTCGTGCTGCGCCCTTTCCGGCTCAGCGACGGGCCGACGGTCGAGAAACTCGCCGGCGCATTCGACGTCGCCAAAATGCTGGACGTCGTGCCCTATCCCTACCCCGAGGGAGAGGGTGCGCGCTGGATCGCGACGCATGACGCGGCGCGCGCCAATAACGAGGCATGGCCCTTCGCGATCGAGCGCGAAGGCCAGCTGACGGGATGCGTGGGCCTCAACCGCGAAACCGACGGACTGCTGCACCTGGGCTACTGGATCGGCATGCCCTATTGGGGCGCCGGCATCGCGACCGAGGCCGCCCGGGCGGCGCTCGCCTTCGCCTTTGACGAACTGGGCGAAAAGGAAGTGAAGTCGGGACACTATGCCGACAACCACGCCTCTGGCCGGGTCATGACAAAGCTCGGCTTCCGCTACGCCAAGGAAAGCATGCGCTTCTCCAAGGCGCGCGGCCACGCCGTGCGGTTTCTCGATACGCGCCTCAAGCGCGAGCATTTCCGGAGATAAGGCTAACGAGCGGGCGGCGTTCCCATGGGGTCGCCGCCCGCACCGTGCTACACCGCCGCCATGAAGTTCCTGGATCAGACCAAAATTTACGTGAAGGCGGGCGACGGCGGGAACGGCGCCGTCTCGTTCCGGCGCGAAAAGTTCATCGAATATGGTGGCCCGGACGGCGGCGATGGCGGGCGCGGCGGCGATGTATGGATCGAGGCGGTCGATAATCTCAACACGCTGATCGACTACCGCTACCAGCAGCATTTCCGCGCCGGACGCGGCACAAATGGCATGGGGCGCCAGCGCTCCGGCCCCGGCGGCGCCGACATCACGCTGAAAGTGCCGGTCGGCACCGAAATTCTGGACGAAGACGGCGAGACCCGTCTTCACGACTTCACCTATGCCGGCGAGCGCCTGCTGTTCATGAAGGGCGGCAATGGCGGCTTCGGCAACGCGACCTTCAAGAGCTCGACCAACCGCGCGCCGCGTCACGCCAATCCCGGCCAGACTGTCGAAGAACGCACCATCTGGCTGCGCCTGAAGCTGATCGCCGACGCGGGACTTGTCGGTCTGCCCAATGCCGGCAAATCGACTTTTCTGGCCGCGACCAGCGCCGCGAAACCCAAGATCGCCGACTATCCTTTCACCACGCTCGCGCCGCAGCTGGGCGTGGTCGCGATCGATGGCGCAGAATTCGTGCTGGCCGATCTGCCCGGCCTCATCAAGGGCGCGCATGACGGCGTCGGGCTCGGCGACCGCTTCCTCGGCCATATCGAACGCTGCCGTGTCGTGCTGCACATGATCGACGGCACCGAAAGCACCATCGTGAAGGCCTATCGCACGATCCGACGCGAGCTGGAGCTCTATGGCCAGGGGCTTGCGGAGAAGCCTGAGATCATCGGCCTCAACAAGACCGATGCCCTGACGCCGGCAGAGGTGAAAAAGAAAGTCGCCGCGCTGGAAAAGGCCAGCGGCGCCAAGGTGTACCCCCTGTCCGGCGCCACCGGCGAAGGCGTCACGCCCGTGCTGCGCGATATGGCCAAGCGCATCGGAATCGCTGCGCGGAAGCAGGAAAAGGCGGCTGAACCTGCCGCGCCCTGGCGGCCGTGAGCGGGCGGCTGAACGAAGCCAGACGGGTCGTCATCAAGATCGGCTCGTCGACGCTGGTGGCGCCCGAAGGCGAGCCCCGCCGCGTGTGGCTGAACGGGCTGGCGGCCGACATCGCGGCGCTGAAAGCCCAAGGCGCCGACGTGGTCGTCGTGTCGTCGGGAGCCATCGCACTGGGCCGCCGACGGCTGAAGCTGGCAAGCGGCGCGTTGAAGCTTGAGGAAGCACAGGCCGCAGCCAGCGTCGGGCAGATCGCCCTGGCCGAAGCCTGGACCGAAGCGCTGGCCGCCAACGGCCTGACCGCCGCGCAGATCCTGCTCACGCTCGACGACACCGAAGAGCGGCGGCGTTATCTCAACGCAAGGGCCACCATCGGCGCGCTTCTGACGCTGAACGCCGTGCCGGTGATCAACGAGAACGACACGGTCGCCACCGCCGAAATCCGCTTCGGCGACAATGACCGCCTCGCCGCCCGCGTCGCCGCGATGATCGGCGCCGATGCGCTGGTGCTGTTGTCGGATATAGACGGGCTCTACACCGATAATCCGGTCAAGAACGCAGACGCGAAGTTTCTGCCCGAGATCGCGGAGATCACCCCAGCGATCGAAGCGATGGCGGGCCGTCCCGGCAGCGATATGGGCTCGGGCGGCATGGTGACCAAATTGTTGGCCGCGAAGATCGCGACCGCAGCGGGCTGCCATATGGCGATTGCGCTCGGCCAGATCGACCGCCCGCTGAAACGCCTCGCCGAAGGCGGGCGCTGCACCTGGGTGCTCGCGAAATCCAATCCCGCCGCGGCGCGCAAGCAATGGATTCTGGGAGCGCTGAAGCCGGCCGGAACGCTGACCCTCGACGCGGGCGCGGAGACGGCGCTGCGCAGCGGCAAAAGCCTGCTGCCGATCGGCGTCACGGCCGTGGACGGCCGGTTCGAACGCGGCGATGCGGTGATCGTACGCGGTCCGTCAGGCGCGGAGATCGCACGCGGACTGGTCGCCTACGATTCAGACGAAGCCCGCCGTCTCGTCGGCCGGCGCTCCAGCGAGATCGAAACCGTGCTCGGCTATCCCGGTCGGGCCGCCATGATCCACCGTGACGATCTGGTAGTGGTATAGTCGGCTCATGAACGCTCCCGCCAAGACTTCCGATACAGCCGCACTGATGGCCGCGATGGGCGCGGCTGCGCGCGGAGCGGCGGCGGCGCTGGCGGCGTCGAGCGCCGATCAGCGCACGCACGCGCTCAAGCTCATGGCCGAGGCCATCCGTGCCGCCGCGCCCGATATTCTGAAGGCCAACGAAGCCGACATGGCGCGGGCGACAGATTTGTCTCCCGCCATGCGCGACCGTCTGATGCTGGATGCGAAGCGCGTTGCGGGCATCGCCGATGGCGTCGCTGCGATCGCTGCCATTCCCGATCCGCTTGGCGCCGTGGTCGCGGAGTGGACCCAGCCCAACGGGTTGAAATTCCAGCGCGTACGTGTGCCCATCGGGGTTGTCGGCATCGTCTATGAAAGCCGCCCCAACGTGACCGCCGATGCAGGCGCTTTGTGCCTGCGTTCGGGCAATGCGGCGATCCTGCGCGGCGGTTCTGAGAGCCTTGAAAGCAGCCATGCGCTCCATGGCGCGATGGTATCGGCTCTGAAGGCCGCCGGCCTGCCCGAAGCCGCGATACAACTTGTGCCGACCAGCGATCGAGCAGCGGTCGGCGCGATGCTGACCGGGTTGAACGGCGCGATCGATGTGATGATCCCGCGTGGCGGCAAGAGCCTGGTCGCACGCGTCCAAGCTGAGGCGCGCGTTCCAGTGCTCAGCCATCTCGAAGGGCTCAACACCACCTATGTCCACGCCAAGGCCGATCCGGCCAAGGCGCGCGCGATCGTGCTGAACGCCAAGCTGCGGCGCACCGGCGTCTGCGGCGCGACCGAAACCGTGCTGATCGACAGGGCCGTGCTCGGCGCGCTGGGCCACGACATCGTGACCGATCTGCTGGCAGCGGGGTGCGCCGTGCGCGGCGATGCGTCTGTGCAGGCCCTCGATCCGCGCGTGAGCGCAGCGAGCGACGAGGACTGGCGCACCGAATATCTCGACGCCATTGTCGCGGTGAAGGCCGTCGACGGCCCGGACGAAGCCGTCGCCCATATCGCCGCGCATGGCACGCAGCACACCGACGCGATCCTTACCGAGGATGCGGGCGTGGCAGAGGATTTCCTCTCACGTGTCGACAGCGCCATCGTGCTGTGGAACGCCTCGACCCAGTTCGCCGACGGCGGCGAATTCGGCTTCGGCGCCGAGATCGGCATCGCGACGGGCAAGTTGCACGCGCGCGGCCCGGTGGGCGCCGCCGAGCTGACGACCTATAAAACCAAGGTGCGGGGCTCGGGCCAGACAAGGCCCTGAAACCCAAAACAAAACGGCCGCCGATGATCCGGCGGCCGTCTCGTTTCGCGAGATCGAGCGTCTCAGCCCTTCTTGCATTCCTTGGCCATGCGCTCGTTCAGCTTGTCGCCGACTTCCTGCAGCTTCTGCATCTTGTCGGCCAGGTCCTTCGGGTCCATGTCCTTCATCGCATCAGCGGCCTTCGCCGGATCTTCCTGCGCATCGGCCATCTTGATGAAGAAGTCCTTCAGATCGCTCGGCAGTTCGGCGTCCATGACATTCGCCGCGCAGGCGCAATCGACCGTACCGGCGCCGGGGATCTTGCCCCCCTCCTTCTCGCACATCGCGGTCATTTTGCTCTTGAACTCGGACCCGCCGCAGGCCGACAGGCCCAGAGCAGCAGCGACAGCCGCCAATGCGGCGATTTTTCCAAAACGCATGTGTCGTCCCTCTCGTTGAAGATTCGTCTCCCGCAAAATGCCATGAAACTTCATCGCCGCCGCGCGGTTTTTCCGGGCAGCCGGCCTTGCTTGTTTGACAAATTGGCGACGCTGGGCCACCCATTCGGCCTGTAATCTCCATTTCGAGCATAAAGCCGTCCTCCCGATGCCCCGACTTCTCACGCGCTCAGCCGCGCCGCCTCAGCGGCTGCGCGTCGGGTTGTTCGGCGGATCGTTCAATCCGCCCCATGTCGGACACCGGCATGCGAGCCTGATCGCGCTGCGCCGGCTGGAGCTGGATGCGGTCTGGTGGCTGGTGACGCCCGGCAATCCTTTGAAGGACGCGCGCGATCTTGCCCCCCTCAGCCAGCGCCTGAAGGCGGCGGTCGATATCGAAAACCATCCCCGCATCCACGTCACGACGCTGGAAAGCGAGCTGGGCACGCGCTTTACGGCAGACACGCTGGCGACGCTGTCGCAGCGCTTCCCGGCGATCAATTTCGTCTGGATCATGGGCGCCGATAACCTGGCCACTATTCACAAATGGCGCGACTGGCAGACGATCTTTCGCACCATGCCGATCGTCGTCGTGGCGCGGCCGGGCTATGCCATGAAGGCCTTGTCCTCGCCGGCAGCCCGCCGTTTCGCCGCCTCGCGCGTCGATCCCGACGATGCCGCGTTGCTGCCGTTTATGGCGCCGCCCGCATGGACCTATCTCGACGAACGGCTCGATCCGACATCTTCGACCGCCCTGCGTGCGCGCGGCCTTTGGCCGGTGAGCCAAGCGTGATAAAAGCCGCCTCTGCGCTTCAACAAGGACTGCCGCCCTGACCGCCAAGAAAACGCCTGCCGCCAAAAAGAAGGCCGCCCCCAAAGGCGGCGTCACCAAGACCGCCGAACGCAAGGCCAAACGCGCCGCTAAGGCTGCGGCCGAACCCAAGGAAAAGACAGCGGCCCCGAAGGCGGCGAAGCCTGCGAAGAAGGCGGCGGCGCCCAAACCGTTCGAGAAGCTGCTGAAAGCGGTGCTGGCGCAGCTCGACGACGACAAGGCCGAGGAGATCGTCTCGATCGATCTGGAAGGGCGCGCCGACTATGCCGACGTGATGGTCGTCGCTTCCGGCCGCTCGGCCCGTCATGTCGCCTCGATCGCCGATCATCTCGCCGAACGGGTAAAGGCCGACGGCTTCGGCCGCGCTATCGTGGAGGGTGAAAAGACCGGCGACTGGGCGATCATCGATTGCGGCGATGTCGTCGTGCATGTCTTCCGCCCGGAAGTCCGCGCCTTCTACGATCTGGAAGCGATGTGGTCGGCCGTCGCCGAGCAGCGTGCGCAGGGCTGAGCCTTGAAATTGCTGCTGCTCGCGGGCGGGCGGGCTGCGTCCGCTCCCGAAACGGCGGCCGCAGCGGACTATCTCAAGCGTGCTGCGGCGGCCGGCAAGCGCATCGGCCTGAAAGAGGCGACGCTCGTCGAGATCGACGAGCGCAAAGGGAACTGGCTTGAAGCCCTTCCCAAAGGTGGCGTGCTGATCGCGCTCGACGAACGCGGCGCCAATATATCGTCAGCCGAACTGGCGGCGATGCTGCGAAAGCATCTCGACGGCGGCGTACCGGCCCTCGCCCTGGCCGTTGGCGCAGCGGACGGCCTGCCGCAGGGGGTCAAGGCTGCAGCGCGCGAGACTATCGCCTTCGGGCGGGCGACCTGGCCCCACATGATGGTTCGCGTCATGGCGGCAGAGCAGGTTTACCGGGCAGTCACCATCCTGACCGACCATCCTTATCATCGGGTCTGATCGCCGGTTTTCGGCTGCTGTACAGCACAAACCGGATGACACGCTGCCGCCCCATTCTTAGGTATCAATCCGCTCTGACCGATACTGGACCGCCATGACCGCCCCTGCCCGCCCCCGCCCGATCGTCCTCGCCATCCTGGATGGCTGGGGCCATAGCGAGCGCTGTGAGGACAACGCCCTCGTGGCGGCCAACATTCCGAACTATCGCCGGATGATGGCCGAGGGGCCCTGGAGCTTCGTTGCAACCAGCGGACCTTCGGTTGGCCTGCCCCCGGGACAGATGGGCAATTCGGAAGTCGGCCACATGAATATCGGCGGTGGGCGCATCGTGCTGCAGGAGCTCGACCGCATCGGCAATGCCATCGCCGACGGATCGCTGGCGGAGAATCCGACGCTGAAGTCCGTTATCGCCAAAACAAGGGCGGCCGGCGGCGCGCTGCATATTCTCGGCCTGCTGTCGCCCGGCGGCGTCCACAGCCATCAGGAGCATATCGCCGCGCTGGCCAAGGCCGGCGCCGCCGCCGGGTTGAAGGTCTGGCTTCATCCTTTTTTTGATGGCCGCGATGTCCCGCCGCAGAGCGCGCTGGAATATCTCGCCGAGTTCCGCGCCCTGATCGCGGAAACGCCGGGCATCGGCTTCGGCTCGGCCGGAGGCCGCTTCTACGCGATGGACCGCGACAAACGGTGGGAACGTGTCGCCCTCGCCTATGACGCGATGGTCGATGCGAAAGGCCCCCGTTTCGAGACGCCCGAAGCCGCCGTGCAGGCGGCCTATTCGGAGAACGTCACCGACGAATTCGTCGTGCCCGCCGTCATTGACGGTTATCCGGGCATGAAGGACGGCGATGGCGTGCTGATGGCGAATTTCCGCGCCGACCGCGCACGCCAGATCACGACCGCCCTGATCGACCCGGCGTTCGATGGTTTTCAGCGCGCGCGCATCGTGCATTTCGCGGCGGCTGCGGGCGTTGCCGAGTATTCCAAGGCGATTGCGGCGCTGATGCCCTCGCTGTTCGCGCCGGAAGATGTGCCCAACGCGCTGGGAGAGGTGCTGTCGAAAGCGGGGCTGAAGCAGCTGCGCATCGCCGAAACCGAGAAATACGCGCACGTGACCTTTTTCTTCAATGGCGGGCGCGAGCTTGTGTTTGAGGGCGAGGAGCGGATTCTCATCCCCAGCCCCAAGGTGAAGACCTACGACCTGAAGCCCGAGATGAGCGCGTTCGAGCTGACCGACGCGCTGGTCGACGCCATCGCCTCGGGCAAATTCGACGTCATCGTCGTCAACTACGCCAACCCCGACATGGTCGGCCATTCCGGCATACTCAGCGCGGCCGTAAAGGCGGTGGAGGCGGTGGATCAGTGCCTTGGCCGCCTCCGCGAGGCGGTGGAGAAGGTTGGCGGGCTGATGCTCGTCACCGCCGACCACGGCAATGTCGAGCAGATGAAAGATCCCGTCACCGGCGCACCGCACACCGCGCACACCACGTTCGATGTGCCGCTGGTGATGGTGAACTCCGGGACGCTGGAACGCCCCGTCACGCTGACGAAAGGCAAGCTGGCCGATATCGCCCCGACGATTCTGGAACTGATGGGGCTGCAAAAGCCCGCGGAAATGACCGGGCGCTCGCTGCTGAAGGATGCGGAGGCCGTTCGCGGTGCGGCTTAGAGGCGTTTTCGCGGCTGCGCTGATCCTGGCCGCTTCGGCGGCCGCCGAGGAGGCTGCGCCCGCGCGCACGCCCGAAGAACTCAAGCGCCTGCAGGACGAGATCGCGGCGACCGCCCGTCAGCGCGCCGAGGATGATGCGCAGCGCAAGGCGATGTCCGCCGAGCTTGAAACGCTGCGCGCCGAGTCCGCCGATCTTGCCGCCGAAGTGCAGGGGCTGGAGCGCGACCTGACGCGCGCTGAGGCACGCATCGTCGAACTGGGGGCGCGCGACACGGAACTGTCCGGCGCACTGGAACAGCGCCGCGACCGGATCGCGCCGCTTCTGGGCGCGCTGCAGCGCCTGCGCCGCGATCCGCCGCCGGCTCTCGCGGTGTCGCCCGACGATGCCGTGGCAGCGGCACGCGGCGCGATGTTGATCGCGTCGGTGGCCCAAAAGCTGGAAACGGAAGCGACGGCGTTGGCGGCCGATCTTGCCGAACTCGGGCGGACACGGGTCGCGCTGAGCGCCGAACGCGACGTGGCCAAGGCCCGCCAGACGGAAATCGAAAGCCGACGCGCCGAACTGGCAGGCCTGATCGAGCGTCGCCAGGCGACGGTCGCCCGCCTCGCCGACGGCGTGCTGAACGCCGACACGGCCATTGCCTCGCTGGAATCTCGGGCGGCCGACATGACCGAACTGATGGCGTGGCTTGAGGAGAATGAGCCGGACGCAGGGGCCGAGAGTTCCGGAAGCGCCGCCGTCGACGGTCCCGTCCAGGTCGGCGGCAAGGCCGAGACGTTCTCAGCGGCCAAGGGCCGCATTCGCTGGCCGGCCGCCGGTGTCGTCGCGGCCGCCTATGGCGAAACGGGCCCCGACGGCCTGGCCATGCGCGGGGTGTCGCTGAAGGTGCGGCCAAGCGCCCAGATTACGTCGCCAGCCGATGGCGAAATCGTGTTTGCAGGGCCATTTCAGGGTTATGGGCGCCTATTGATCCTCAATCCCGGCGAGGGCTACTTTGTTCTCATTGGCGGATTGGCGCGCCTGGACGCGGCTGAAGGGCAGCATGTGCTGGCCGGTGAGCCGCTGGGCGTCGGCCCGATCGCCGGCGAGAACGGCGCGGCCGCGATCTATATCGAGCTTCGCCGCAATGGCGCGCCGGTCGACCCGGCCAAGTGGTTCGAGCCTCAAGGCGCGAACGGATGAGCGAGTTTCTGCGTGCGGGGCGCTTTCCACCCCGGTTTGAAAACGAGGCGATTTGAGATGAAGAGCACCTTCCTCGCCGGTTTGATGGGCATGACTGCGGGCGTCGCCGCGACGGCGCTCATGGTCAATTTCGGCCATGTCGAAGCGAGCTCCGAGACCTATCGCCAGCTCAACCTTTTCGGCGACGTCTTCGAACGGGTCCGCGCCAACTATGTGCGCGAGGTCGAGGACGCGGATCTGGTGAAATATGCGATCAACGGCATGCTGACTTCGCTGGACCCGCATTCCAGCTACATGGACGCCAAGGACTTCACCGACATGCAGGTGCAGACCCGCGGCGAGTTCGGAGGCGTCGGCATCGAAGTCACGATTGAAAACGACTTCGTGAAAGTCATCGCGCCGATCGACGACACGCCGGCCGCCCGCGCCGGCATCAAGGCGGGTGACTTCATCACCCACATCGACGGCATGCAGATCCGCGGCTTCACGCTGAACCAGGCGGTCGAGAAGATGCGCGGCGCCGTCGGCACCGACGTGAACCTCACCATCGCGCGCCCGGGCGTCGACAAGCCGCTCGACTTCAAGCTGCAGCGCGCGCTCGTCCGCGTCGACAGCGTAAAGTATCGCGTCGAAGGCGGCGATGTCGGCTATATCCGCATCTCGTCTTTCAACGAGCAGACCGAGTCCGGCGTCGCGGCCGCCTTCGCCGCGATCCACAAGCAGACCGGCGGCAATGTGAAGGGCTATATTCTCGATCTGCGCAACAATCCCGGCGGACTGCTCGATCAGTCGATCTCCGTCTCGGACTCCTTCCTCGATCGCGGCGAGATCGTCTCCACCCGCGGCCGTGACCCGCAGGACGTCCAGCGCTACACGGCGCGCACGGGAGATGACACGGGCGGCAAGCCCGTGATCGTTCTGGTCAACGGCGGCTCGGCCTCGGCCAGCGAGATCGTCGCAGGCGCGCTGCAGGATCAGGGTCGCGCGGTGGTGATCGGCACGCTGTCCTTCGGCAAGGGGTCGGTGCAGACCATCATCCCGCTGGGGTCGGGCGAAGGCGCGCTGCGCCTGACCACCGCCAAGTACTACACGCCCTCGGGACGCTCGATTCAGGCGCACGGCATCGAGCCGGACTGGGAAGTTCATGCCAAGCCGAAGGACTCCGACGAGGAGAAGGAAATCGAGAGCCGCCGGCGTTCGGAGGCCAGCCTGCCAGGCCATCTCGATGGCGACGCCGCGACCGACGGGCCTGTCGAGCCGCGCACGCAGGGCGTCGTCTATCCGGCCGCCGACGACAAGACCGAGGACTTCCAGCTCGATTATGCGCTGAAGTTCGTGCGTAACGGCATGAAGCCGCTGGGCATCGAACAGAAGAAGGTGGTTGCGGCGGCGCCCGACGCCCCGGCCGATCCGTTGGCTCCGGCCAAGCCTTAAGCCATAGCGCGGCATATAGCTTTCATAGCGGGCGGCGCGGCAAGCGCCGCCCGTTTGCTATTAACCTCCGTAAACCCGGCGTTAACCGCGACCGCGCAAAGGTCGCCGCATGGCTGTATTGGCGAATTTCAAGGGGGCGTGGTTGCCGCGCATACCCGCGCGAATCCGTCTGGCCCGTCCGCCTGGGCGGGTGGCGGTATTGGCGTGGGCTCTTGGCATCGTCGCCCTGGGCGGCACCGCTGCATCCAGCCTCTTCGGCCAGACCTACGGCGCCAGCGCACTTGTGGTGACCGCCCCGGCGAACGCCGCCTCGACCGAGCTGGCGATGTCCGATCCCCGTGCAACCGCACTGGACCCCGCCCGTTTCCGCCGTACGGCGCCTCCGGCCGACGGGCATCCGCGCGTCGCCGTGATCGTGCGGGGACTCGGCCTGTCCCACAAAGTTACCAGGGCCGTGATTGCCGACCTGCCGGCCGACGTGACCCTGGCGTTGAGCGCCTATGGGCGGGAGCTGCAGCAAGAGGCGGATTCAGCCCGCGCCGACGGTCACGAAATTTTCCTGGATGTGCCGGTCGAGCCCCCCGGCTTTCCTGCCAATGATGCCGGGCCGCAGGCGCTGCTTTCGTCGTTGTCCGCCGCCGAAAACGCCGAGCGCTTCGATTGGGCGTTGGAGCGGTTCTCCGGCTTCGCCGGCGTCGTCTTCGCACCGGGCAGCCCCGCGGCCGACAACGCCGGGATCGTCGGACCACTTGTTCAGGACTCGAAGACTCGCGATCTGATCTGGGCCGCGTTCGAAGCGAAGGGCTTCGAAGGCCTTCACGCGCTCACAGCGACCGCGGCGCTCGTCGTCGCCCCCGCGTCGACAGATGCGGACGTCGACGCCGCGCTGGAGCGGCTTGAGACGATCGCCCGCAGGGACGGGACCGCACTGGCGATCATCAGCCCGACGCCAACGGCGATCACGCGGCTCAAGGTGTGGGCGGCCAATCTCGAGCAGGAGGGCATCGTTCTGGTGCCCGCCAGCGCCGTGGCCACGGCGCCGGCGAGCTGACGATGACGAAAGCCGCCAAGGATCTTCCCTATCGCCCGTGTGTGGGGGTGATGCTGATGAACGAAAGGGGCGGCGTGTTCGTCGGCAGCCGCCTTGACCGCGAGGCCGGCGAGGCCTGGCAGATGCCCCAGGGCGGCATCGACAAGGGCGAGGATCTGGAAGAAGCCGCGCGGCGCGAGCTGTTCGAGGAAACCGGCATTCGCTCGATCGAAATACTGACCCAGAGCAGGAATTGGCTGACCTACGACCTTCCGCCCGAACTGGTCGGCAAGGCCTGGAAGGGGAACTATCGCGGCCAGACCCAGAAGTGGTTTCTCGCCCGGTTCACGGGCGCCGAATCCGAGATCCGGCTCGATCTGCACGAACCCGAATTCGAGGCATGGAAATGGGTCGAGGTGGACGATCTGCCCAAGCTGATCGTCCCGTTCAAGCGGGCGCTTTATGAAGCGCTGGTCGCCGAATTCGGCGACCGCGTAAGGGCGATCGCGAAGCCTTAGGCGGCGCGGGCCATCGGCACGCCGCCACGGCCAGCGGCGCGCGCTTCAGCCCTCATGGCGTGGCGGTTCTTGAACTTGACCGCCGTCCAGATCAGCTTCGACGAAATACGCGCGATCCAACCACGAGGCTTCATACCGATAGCGATCGCGACCATGCCGATGGCGCGCTGCAGGTGCTGTGGACGCCACACGCGCAGCAGACGCGTCTCATAGGCCTTCGCACAGGCCTTGCGGTCATACGGGTCGATCCCGATGCGCTCGATCGGCGTGTTGGCGCAGTAATAGGCGTAAGCCAGCTCGTCGTCCTCGGCCTCGCCGAGACGTCCTGCGGCGATCTTCAGCTTGCGCCAGAACGACAGCTCCGGCTGCGCCTGCTGCAGGTCGTAGAAGAGCTTCCAGTGGCGCATCTCGTCGCCCGCGATATGCGAGACAACCTGCTTCAACACCGGTTCGATGGTCGCGTCGCGCAGGGCCGAGTAATACGACGTAGTGCCGGATTCGACGACACAGCGGGCGATCAACTCGCCACGCGGCGATCCACGCACCGAACCGTCCGCGCCATCAAAATGGGGCGGCTGGTAGCCGGCGCGGAACGCGGCGAAGGTCTTTTCGAAATCGAAGGTCGGGTCGGCCAGCTTCACCCAGCGGGCAAGCGCGTCACCGTGCTGTGTCTCCTCGCGGCCCCACTGCTCGAAGATCTCGTGCAGCGCGGCGTCGTCCGGGAAGACGGCTTTCAGATACCCGACATAGTCCGGCGCGTTATATTCGACCACCGAGGCGGCCTTCACCGCCATCAGCAGATCCTGATCGACCTTGCTGAGATCGAACCGCTCCCACGCGATGTCGTCGAGCGTCCAGCCCGCTTTCGTCATGTGGCCCTTCCTTGCACCGCTCGTTGGCGGCCACCCCAATTGCGGGCTACCCTGCCACAAATCGGCAGAGGTTTGAAGCCCGCAGAAGTTAACGCGGACCCCGATTACCGTGTTCCCGGAAGGGCTTAGAGGTTAATGCGTCCTAGTTGAGGAGGGCGCGCACCTGGCGGAGCTGATCGAGCGCCTCGCTGGCGCGGTTCTTCGCCCGGTCATCCTTGGCGTCCGCGACGTCTTCTTCGAGGTTCTTGATACGGCCGTCGAGATCGGCGGCGCTCAGGTCCTCAAAGGGCATGGCCTCTTCGGCGAGCAGCGTGAGGCCCGCCGGGGTCACCTCGGCAAGGCCGCCACGGACGAAGATCCTGAGATCGCCGTCCTCGCTGCCTTTCACTTCGACCAGCCCGGTGCGGACGATCGAGATGAGCGGCGCATGGCCGGCCAGCACGCCGAAATCGCCTTCGACGCCAGGCACAACCACCTGCTCGGCGTGGGCCGAGTAGAGCAGCTTTTCAGGGCTGACGAGATCGAACTGGAACTTCTCGGCCATAGGGCTTGGTCCTTAAGCGGCTTCAGCGGCCAGCTTCTCGGCCTTCTTCACGGCGTCTTCGATCGTGCCGACCATGTAGAACGCCTGTTCCGGCAGGTGATCGTATTCGCCGTTGCAGACCGCAGCGAACGAACGGACCGTGTCTTCGATCGAGACCAGAACGCCCGGGAAACCGGTGAAGACTTCGGCGACGTGGAAGGGCTGCGACAGGAAGCGCTGGATCTTGCGGGCGCGGGCGACGGTCAGCTTGTCCTCTTCCGAGAGCTCGTCCATGCCCAGAATCGCGATGATGTCCTGCAGCGACTTGTACTTCTGCAGGATCTGCTGAACCTGACGGGCGACCTTGTAGTGCTCCTCGCCGACGATCCGCGGGTCGAGCATGCGCGAGGTCGAGTCGAGCGGGTCCACGGCCGGGAAGATGCCGAGCGCCGCGATGTCGCGGTTGAGCGTGGTCGTCGCGTCGAGGTGCGCGAACGAGGTGGCCGGCGCGGGGTCGGTCAAGTCGTCGGCCGGCACGTAAATGGCCTGCACCGAGGTGATCGAGCCCTTCGACGTCGTGGTGATGCGCTCCTGCATCGCGCCCATGTCGGTGGCGAGCGTCGGCTGGTAACCCACGGCCGAAGGAATACGGCCGAGCAGCGCCGAGAGCTCCGAGCCCGCCTGCGTGAAGCGGAAGATGTTGTCGACGAAGAACAGCACGTCCTGGCCCTGATCGCGGAACTCTTCCGCGACGGTCAGGCCGGTGAGCGCAACGCGCGCACGGGCGCCCGGCGGCTCGTTCATCTGGCCGAACACGAAGGCGCACTTGGAGCCTTCGCCGCCGCCATGCTTGTTCACGCCCGACTCGATCATCTCGTGATAGAGGTCGTTGCCCTCGCGCGTGCGCTCGCCGACGCCGGCGAACACCGAATAACCGCCGTGGGCTTTCGCGATGTTGTTGATCAGCTCCTGGATCAGCACGGTCTTGCCGACGCCGGCGCCGCCGAACAGGCCGATCTTGCCGCCCTTGGCGTAGGGAGCGAGGAGGTCGACGACCTTGATGCCCGTAACGAGGATCTGAGCTTCCGTCGACTGCTCGGTGAACTTCGGCGCCTCGGCGTGAATCGGGCGGCGCTTGTCGGACTTGACCGGACCGGCTTCGTCGATCGGCTCGCCGATCACCGACATGATGCGGCCCAGCGTCGCCGTGCCGACGGGCACCGAGATCGCCGCGCCGGTGTCGGTGACTTCCTGGCCGCGCACGAGACCTTCGGTGGAGTCCATCGCGATGGTGCGGACGGTGGACTCGCCCAGATGCTGCGCGACTTCCAGAACGAGGCGGTTGCCGCCGTTATTGGTCTCCAGCGAGTTCAGAATGGCCGGCAGATGCCCGTCGAACTGCACGTCGACGACGGCGCCGATGACCTGGGAGATACGTCCGGTGACGTTGGTGCTCATTGTCTCGTCCTCAATTTCTCTAAAGCGCTTCTGCGCCCGAGATGATCTCGATCAGTTCCTTGGTGATCATCGCCTGACGGGTCCGGTTGTACTGGATCGTCAGCTTGTCGATCACGTCGCCCGCGTTGCGCGTGGCGTTGTCCATGGCCGTCATCTGCGCGCCGAAGAACGACGCGGCGTTCTCCAGCATCGCGCGGAAAATCTGCACCGCCACGTTGCGCGGCAGCAGATCGGCGAGAATTTCGCTCTCGTCCGGCTCGTAGGTATAGATCGCGCCCTTCAGGTCCACGCTGGGGGCGCCCTCAGCCTGCTTCACTTCGGCCGGGATCAGGCGCTGCATGGTCGGGACCTGCGAGATCACCGACTGGAAGCGCGAATAGAAGATGGTGGCGACGTCGAACTCGCCCGCCTCGTACATGTCGAGCACGCGGGTCGCGATCTCATGCGCGGTTGTGAAACCGACCGCCTTCACGCCGCCCAGTTCGATCGTGTCGAGGATGTTCCTGCCGTAGTCGCGGCGCAGCGCGTCGCGGCCCTTGCGGCCGATGGCGAGGATTTTCACCTGCTTGCCTTCGGCCGTCAGCTTCGCGATGTGCTGGCGCGCCATCTTGGAGATATTGGCGTTGAAGCCGCCCGCGAGGCCGCGGTCGGAGGTCGCGACAATCACCAGATGGGTGTCGTCACGGCCGGTGCCGGCCAGCAACTTGGGCGCGCCGGGGTTGCCGACCATCGAGGCGCCGAGATTCGACAGGACGCGCTCCATGCGCTCCGCGAACGGACGCGCATTGACCGCCGCCTCCTGCGCCCGGCGCAGCTTTGAGGCCGCCACCAGGTTCAGCGCCTTGGTGATCTTTCGCGTCGATTTCACCGACGCGATGCGCACCCGGAAGGATTTCAAGCTCGGCATGGCCGATCAGCCCTTCCGACTTACGAGAACGACTTGACGAGACCGTCGAGGATCGAGCGGAGCTTCGCCTGGGTGTCGTCACTGAGCGCGCCGGTCGTGCGGATCGTGTCCAGCACGTCCTTGTGGCTCGAGCGCATGAGGCCGAGGAACTCGGCTTCGAAGCGGCCGATGTCGGAAACCTTCAGGCCGTCGAGATAACCCTTGGTGCCGGCGAAGATCGAGACGACCTGCTCTTCCACGACCATCGGCGCATATTGCGGCTGCTTCAGCAGCTCGGTCAGGCGCGCGCCGCGGGCCAGCGTCTTCTGCGTCGCGGCGTCGAGGTCCGAGCCGAACTGGGCGAACGCCGCGAGCTCGCGGTACTGCGCCAGTTCCAGCTTGATCGAGCCGGCGACGGCCTTCATCGCCTTGGTCTGCGCAGCCGAACCCACGCGCGACACCGAGATACCGACGTTCAGCGCCGGGCGGATGCCCTGGTAGAAGAGTTCGGTCTCAAGGAAGATCTGGCCGTCGGTGATCGAAATCACGTTGGTCGGAATGTAGGCCGACACGTCGCCGGCCTGCGTTTCGATGACGGGGAGCGCGGTGAGCGAGCCCTTGCCGGCATCGTCGCCCATCTTGGCGGCGCGTTCCAGAAGGCGCGAGTGCAGGTAGAACACGTCGCCGGGATAGGCTTCGCGGCCCGGCGGGCGGCGCAGCAGCAGCGACATCTGGCG
>JAKOQZ010000262.1 GCA_029778105.1 Pseudomonadota bacterium | reverse complement strand
CCGAACAGCTCCAGCGTCAGCCCGAACTTGATCCACAGCCACACCAGATAGCCAAGGATCAGCGCGCTCAGCGCCCAGGGAGCCGCTCTCTTGAAAAAGCTCGGTTCGATCACGTCGCCATAGGCGTTGCGCGCCGCCGCGATCTCTTCCGGCGTGACGGTGAGGCTGCTCTTCATGCCCGCGCCCCGATGAAGCGGTGACGGATACGCTCCGACGTCAGGTCGATCGCGAAGATCAGCACGATCACCATCACGATGATCGCCAGCGCGTCGTCGAAACGCAGGTTCTCGATGGCGATCACCAGCTCCTGCCCGATCCCGCCCGCGCCGACATAGCCCACCGCCGCCGCCGCCGCGATGTTCACCTCAAGACGCAGCAGGGCATAGGAGAAGAAGTTCGGCAGGATCTGCGGCATCGCGCCGAACCGGATCGCGTGGAACCAGTTGCCGCCCGAGGCGCGCACGCCCTCCAGCGGCTTCATGTCGATATTCTCGTGCACTTCGCTCATCAGCTTGCCCAGCGCGCCGGTCGTATGCAGCGCGATGGCCAGAACGCCCGCCGCCGCGCCGGGACCGAACGCCTGCACCAGCACCAGCGCCACGATCAGATCGGGCAGCGTGCGGAAAAACTCCAGCAGGCGGCGCACGAAGGCCGAAACCCAGCGGTTCGGCCCGATATTGCGCGCCGCCACGAACGACAGCAGAAACGCAGCGCCGCCGCCCAGCGCGGTCGCCAGGATCGCCATCTCGATCGATTCCCACAGCAGCCCCAGCCATTTCGGCCAGGCGTAGAACCAGTAGGCCAGCGAGCCCTCGGTCGTCGCGCCATCGCCGAATTTGCTGATCTGTAGATCGGGCAGCGCCCGGTCCAGGAAGGCCAGCATCTGCGGAAAGCCGCTGAAGAGCCGCGCCAGGCTGAAATCGGCGATGAACACCGCGCCGACGAAGCACAGCGCGAACAGCACCGCGCCGATGATGAAGAACACGCGCCAGCGGCGCCTGTAGGCCGCGTTCTCGGTCTCGAAAGCCGACATCGCGGCCTTCGCCTTCTCCGGCCCTGCGGCGGTGATGAGGTCGTCCAGCACGCTCATGCCTTTGCGCGCCTCGACGCTTCTTCCTCGCGTTTGATCTCGAAGATCACGTCATAGAAGCCCGGCGGCGCCGGCACGAAGCCCTGCCCCTGCCCGCCGGTCAGCGCCTCGAACGCGGCCCGGTCGGCCTCGCGCAGCCGGATATGGGCGTCGATGATCTTCTTCCTCAGATCGGCCGGCAGGCCCTGGCGCATCACGAACGGGCCGTTCGGAATGGGGCCGCTGGTCCACACGATGCGGATATCGTCCATGTTCAGCGTCCCGGCCTGCACCATGCGCTGCAGGATGCCGCGGGTGAAACCCTTCTTCACATCGCCCACGCCCGACGCCCAGGTCACGCCCGCCACCGTCGTGCCGTTCAGCACCGACGAGACCGACTGCTCGTGGCCGCCCGCGAAGATATAGCGGCTGAAGAAGTGCTCCGGGTCTTTGCCTTCCTTGCGCAGGTAATAGCGCGGGATGAGATAGCCCGAGGCCGAGTTCACGTCGGCGAAGGCGATCGTCTTGCCCTTCAGGTCGTCCAGCGTGTGTACGTCGGACGACGCCTTCACGAAAATCACCGAGACATAGCTCGTCTTGCCGTCGCTCTCCGCCATGGTCAGCGGCGCGTCGACGGCGTCGCCCATCTCTTTCTTGATGGTGGCGTAATTGGCCGGCCCCATGATCCCGAAATCGATCTGGTCGTTCATCATGGCCAGCGACACGCCGGAATAGCCTGCCGCGCGAAACGAGCGCAGCGGGATGCCCACATCCCGGCCGATGAAATTCTCATAGTCGGTCAGCGCGCCGATGCGGGCGGGGTTGGTCTCCAGCACGGAGAACCCGCTGACCAGCCAGCGGGGATAGCCGTTCGCGTCGAAACGGCCTTCGGAACAGCCGGTCAGGGCCAGCGCCGCGCCGCCCGCCATCAGGCCGCCGAACGCCCGGCGGGTGATCAGGGGCGAGGTCATGCCGCGCGCAGGTCCTTGCCATAGATGCGCTGCTTCATCTCACGGTCCAGGGCCGATGGCGGACCGTCGAAGACGATCCTGCCCATCTCCATGCCGATGATGCGGCGGCAATACTGCTCGGCGACGTCCAGATCGTGCAGATTGCACAGCACGGTGATGCCGCTGCGGCTG
>JAKOQZ010000261.1 GCA_029778105.1 Pseudomonadota bacterium | reverse complement strand
GCGGGTTCGACATGTTGCGTTCGTGGACGGGCGAATGCACCCACCAGTCGAACATCTTGTCGGCGGTGCGGATGTTGCGGCCGATATTCTCGCCCGCATAGACGTTCAGCACCTTGTTGGCGATCAGGCGGTGGCCGAAATCGCCGACGATGTTGTGGTCCATGAAGTCGGCGTCGGCCATCGCCTTGGCCTGCTGATAGGCGACCAGCGTCATCTGCGGGTCGATCGCCAGCGGCCCCAGCCCGCGCGCGGCGCGATACTGGTTCAGCAGCGCCAGCGTCACCTGCGTCGGCTCGGCGGTCATCTGCTGCTCGATCACGCTGGTCGCGCGCATGTCGGTGCCGAAATCGCCGGGCACGGCGCTGGCCTGGGTCACCGCGCCCTGGGCGCAGGCCGGCGCCAGCGCCAGCATCGCAGCGGCGGCGCCCGAAATCAGGACGGAACGGAGAGTCATGGCGCATTCCCGGTTTGGTCCGGGAAAGTGTGCCGCGCCGGCCTTGCGGCGGGCTCAATGCCCGCCCGCCAATTTGATTAGAATGCGCTCAAGCGGCTGCAGCCGGGCGTTCGCGCGCCGCTTCGGCCCGTCGCAGGAAGCCCGTCATATAGTCGGTGATCATCGCCACGCCCGGCACGGGAATGTCGTGGCCCCAGCCGTCGATCAGCACGAATTCCGACCCCGGAATGCACGCCGCCGTGTGCGCCCCGGCCTGCCAGGGGATCAGCGTATCCGCCGTGCCGTGCAGCACCAGCGCCGGCAGGCTCAGGCTCTTCAGCCGCTCGGTGCGCGGCGGCGAGGCCAGGATCGCCGCATACTGGCGCACCGACCCTTCGGGGTAATAGGCGCGGTCATAGCCCGCGCCCGCCAGCGCCGCGACATTCGCCTCATCATAGGGCCAGCGCGTCGAGGCATAGACGCGCCGGTTCTTCACCGCATGCGCCACCACATCGGCGCGCGCGCTCGATGCGGGCTGCGTCAGCAGCGCCGCCTGCGCCTCGGGCGAGGATTTGGGCAGGGCGTAGTCGCCGGTCGTCGAAAAGATCGAGATCAGCGAGCGCGCCTTCTTCGGATGGTCCAGCGCCACGAGCTGCGCGATCATGCCGCCCATCGAAGCGCCCGCGATATGCGCGCTCTCGATGCCCAGCGCATCCAGCAGGCCCGCCGCATCGGCCGCCATGTCGGTCAGCACATAGGGCACATCCGGCGTGCGGCCCGCCGCCACCGCAGCGGCCACATCCTTCGCCGCTGGCGTGCCGGTGAAGCGCTGCGACAGCCCGACATCGCGATTGTCGAAGCGGATCACGCGATAGCCCGCCTCCGCCAGCGCCGCGGTGAAGCGCGGCGTCCACGAGGTCATCTGCGCCCCGAAGCCCATGATCAGCAACAGCGGCACGCCGTCCGCAGGGCCGGTGACGTCATATTCCAGCGCGACGCCGTTCGCCTTGATCTGAGCCATGGGTCAGGCCGCCTTGCCGCGCTGCTCGGCGCGGGTCAGGAAACCGCCGGCATGGCGGATGAATTCCGGCATCAGCGCTTCGGTGAAATCGTGGCCCATGCCGGGGACCGCGACGAACTCGGCGCCGGGAATGCTGGCGGCCGTGTCTTCGCCGCCCGCGATGGGGATCAGCGGATCGTCCGCGCCATGCAGCACCAGCGCGGGGCAGCGCACCGCCTTCAGCATCTCGTGGCGCGGCTCCGACGACAGGATCGCCACAAGCTGGCGGCCGATCCCGGCCGGATCGTAGGGCGCACGGTCCACCACGCCTTCGGCCAGCGTCTGGATTTCGTCCTCGGTCGCCGGAAAGCCGGGCGACCCGATGGTGCGGAACAGGGTCTTGAAATGGGCGATGCGGTCTTCGCGACCGGGGCTGGCCGGCGGCGTGATCAGCGCGCCCGTGATCTCGGGCGCCGCCTGCGGCAGGCCGGGACGGTTGGTCGACGACATGATCGAAACCAGGCTGCGCGCCCGCGCGCCGTGCTTGGCGGCGACGATCTGCGCGATCATCCCGCCCATCGAGGCGCCGACGATATGGGCGTCGGCGATGCCCAGCGCGTCCAGCAGGCCCACCGCGTCGGCCGCCATGTCGTCCAGCAGATAGGCCGCGCCGGCATAGGGCTGGCCCGACATCGCCGCCATCATCGCCGCGCCGACATCCGGCGGCCCCTTCTCGGACAGGTGGGTGGAAAGCCCGACATCGCGATTGTCGAAGCGGATGACCCGGAAGCCCAGCGCCGTCAGCCCGTTCACCAGCGACATCGGCCACATCGTCAACTGGCCCGAAAAGCCCATGATCAGCAGAACCGCCGGATCGCCCGGGCGGCCATGGTCGTCATATTCGAGCGTCAGGCCGTTGGCCTTTACCTGGGGCATGGATTTCCTCGCGTTTGTTCTTGCCGATGGCTTTTATGCCCAAAAGGCTAGCAGCAGCCCCGGCGCATTGACAGAGGGCCGCCCCTCGCCTTTTGTGCGGCCCCTTCCAGAGCCCATCCAGGCAGACTCCCGTGCGGCGCGATTTCTCCAGTCTCGGACGGCAGGTTTTCGACGTTCTCATCGTCGGCGGCGGCATCACCGGCAGCTGCATCGCGCGCGACGCGGCGATGCGCGGCCTCAAGGTCGCGCTGGTCGAAAAGCGCGACTTCAGCCACGCCACCAGCGCCGCCAGCTCCAAGCTGGTGCATGGAGGCCTGCGCTATCTCAAGAATTTCGAGCTGGGGCTGGTGCGCGAGTCGCTGCGCGAGCGGCGGATCTGGCAGCGCATCGCGCCGCATCTGGTCTATCCCCTGCCCTTTCTCGTGCCCCAGCCCGCCGACCGGCGCGGCACGCTGACGCTGCGCATCGGGCTCACGCTCTATGACTGGCTCAGCTTCGACCGCACCTGGCTCGCCGACAAGGATCAGCGTCTGCCCGGCCATCGCAGCGTCGGCCATGAAGAGCTTCAGACGCGGGCCGCCATCGCGGTCGACAGCGGATATCCCTCCGCGATCGAATATCACGACTGCCAGATGTACGCGCCCGAACGGCTCGGCCTCGGCTGCCTGCAGGACGCGGCGGCGCGCGGCGCGGTGATCGCCAATTATGTCGAGGCCGTCTCGCTGGAAAAGGATGGGGCGGGCGCGGTGACAGGCGCGCTGGTGCGCGACGTGGCCTCCGGTGCTGCACTGCGCGTCACGGCGCGCGTCACTGTCAATGCGGCGGGCCCGTGGGCCGATGGCGTGATGGCGATGGCGCAGGATGGCGTGCCCTCGCACCGCCTCGTCCGCGCCAAGGGCATTCACCTCATCACCCGCGCCCTCACCGCCGGCAACACCGCGCTCGCCATGTTCGTCGGCAGCGGCCATTTCTTCGTGCTGCCCTGGCGCGGCCACGCCATCGTCGGCACCACCGACGACGTATTCGAAGGATCGCCCGACCGGGTGACGCCCACCGATGCCGACATCGACAAGATGATCGCGGCGGTGAACACCGGCCTGCCCTCCGCCAACCTCACCCGCGCCGACGTCATCCACGCCTATGCCGGCGTC
>JAKOQZ010000260.1 GCA_029778105.1 Pseudomonadota bacterium | reverse complement strand
GTTTCATCACACCACTCCCATACGGTTGCGAAAGGCGAAAAGACTGCGGCCGTTCCAGGCGCGCGCGAGGGCCAGCGTCAGGGCGAGCGACACGCCCGACAGAACCGCCATCAGCAGATAGGTGCGCGGCCCGGCCGCATCGTAAAGCGGACCGATGGCGAGCGTCACCAGCCCCATGCCGAGGCCGTAGGCCATGACGGCGAAGAGCGACTGGCCGGTGGCCGCGAGCCGCGCGGGCACGGCGAGGCTGAGGAACTTCATGGTGCCGAGATGGACGAGGCCGAACGAGCCGGCGTGAAGCAGCTGGAGCAGCAGCACCCCGACCGGGCCGGTGTCGAAGGCCATGCCGATCCAGCGCACCGCGCCCAGCGCCACGCCCAGCGCGATGAGGCCCGTCGCCGGGGCGCCGCGCGTCACGCGGCCGCCGAACGCGAACAGGGCGACCTCCGCCAGCGTGCCCGATGCCCATAGGACGCCGATATAGCTGTCGGTATAGCCGAAGCTGCGGAAGGTGATGGTGCCGAAGGCGTAGAACACCGCATGGGCGGTCTGCGCGAAGGTGACGGTCAGCAGGAAAAGCAGGAAGACGGGCTGGCGCAGCAGGACGCGGCCTTCGGAGAAGATGCGCTGAATGGCGCGGCCCATCGCCTTGCGCTCGGTGCGGCGGTCGGACAGAAGCGGCGGCAACGGCCAGAATGCGATGGCGCAGCCGGCCAGCATGACCGAGACCATCCATGCCACCGCGCCCGCGCCGGTGAAGCCGATGGCGAGCCCGCCGAGATAATTGGTCACCACAAAGGCGAGCGATCCCCACAGGCGTACGCGGGCATAGTCGAAGCGATAGTCGATGGCGCCGCGCGCCGTCACCGCTTCGACGATCGGCCCGGTCGCGCTGTTGAGCGGCACGGCGATCAGCATCAGCGGCAGAATGGCGGCGAGGCCGAAGACGGGCCCCAGCCCCGCCATCAGGCCGAAGGCCAGCGACGCCAGCGCGGCGCACGCCATCGCGACGCGGCGGCGGTCGCCCAGCGCGTCGGCGACGATGCCCGCCGTCGGGCTGATGAAGATACGCAGGAACATGGCGCAGGCCAGCACCAGGCTGATCTGCGACGGCTCCAGCCCCTGCCCCGTCAGCCAGAGCGGGAAAAACGGCAGATAGATTCCTCCCACGGCCGCGGGCGCGGCCTGGGCGACGGAGAAACGGAGGCGCTCGCCTCCCATGCGCCTACATCACGGGGAGATGGAGGCGGCGGCGGTCGGCGGACTCCTTGAGGAAGGCGAGGATCTCGCGTTCCCTTGCGCGCGCCGTGTCGCCGCTTTCGGCTTCGACCCGTTCGTGCAACGCGATCAGTCGGGCGCGCAGCGCAGCATTGGCCGCGTTGAGATCGGCGATGGCGTTGGAGGCCGCGACGGCGAGATCGCCGACGCCCGCATCCGCGAGAATTTCGCTCATGCGGGCGTTCTCCCAGATGCGCGTGTCGGCGCCCTTTGCGTATTCCTGCGCCGCGAGGACCAGAACCATCGCGACGGTCGCGCTGCTGCCCTGGCCGTAGCCGGGCGGCATCTGCGGCGCGATCTCGAGCAGCAGCTTGCCGGCGCTGACGTTCAGCAAAGTGTCGGCTTCGGGGATCATGCCGCGTACTCCTGCAGACGGGTGGCGAGCACCTGATTGTGATAGGCGTGGCAGTACCAGCCCGAGAAGGCATTGACCGGATCGGTGTTGGTGCCGTCATGCACCTCGGCCGCCGCGCTGATCCAGATCGCGAGCCCCTTGAGGCTGGCGAACATATCCCACCAGCGCATGGCGTGCGGGTCAGCCTTCAGGCCGCTCGCCTTTTCCCAGTGCGCGATGGCTTCGGCCCGCGAGCACATGCCGGCCGGGCGTTCGGGATTGTGGTGCGCCCAGAGCGGATCGAGCGCCCAGCCCAGATCTTCCAGCGGATCGCCCAGATGCGCCATCTCCCAATCGAGGATCGCCGCGATGCGGTCGTTCGCAAACAGGAAATTTCCGGTGCGATAATCGCCGTGAACGACCGAAATCTTCTGGGCCGGCGGCGGCGGGTTGGCGCGGAGCCAGCGGATCGCGGCGCGCGCGATGGGCTGCGGCTCGCGTTCGTCTTCGTCGATCACCTTCTCCCACTTCGCCAGTTCGGCGGACCAGCACGCGTCGGGCGCGGGCGCGGGCCAGTCGAGCCCCAGCGCCGCGGGGTCGGCCTTGGCGATCTCGCCGAGCGTTCCGAAGAACTGCGCGCCGATCGCGGCGGCGTGTTCGCCATAGGGCTCGCCCTGAAGAACCGATGCGGCGGCGGCGCCGGTGATTTCCTCCATCAGGAAGAAGGGCCGCTCCATCCAGCTTTCGTCCTGCTCCAGCGCCAGCGCTTCGGGCACAGGCACCGGCGACTTGTGGAAGGCGCGATAGGCCGCGAACTCGACGGTGCGTTCGGTGTCGATGAGCGAAGACGGCGGATCGCGGCGCAGGATGAACCCGCGCGCGCCGCCATCTTCGTCGAAGCGCACGCGCCATGTCTCGCGCGAGGCGCCGCCGTGAATGCGCTCAAGCAGCGTCACCTGCGTGTCGCGGCCCTGCGTCGCCTTGAGATAGGCGGAGATGCGCTCGGCCAGCGCGGGATCGGCGATGCTCATGACGCAAAACCCCGGCGCGCGGTGCGCGCCCCGATCGTGGTGTCCATTCCTGCGTTTCCAAATTTGTATGTTCTGTGACGGCGCAGTTTGGCGCGCGCCGCCGCGCAAGGCAATCAGGCCGCTGCGGAAGGCCGGGCGGAAATCCGGGCGTGCCAGGCTTTGAGGTTCGCGGCGCCCTCGGGGATCGCGATGCCGACAAAGCCCGCAAAATCCAGGATCGTCAGCGTCGCGATATCGGCCATGGAAAAGGCGTCGCCGGCGATGAAGTTCCGCCCCGCGATCTCGCCGTCCAGCCAGATCATCCGGTCGAGCAGGCGCTGCCGGCTGGCCTCGCCGAAGTCGGGGTAGCGGACGATGCCCATCCGCGCGCAATAGGCCTCGGTATAGGGGTGCGTGTTGATCCAGACCTGGCTGAGATGCGCCGAGAGATGCAGCTCGACGCGGCGTATCCACATATCGATCAGGCCGATCTCCACAGGCGTGCGTCCGAACAAGGCCGGCTCGGGATGCAGCGCCTCGAAGTAGCGGCAGATCGAAACCGTCTCGCTGATCGCTGTTCCGTCGTCCAGCTCAAGAACGGGGATCTGGCCGAGCGAGTTCTTCCGAAGAAATTCCGGCGACTTGTGCGCGCCTGACGCAAGGGCAATGCGTTCCAGCGGAACCGTCAGTCGCTTCTCGGCGAGGAAAATCCGAACGCGACGCGGATTCGGCGCGGGCATCTTCTCGTCATAGAGTTTCATCGCCTATTCTCCCCGGCGCGCCCGGACGGCGCATATTCTTGTCGTTCACCGACCGCTAGGCGCGCGATGCGCCGCCGTCAACCGGATGGAGACGCCGCGCCCATGCTGCTCGTTCTGGCAGGACTGTCGGGATTGCTCGCCGTCGCGATGGGCGCGTTCGGCGCGCATGCGCTGCGCGGCGCGCTCTCGCCCGAAAGCCTGGCGCTCTATCAGACGGGCGCGCTCTATCATCTGGTGCATGCGGCCGCGCTGTTCGGCGCGGCGCTGCTGGCGCGCGATGCGGCGGCCGGCAAGCTGGCGATATGGGCCGGCTATGCCTTCTTCGCCGGGACGGTTGTTTTCTCCGGCTCGCTCTATCTGCTCGCGATCACCGGACAGAAATGGCTGGGCGCGATCACGCCGGTCGGCGGCACATTGTTTCTTGCCGGCTGGGCGCTCGTCGCGCTGGCCGGATGGAGGTCTATCCCTTGAGCGAGACGATCCTGATCGCCGGCGCAGGCATCGCCGGCCTGCACGCCGCCATGGCTCTTTCCGACGGCGCGCGCCGCATCACCGTGCTGGACCGCGATCCGCCGCCGCCCGACCTCGGACCCGACGAGGCCTTCGAATCCTGGGAGCGCAAGGGCGTCACCCAGCTGCGCCACAGCCATGTGTTTCTGGGACGGTTGGTGACGCTGATCCGCGCCAAGCATCCGGCGCTGTGGACCGCCCTTCTGCAGAACGGCGCGCGCGAACACACCTTCGCCGAGTTTCTGGGGCCGCCGCTGCGCAACCGCTACCGCTATGAGCCGGGCGATGAGGAGATGTCGTTCCTGTTCAGCCGGCGCACGACGCTGGAGCTGACGATCCGGCGCTACGTCGCCACCCTGCCCGGCGTCACCTTCATCACCGATGCGGGCATAAGGGGCGTGCTGCGCGACGGCGTGCGCGTCACCGGGCTGAAGGTGGAGATCGCCGGCGCGATGCGCGAGATGACGGCCGACAGCGTCATCGACGCGACCGGCCGCACCACGCAGTTCCCCGACTGGCTGGGCCTTGAGAACACGATCGCCGAAACGAGCCCTGCCGGCATTCTGTATTTCACGCGCCACTACAAGCTGCGCGACGGCGCGGACGAGCCGCCGCGCGACGGGCCGTCGGGCGCGGGCGATCTGGGCTATGTGAAGTTCGGCGTGTTCATCGCCGACAACCGGCATTTCTCGATCACGCTGGCCGTGCCCGAGATCGAGACCGAACTGCGCACCGCGATGCTGAACCCCGAGGTCTTCGATGCGGTCTGCCGCCAGATCCCCGGCACCGCCCGATGGATCGAACCCGAGCGCGCCGAGCCGGCGAGCAAGGTGTTCGGCATGGGCAATCTGCTGAGCTCGTGGCGCACCTATCTCGATGGCGACACGCCGCGCGTGCTCAATCTGTATCCCGTCGGCGACGCGGCCCAGCGGACCAATCCGCTCTATGGCCGCGGCTGTTCGATCGGCGCGATCCAGGCGCATTTCCTGCCCGAGATCTTCGCCGAGACGGCCGATCCGGCCGCGCGCCTGCGGCGTCTGCGCGAGCGGTCGCAGGCCGAGCTCAAACCTTTCTACGATGTCATGGTGAAGCAGGACGAGCAGGCCATCCGCCGCGCCGCGAACGAGCGCGTGCCGGGCTACAAGCCGCGCCTGAAGTCCCGCATCATGAAGAGCTTCGTCGAAGACGCGATCGGCGCGGCGAGCCGCGGCGATCTGACCGTCGCGCGCGCCGCGATGCGCGCGTTCCATATGCTGGAGCACCCCACCGACTGGACGAAGCGCGGGCCGATCCTGGCGCGCATTCTCAAGACCTGGGCGACGCCCAAGGCGCTGAAACGCGGCCTCTATCCGCCCAAGGCCGGGCCGGAGCGCGCGGAAATGATGAAAGCGCTGGGCATCGCCGCCTGATAAGATACCGCCATAACCAGAACTGATTGAGGAAATGCCCGTGACGACCGCCTTCCCCGAACCCCATTTCGTCGAGACCAATGGAATCCGCATGGCAGTGTATGAGGCCGGTCCCAAGGACGGGTTTCCCATCGTCTTCTGCCACGGCTTTCCGGAGCTCGCCTATTCCTGGCGGCATCAACTGCCGGCGTTGGGCGCGGCCGGATTCCGGGCGATCGCGCCGGATCAGCGCGGCTATGGCGCGACCAGCCAGCCCGAAGGGGCCGAGAACTATACGATGAAGCATCTCTGCGGCGATCTGACCGGGATGCTGGACGCGCTGGGCATCCAGAAGGCGGTGTTCTGCGGCCACGACTGGGGCGGCTTCGTCGTGTGGCAGATGGCGGTGCTGCATCCCGACCGGGTGGCCGGCGTCATCGGCGTCAACACGCCGCATCTGCCGCGCGCGCCGATGGACCCCATCGCGCTGATGAAGATGGCCTATGGCGAAGACATGTACATCGTCGCCTTCCAGAAGCCGGGCGTCGCCGACGCGGTGCTGGCCGAAGACACGGCCAAGTCGTTCCGCTTCTTCATGCGCAAATCCGGCATGACGCTGGCGGAGTTCGACAAGCGCCCGGCGGAGGAAAAGAACTTCGCCCTGGTCAACGCGGTCCGCAGCGACGAGCGCCTGTGGCCGGGCGAACTGGTCATGCCCCAGGCCGAGCTCGACGTCTTCATCGAGACCTTCAAGAAGACCGGCTTTACGGGCGGCATCAACTGGTACCGCAACTTCACCCGCAACTGGCAGGAGAGCGAAGACACGGACCAGGTGATCAAGGTGCCGAGCCTCATGATCATGGCCGAAAACGACGTCGTGCTGCGCCCGTCGATGGCCGACGGCATGGAAGCGCTGGTGCCCAATCTGGAGCGCCACGTGGTCAAGGATTGCGGCCACTGGACCCAGCAGGAAAAGCCCGAAGAGACCAACCGCGTCATCACCGACTGGATGAAGCGTCATTTCGGCTGAGAACGGCTGACACGCCCGCCCAAACGTCATAGGGATTCGGAAATAATAATTCCGAAACCCGCCGGGGGGCGACAGACATGGACTTCACACGCCGCACCATCCTGCTCAGCGCCGCAGCTCTGGCGCTGATGCCTGCCGCGCCGGCCCAGTCGCGCAGGCGGCTGGTGATCGTCACCGGCGGCACGGGCGGCGTGTTCTATCCCTATGGCGGCGGGCTGGCGAAAATCCTGTCGGAGAAGATGCCGAACACCCAGGCGACCGCCCAGGTCACCGGCGGGTCGGTCGACAACGTCAAGCTTCTGTCCGAAGGCGAGGCCGATATCGGCTTCTCGACCATCGATTCCGCCTATGACGGCTTCACCGGCGCGGGCGCCTATGCCGACGACGGGCCGCAGAACATCCGCCTGATCGCGCGGCTGTACGACAGCTTCCTGCACGTGGTGGCGTCGGAGGCCTCGGGCATCGACTCGATCGCGGCGATGAAGGGCAAGCGCGTGTCCGTCGGCTCGGCCGGCTCGTCGACCGAGTCCATCGCCGACCGCATGCTGGCCGCCGCCGGGCTGAACCCGATGAGCGATGTGACCCGCGACAATCTGGGCGTCTCGGAATCCGCAGGCGCGCTGGCCGACGGCAAGATCGACGCGTTCTTCTGGATCGGCGGTCTCCCGACAGCCGCCGTCAAGGACCTCGCCTCGGCCGGGCAGACGAAGCTGCGCTTTATCGGCACGGCGACGGAGATGTCGGTTCTCAAGACCCGCTATCCCAACCTCTATCAGGACTCGGCCATGCCCGCCGGGACCTATGCCGGACAGGATGCCGACGTGCCCGGGCTTGGCGTCGCCAATGTGCTGCTGGTGCCGGGCGAAGCGGACGACGCGCTGGTGACCGACATCCTGAGCTGCATCTTCGGCAATCTGGACGCCATTCATGCCGTGCATCCCGAGGCGGAGACGCTGTCGCTGGCAGGCGCTTACGTCGAAACGAGCGTTCCCTGGCATCCCGCCGCGATCGCCTTCTACGCCGGCCGCACGCCGGCGCCATGACGTCGGCTCCGGACGCGACGCCCGCCACAGACGAGGATCTCGCCCGCGACTCCGAGGGCGGCCCGACGAATTTTCCTGCAGGGCCGGTCGGCCGGGCCTGTTTCGTGGCCTGCGTCGCCTTGGCGGTCTATGCGCTGGGCTGGACGCAGTTTTCGATCAACACGGCCATCTATCGCGCGACCTTTCTGGGCGCGGCGCTGACGCTGGCGTTCTTTCTGGTTCCGGCGCGCGCCGACAAGCGCGGCGCGGCCATCGAGCTCACCGTAGTCACCGCCCTGGCGCTCGCCCTGCTCGGCTTCGTGACCGTCGAGGGGCGCATCGTCTCGCGCGACCCCGGACAATTGGTGACCGTCGGGCTGGCGGCCCTCGCCTTCGCGCTCGCGCCGCTCGGCGCACTGTGGCCGAGGCTGGGGCGCTGGCGGCCGGACGCCTGGCTCTTTGCGGTGCTGGCGATCGGCTGCGCGGTCTATCTCTGTCTTGAGATCGAGCACTACAAGACGCGCCCGACCAAGCCGACGCCGGAGGAGCTGGTGCGCGGCGCGGTGCTGATGCTGATGGTGCTGGAGGCGACGCGGCGGGCCGTCGGCTGGATCCTGCCCTTCATCGCGCTGCTCTTCCTGCTCTATGCGTGGTTCGGCGCGGCCATGCCCGAACCCTTCGACCATCGCGGGTTCTCGCTGAACCGGATCATCGGCCAGAACTTCCTGACGCTGGAGGGCATCTTCTCCACGCCGCTGGACGTCGCGGCCACCTTCATCGTGCTGTTCACCATCTACGGCGCGGTGCTGGAGCGCGGCGGCGCGGGCAGGTTCTTCATCGACTGGGCCTTCGCGCTGTTCGGCCGCCGGCCCTCGGCCGCCGCGCCGGGGCGGGCCGTCGTCGCCTCGGGTTTTCTGCTGGGCACGGTGTCGGGATCGGGCGTCGCCACCACCGTCACGGTCGGGTCGATCGCCTGGCCGATGCTGCGCCGCGCCGGCTATCCCCCCGCCGTCGCCGGCGGCCTGCTGTCGGCGGCCGGCATCGGCGCGACGCTGTCGCCGCCGACGCTGGGCGCGGCGGCGTTCATCATCGCCGAGTATCTGAAGGTCGATTATCTGGAAGTCCTGATCTACGCGACGATCCCGACCCTGCTCTACTATTTCAGCTGCTGGCTGATGACGGAGGCGGACGCGCGGCGGCTGACCCTGGTCGCGGCCGGGGAAAGCGAAACCTCGCTGTGGCGGCTGACCCGTTCGCAGGGCTATCACTTCCTCTCGCTCGCCGCGATCGCCGTCGCGCTGATCGCCGGGCTGACCTCGTTCATGGCGGTGTTCTGGTCGATCGCGGTCGCGTTCCTGCTGTCGATGCTGCGCGCCGACAGCCGCCTGGTGACCCGCCCCGCCTTTCTGATCGGCGTCGCCGTCACTCTGGGCGCGGCGGTGCTTGGCCATAGCGGCGCGGCGGAGGCGATGGGCATCGGCGCGCTGTTCGACACGCGCCTTTCCGTCGCCGTGTTCTGGGGGATCGCGGCCGCGACGCTGGCGAGCGCGCTGATGCGGCCCGCGCCGGAGGACGAGCCACGGGCATCGCTGCGGATGGTGGATGCGCTGGGCCACGGCGCGCGCTCGGTGCTGGGGATCGCCGCGACCTGCGCCTGCGCCGGCATCATCGTCTCGGTGGTGAACCTGACCGGCCTGGGCCTGACGCTGTCGGGCGAGATCGTCGCGATCGGCGGCAGCGACCGACTGGTGGTGATCCTGCTGGCCGCCCTCGCGATGTGGATACTC
>JAKOQZ010000259.1 GCA_029778105.1 Pseudomonadota bacterium | reverse complement strand
GTGAACTGCCTGCATCCGGGTTTCGTGAAGTCGAATTTCGGGAGCGCGGCGACGGGTGCGTTCGGCTGGGCGCTGGGGGCGGCCAAGAATCTGTTCGCGATCGACGTGAAGAAGGGCGCCGAGACGTCGGTCTATCTTTGCGCCTCGCCCGAGGTCGCGGATGTGACGGGGCAGTATTTCGTGAAGTGCAAGCCGGCGACGCCTTCCCGAGAGGCGCAGGATGCGGCGGCGGGAAAGCAGCTATGGGCCGTCAGCGAGCGGCTGACGGGCATCATGCCGTGAGACTTCCCATCGATCCGGCAAGCGTGAAGGGGTTTCTGGACCCCGAGGAAGGCGCCGCGCTCTATCGCTGGGCGCAGGACGCGGTGGCATGGGGGCCGTGCCTGGAGGTCGGCAGCTATTGCGGCAAATCGGCCCTCTATCTGGGGGCGGCGTGCAAGGCGCGCGGCGGCATGTTGTTCACGGTGGACCATCACCGGGGCTCGGAAGAGATGCAGCCGGGTTGGGAGCATCACGATCCGGAAACCTGGGACGAGAAGGCCGGGTCGATGGAGACGCTGCCCTTCCTGCGCGACACGCTGCGGCGGGCGCATCTGGAGGACAACGTGATCGCAGTCGTCGGGCGTTCGGCCACGGTGGCGCGCCACTGGCATACGCCGCTGGCGTTCCTGTTCATCGACGGCGGGCACTCGATGGAGCTGGCGCTGGCCGATTATCGCGGCTGGGCGTCGCATGTGATGCCGGGCGGGTATCTGGCGATCCACGACGTGTTCCCGAACCCCGAGGATGGGGGCCGGCCGCCCTATGAGATCTACAAGGCGGCGATCGCCAGCCGGATGTTCCGCGAGCTAGAGCAGGTCAAGTCGCTGCGGCTGCTGGTGCGTCTCGCCGGCTAGGGGCTTGGTGAAGAGGCCGGAGGCGGGCGAGAGGCCGTAGATGGCGTCGGCCGCGAGGATGGCGGCGCCGGCGGTCCAGGCTGGCTTTTCGACCGGCCAGGGCACGTTCTCGGCATACTGAAAGCCCATCCAGTAGGCGTGGCTGTCGTCGCGCCACTGATCCTGCAAATGGAACATCTCCCGCGCGGCGGCGCGGTCGCCGGTCGCCATCAGGGCGATGGCGAGCTCACAGCCTTCGGCAATGGTGACCCAGGGCTCGCCCAGAACGCAGCGGCAGCCGCGCCCGTCGACCACAAACTCGGACCAGCGGGACTCGAGCCGGGCGCGGGCGGCATCGCCGGTCAAGACGCCGCAGAGGACGGGATAGTACCAGTCCATCGAGAAGTTGGACTTGCTGGGCCAGGTGCGGTCGAAGCGTTCCGGCTTGTTCACCAGACAGTCGCGCAGCGCGGCGCGGGCCTTGCGCCAGCGTGTGGCGTCGTGGCCGAGCGTCTCGGCGATGGCGACGGCGCAGCCGAGGCTGTGGAAGATCGAGGCGCAGCCGGTGACGAGCGCGTCGTCGGGTTCGGCCTCCGGCCCCGGCGCGGCCCAGCGGATGTCGCCATGCGGGGTCTGAAGCGCGACGACGAAGTCGGCCGCCTTCTTCACCATCGGCCAGTAGCGCGTCAGCACGGTGCGGTCGGCGGTGACGAGATAGAGATGCCAGATGCCCGTGGCGGGGTAGGCGCAGAAATTGGTGTCGCGTTTCTTCGGCTCGTCGCCGGTGCCCTCATACTTGCCGGTGTCGAGCGACACGGAGCTGCCGTAATGGGCCCACCACGAGCCGTCGGCTTCCTGTGTGGCGGCGAGGTGGTCGTAGGCGCGTTTCGCCTCGGCCACCCGGCCGAGCACCGCAAGGCCCATCGCGGCCTCGGTGTGGTTCCAGGGATCGAACACGCCGATGTCGAACCAGGGGATCGCGCCGTCCGGCTTTTGCACCGCGAGGATGCGCTTCAGCGCGCCGTCGAAGAAACCGGCCGGCAGCTTCATGCCGCCGCCTTGTCGAAATAGAGGACGACCGACTTGCCCATCAGCGGGTCGGCGACCTTCTCGAGCGCGCGCGTCAGCAAGGGGCGCTTGAGGATGTCCCATTCGAGAAACTTGCGGTAGGCGCGGACCATGCGGCTGGTCTCGCGCTTGTCCCACATTGCGCACTGCAGCCACCAATAGGGCGAGTGCAGGCCGTGCGCCCAGTGGCGGCGGCGGAACTTGAAGCCCGCCTCGGTCACGTCGCGCTTCAGCCCTGAGGTGCGGAAGATGCGGACATGGCCGCCGGGATTGTTGTGATAGCGCTCTTCCAGTTTCCAGCAGACCCATTCGGGAAAGGCGCGCGGCACCGACACGCCGAACTTGCCGTCGGGCTTGAGGATGCGGGCGATCTCTTTCAGCGCGCCCTTGTAGTCGGGGATGTGCTCCATCACCTCAGAGCAGATCACGCGGTCGAAGGAGGCGTCGGGGAAGGGGAGCTTCAACGCATCCGCCACCGCCAGGCTGTAGGCGCGCTTGGAGTTCGGGTCCATGTCGGGGGCCTGCTTGAAGCCCTCGCGCGTGGCGACGACGTCGTCGAAGCCGAGATCGACGCCGACGACATGGCCGACCGCGTGATAATAGGCCTGATGCACGTGCCGGCCCCGGCCGCAGCCGAGATCGAGCGTGCGCATCCCGTCTTTCAGCTCGAGAATGTTGAGGTCGATGGTCTGCACGCCGTCAGCCCAACACGTGCTGCAAGCCGTAATGCTTGGCGATGGCGTCCTTGTAGACGGCGACCGCGTCGGCGGCGGCGCGCGACCAGAGGAATTTCTCCTGGATGCGGCGATAGCCGGCGGCGCCGAGTTCGGCCCGTTTGGCCGGATTGTCGAGCAGATCGCCGATGGCGCGGGCGAGGGCGGCGCTGTCGCGCACCGGCACGATGACGCCCGCATCGCCCGCGACCTCGGGCAGCGAGCCGCCTTCTGTGACGACGACCGGCACGCCGCAGGCCATCGCCTCGCCGGCCGGGAAGCCGAAGCCTTCATAGACGGACGGCGAAACGGCGACCGTCGCCTCGGCATAGTAGTTGCGCATCTCGTCGATGGTGAGGCCGTGGACGAACTTCACCCGGTCGCGGATGCCCAGTTCGTCGAGCGCGCGCGAGGTATTGCCTTCGCGCAGCTTGGAGACGACCAGCAGCTCGAGATCCGGGCGCGTCTTGAGCAGGTCCGCATAGGCGTGGATCAGATACATCAGGCCCTTGAGCGCCACGTCCGCGCTGGTGACGCACATGATCCGGTTGGTCTTGCGGACGATGCCGGGCTCGGGATGGAAGTCGCGCGCGTTGATGCCGTGCAGCACGACGCGCATGTGCCTGGGGTCGACGCCGAACTCCTTGGCCACGTCGCGCTTGGTCGATTCGGAGACGACGATTACCGGATCGAGCTGGCGGGCGACCTTCTTCTGCATGTTCACGAAGGAGTGCCAGCGGCGGATCAGCAGCTTGAGCTTGAGCGATTTGGCGTGCGCGATGGCGATGTCGCGGTCGCGCGTGATCGGATGGTGGATCGTGCCGGCGACGGGAAGGCCAAGATCGCGCACCTTGAGCAGACCCCAGCACAGCGTCTGGTTGTCGTGCACCACATCGTAGTTCTGGTGGCGGGTTTTCATGTGCCGGTAGAGGCGCTCGCCGAAGGATTTGAGCTCGCCGAACCCGCCGGAGATGTGGGTGATGTATTCCTGGATATCGGTCCAGGTTTTCGGAGCGCCCCTGGGATAGCTGGGAATGCCCATCCAGTTCTTGGGCTTGGCGTAGAGATCGAGCGATTCCAGCTTGGTGAGCGTGATGCGCGGATCGAGATTGGGATAGGGCGGGCCGGAGATGACCTCGACCTCGTGCCCGAGCTCCAGGATCGCCCGCGACATGTAGTCCATATAGATGCCCTGACCGCCGGTATGCGGGTCGGAGCGATAGGACGGCAGCAGGATGCGCAGCGGCTCGTCGCCGCGCAGCACCGCCTCGCGGCGGCGCGCGGCGGCGGCGGGGTCGAGCGCCGGTTGAAACGCGGTCTTGGGCGGGATCGAATTCAAGGGGAACCTGACGGAAACGGAAGGCGCGACAAGTGCCAGATGGGGCACAAGGTCGCAAGCCAACGTAACGTCAGCGTGGCCGCCGGGCCCTGGCGACCTGCTTGTGCCGGGCGCAGCCGATCATGTGGTCGTTGACGAGGCCGCAGGCCTGCATCCAGGCATAGACGATGGTGGGGCCGCAGAAGGTGAAGCCGCGTTTCCTGAGGTCTTTGGAGAACGCCGTGCTGATGTCGGTGGCGGCGGGGACGTCGCGCATCGTCGTGAAGCGGTTGACGATGGGTTTGCCGCCGACCCACTCCCAGCAATAGGCCGAGAAGCCGCCGGGATGGGATTTCTCGATTTCGAGAAAGGCGTGGGCGTTCCTGATCGTGCCCTCGATCTTGCCGCGGTGGCGGATGATGCCTTCGTCTTTCAGAAGACGTTCGACATCCCTGTCCGTCATGCGCGCGACCTTCACCGGGTCGAAGCCCTTGAAGGCGGAGCGGAAGTTCTCGCGCTTTCTGAGGATGGTGATCCAGGAGAGGCCGGCCTGGAAGCCGTCGAGGATCAGCTTTTCCCAGAGCGCCCGGCCGTCATATTCCGGCACGCCCCATTCGGTGTCGTGATAGGCGAGATAGAGCGGATCGGTGCCCGGCCAGGTGCACCCGCCGGACACGCTAGTATTGTTCGCCATGGGTCATGCATGCTTCGATCTTGTTGCCGTCGGGGTCGCGCACGAAGGCGCCATAATAGTGGGGACCGTAATCGGGGCGCGGCCCCGGCCCGCCATCGTCGCGCCCGCCATTCGCCAGAGCGGCGGCGTGGAACGCGGCGATCTGGTCCTGCGAGCTGGCGGCGAAGGCGATGTGGACGCCGTTCCCGACGCTGGCCGTCTGGCGGTCATAGGGCATCTGAATCCAGAACAGCGGAGCGTCGGTTCCATAGCCGACCGCATGAGGCGCGAAATCCAGGATTCGCTTGAGGCCAAGCGTCGCCAGCGTGGCGTCATAGAAGGTCAGCGCCTTCTCCATATTGTTCGACCCGAGCGACACGTGGTGCACGACCATGCTCATGAAGCGATCTCCCCTGAAGTGCGGGGCAGGATAAGAACAAATAGGGAACTGTCAAGCCTGCGGATGGAACTTATTCGTTTGTCGCTGAAGCAAGGGGGCGGGAATTGAACGTCAGTTTTTTGCCCGCGCGGCGGCGAGGGTGTCGTTCAGATAGGGCGGCGCAGCGATCTTGAGGCGTGCGCCCTTGAGGGACACAACTTCTGCGTGTGTCTCGGTCTGCCCGAGGCGGAGAGAGGCGATGGCTGTTTGGCCCGATCCGGTGGCGACTTCCCCCGCATCCGCGCCGTCCGGGGTCGTCAGGCGGGAGCCGGGTGAGGGGAGATCGCCGTCGGCAATGACGGCGATGAGGCGGCGGCGAGGGGCGGCCTTGTGCTTCATGCGGGCGGTGACTTCCTGGCCGACATAGCAGCCCTTGCGGAAGTCGACCCCGTGCAGCTCCTCCAGATTGGCGTCGAGGGCGAACTGGCCTGCGGTGTCGGCGCTGTCGGGGACGCCGAGAGCGAGGCGGTGGGCGTGGTAGCCGGCGAGGCCGGCGTCCGCCGTCAGGGTGTCCGGGGCGGCGATCCAGCGCCCGCCAAGGGCATCGAGGCGGGGGTCTTTCGCGGCGGCGGCCGGCGCGGCCTCGCCCCAAGCGGCGAAGACGGCCTCGGCGGCCGAAACGTCGTCCAGGCCGACCGGGGCGCGGAGGCGGTAGAGCTTCAGCCGCTTGAGGAGGTCGGGGGCGTGTGCCGCCGCCACGTCGAGGCGGTAGCCGTCCGGCGCGGCGTGGATGAGGAAGTCGGTGACGATCTTGCCCTGGGGGGTGAGCAACGCCGCGTAAGCGCTTGATCCGGGATTCACTTTCGTCACCTCGTTGGTGACGAGGCCCTGAAGGAAGGCGGTCGCGCCTGGGCCGGTGACGGCAAGGACGGCGCGGTCGGTGAGCTGGGCCTGCGGCATGTGACCTTAAGTGGTCCGGGGCGCTTTGAAGGGCAAGAGGCGGTGCCTATAAGCGGTGTCCATGAGCGAAACATTCGACCTTGTGATCCGTGGCGGGCAGGTGATGACGCCCGGGGGGCTGGTGAGCGCCGATCTGGGCGTCAGGGGCGGCAAGCTGGCCGCGATCGGCGCGTTCGCCGCCGCGCAGGGCGGCCAGGTGATCGAGGCGGCCGGGCTGCATGTGCTGCCGGGGGTGATCGACGCGCATGTCCATTTCCGCGAGCCGGGGCTGACGCGGAAGGAAGACTTCGAGACCGGCTCGCGCGCCGCCGTGCTGGGCGGCGTGACGGCGGTGTTCGAGATGCCCAATTCCGATCCGGCGACGGTGAGCGCCGATCTGCTGCTCGACAAGATGAAGCGGGCCGACGGGCGGATGCGGTGCGACTATGCCTTTTACATCGGCGGCACGGCGGAGAATGCCGGGATGCTGGGCGATCTGGAGCGGCTGCCCGGATGCGCGGGCGTCAAGATCTTCATGGGCGCCTCGACGGGCTCGCTGCTGCTGGCGGACGATGAGGGGCTGACACGGGCGCTGGCCAGCGGCACGCGGCGCATCTCGTTCCATGCCGAGGACGAGGACCGCCTCCAGGCGCGCAAGGCGATGGCGCTGAGCGGGCGGCCGGAGACGCATCCGGTGTGGCGCGACGCGGCCTGCGCGCGGATCGCGGGCGAGCGGCTGATGCGGCTGGCGCGCGCCGCCGGGCGCAAGGTGCATGTGCTGCACGCGACGACCGCCGACGAAATGCCGGTCTATGCCGCCCATCGCGACATCGCGACGGTGGAGGTGACGGTCAACCATCTGAGCATGACGGCGCCGGACTGCTATGAGCGGATCGGCAATTTCGCGCAGATGAACCCGCCGATCCGCGAGAAGGCGCATCAGGACGCGCTGTGGGCGGCGGTGCGGAGCGGGCTGATCGACGCGATCGGCTCGGACCATGCGCCGCATCTGCCGGCGGAAAAGCGCGGCGTCTATCCCCAGACGCCTTCGGGCATGCCGGGCGTGCAGACGCTGGTGCCGATGATGCTGAGCCATGTGGCGGCGGGGCGGCTGAGCCTTGCGCGGTTCTGCGACCTCACTTCGGCCGGGCCGGCGCGGATTTACGGCGTGGCGGGCAAGGGACGGATCGCGGAGGGCTATGACGCCGACTTCACGATCGTGGATCTGAAGGCGAAGCGCACGCTCCGCAGCGAGGACATGGCGTCGAAATGCGGCTGGACGCAGTTCGACGGCGTGGAAGCGACCGGCTGGCCGGTGGCGACGGTGGTGCGGGGCCTGACCGTCATGCGCGACGGCGAGGCGGCGGCGATGGCGACCGGCGAGCCGGTGCGGTTTCTGTAAGAAAATATTCCGGATGCGGCCTTGACCGGCGCGCGGCCCGATCCTATATAGGAATTATGTCCGGTATTGCGCCCGGTCGGATGCCCCCGCACGACCTGCAGGCCGCCTGCTGTCTGCCGAAGATCAGGAGATGAACACGCTGAAGGGGAGTTGCCTGTGCGGTGAGGTCGCCTAAGAGGTCGATGCAGCGCCGGGGCCGATTGTTCATTGCCACTGCCGGACCTGCCGCAAAGCGCACGGCTCGGCCTTTTCGAGCCTCAGCAGCGTGCCTCGCGCGGCATTTCGCTGGACGCGGGGCGATCAGTCCCTGGGCGAATATGAATCGTCGCCCGGGAAGTTTCGCCGCTTCTGCAGGACGTGCGGATCTCAGCTTGTGGCTGAACGTCGTGGTCAGCCGATGGTGATGCTGCGCATGGGGTGTGTCGACACGCCTTCGGCGGGATCGCCGCTGTGTCATATCTGGCGGTCTGACGCTGCGGACTGGTACGATCCGCAGGTCGCGTTGCCGGAGTATCCCGAGGGGATGCCGGCGCGGAGGTAGGCCTCATGGGCAGGCGCTTGATCGGCGCCGCCGTCTCGCGCTGCGCGCGATCCACCTTCTCCTGAATGGGAGGGACGGGAGCTAGTGCATCTGGAATTCGGCGCCGTAGATCTTGAGTTCGGCGGGGGTGAAGACGCCGCGGACGGCGACGCGGACCGAGTGGAGCTTGCCCTCGATGTTTTCTTCCCAGAAGCCGAGAAACTTGTTCAGCACCGGAAATTTCGGGGCGATGTCGAGATCCTGCCAGACGAAGGTCTGCAGCACGGCGGGATGATCGGGCAGGCGGTAGAGGATTTCGGCGGTGGTGAGATTGTAGCTGCGGATACGCTTTGCGAGCTTCAGGTCCATGGCCAAGGGCGCCCCACTTGAGGTTGCGTCATCCCCCTCCTGACCAGACCCACCTGTCAGCCTTGTTGTGCCGATCAGGCTGCGCCGGATTCGTCAACGAACGGTAACAAAGGGACGGCGCGGCGCAAGGGCCCGGCCTATGCCGCAGCGAGGCCGAAGCGACGGCGATAGTCGGCGGGGCTGAGGCCGGTGACGCGGTGGAAGAGCTTGCGGAAGGCGGACGGGTCGCCATAGCCGGCCTCAAAGCCGATCTGTTCGACGGGGCGGCTTGTGGTTTCGAGCGCCGCGCGGGCCTTCGCGATGCGGACCTGCTGGGCGTATTCGGTGGGACGCAGGCCCGTCGCCTTGCGGAAGCGGCGCAGGAAGGTGCGCTCCTCAAGCCCGGCGCGGGCGGCGAGGGCGGGGACGGCGTGGTCTTTCGCGCCGGTCTTCTGAAGCCAGTGCTGGACCTTGAGCACCGCCGCATCGCCGTGGTCGAGACGCGGAACGAAGCGGCTGTAGGGCGTCTGCGCGCGGCCGGGCGGGTCGACCAGCAGGAAGCGGGCGGTGTCGAGCATGATGGAGGGGCCGAGCAGGCGTTCGACCAGCGTGAGGCCGAGATCGGTCCAGGCGAGGATGCCGCCGGCGGTGATGATGTCGCCCTCGTCGATGACCATGCGGCCGGTCTCGACCCGGATGCCGGGGAAGCGGCGGGCGAATTCGTCTGCGAAGACCCAGTGCGTGGTCGCGGCGCGGCCCTCCAGCAGGCCGGTTTCGGCCAGCACGAAGGCCCCGGCGCAGACCGAGCAGAGCGTGACGCCCTGGCTGTGACGCGCGCTCAGCCAGCCGGCGAGGCCGCGCATGTCGGCCATCGAGGCGGGCATGATGAGGCTGGGCGGCAAGATCAGGTGCCCGGGCCGTGGCGGACCGGCTGTCGGATGGGTGTCATTAATGCAGGCGACGGTGCCGTCGGCGTCTGCCTGCCATTTGGTGACGCGGACGGCGCGCGGAGCCGCGAAGTCGGAGGCGATGCGGAAGATGTCGGCGAGGCCGTAGATCGCCGAGAGCTGGCAGTCGGGATAGATGGCGAGGCCGATTTCGGCGACGAGGCGGGTGTCGGGTCCGGGTGTCGGCATGAGTCAGTCCGCTTGTCAGTTATGGCCCGGTGATTGTCGGTTCCGCCACGCGGCAGGATGAGCCGGCAGGCCTAGTTTGTCCACATGAAGGGCGGCGCTGGGGCCGCCCGCAGGCGAAGAGGACCAGGACCATGAGCAGCGGCTTCATCAAGACGAGCGACGGGACCGAGATTTTCTACAAGGACTGGGGGCCGAAGGACGCGCAGGCGATCGTGTTCCATCACGGCTGGCCGCTGAGCGCCGACGACTGGGACAACCAGATGATGTTCTTTCTGGGCAAGGGCTTTCGCGTGATCGCGCATGACCGCCGCGGGCATGGGCGTTCGACGCAGACCGATACCGGCAACGAGATGGACACCTATGCGGAGGACGTGAAGGCGCTGGCCCGGGCGCTGGATCTGAAGAACGCGATCCATGTGGGCCATTCGACCGGCGGCGGCGAGGCGGCGCATTATGCCGCGCGGGCCGAGGCGGGGCGCGTTTCCAAGGTCGTGCTGATGGGCGCGGTGACGCCGATCATGCTGAAGACGGCGGCGAACCCCGAAGGCCTGCCGCTGGAGGTGTTCGACGGCTTCCGCAATTCGACGGCAGGCAACCGGGCGCAGTTTTTCCGCGACGTGCCGGCGGGGCCGTTCTACGGCTTCAATCGGCCGGGCGCGAAGGTGGACGAGGGCGTGATCCTGAACTGGTGGCGGCAGGGCATGATGGGCAGCGTGAAGGCCCACTATGACTGCGTGAAGGCGTTCAGCGAGACGGACTTCACCGAGGACCTCAAGTCGCTGGATATCCCCGTGCTGGTGATGCATGGCGAGGACGACCAGATCGTGCCGATCCACGACAGCGCGCATAAGGCGATCAAGCTGCTGAAGAAGGGCACGCTGAAGACCTATTCCGGCCTGCCGCACGGCATGGCGACGACCCATGCGGATATTATCAACGCCGATCTTCTGGCGTTCTTCAGCGCCTGAGCACGATCTGCCGGCGAATCGGGCGGCCCCTTCCATCCGGGAGGGGCCGTCTTCGTTTGTGCGCGCTGCCGTCTGCCTTGACCTTGCATTGAATTTCCTATGCTTTCCGGCGCAATCAGAACGAAGACAACCCGAGGAAACATCATGGCCGGAACTTTCCGCGCAGTCCTGCTTGAGAAGGGCGAGGGCGCGCCGTCGCGGCGGATCGCCGAGCTGACCGATGCCGACCTGATGGACGGCGACGTGACCGTCGCGGTGTCGCATTCGACGATCAACTACAAGGATGGCCTCGCGCTGACCGGCGCGGCCCCTGTGGTGCGGCGCTGGCCGATGATCCCGGGGATCGATTTCGCCGGTGTCGTCGAGCATTCGAGCCATGACGGGATCAAGCCCGGCGACAAGGTGGTGCTGAACGGCTGGGGCACGGGCGAGACTCATCTGGGCGGCTATGCGACGCGCGCCCGCGTGAAGGGCGACTGGCTGGTGCCGCTGCCCGACGCCTTCACGGCGTCCGAGGCGATGGCGATCGGCACGGCGGGCTATACCGCGATGCTGTGCGTGCTGGCGCTGGAGAAGAACGGCGTGACGCCGTCGTCGGGGCCGGTGCTGGTGACGGGCGCGGCGGGCGGCGTCGGTTCGGTGGCGATCGCGCTGCTGGCCAGGCTGGGGTTTGAGGTGATCGCCTCGACCGGCCGTCCGGAGGAAGAGGGCTATCTGAAGGGACTGGGCGCAGCGTCGATCATTCCGCGCGCCGAGTTGTCGGGCGATCCGCGTCCGCTGAACAAGGAGCGCTGGGCGGGCGTGGTGGACAGCGTCGGCTCGAAGACGCTGGCCAATGCGATTTCGTCGACGAAATACGGCGGCACGGTCGCGGCCTGCGGCCTGGCGGCGGGCATGGACCTGCCCGGATCGGTGGCGCCGTTCATCCTGCGCGGCGTGACGCTAGCGGGGATCGACAGCGTGATGGCGCCCAAGGCGAAGCGCGTGGAGGCGTGGAGCCGTCTGGCGCGCGATCTCGACAAGGACAAGCTGCGCGCCATGTCGGTGAGCGTGACGCTGGAAGAAGCGATGAATATGGGCCCGACGATCCTGGCCGGCAAAGTGCGCGGCCGCGTCATCGTGGACGTCGCCGCGTGAACGCGCTGGGCAAGGTGAGCGCCGACGCGCCGTTCCGCAAAAGCGGGAACAAGCCGCCCCGGGTGGAGATCGAGCGCCGCGATGACGGCGCGCTGATCCTGCGCAATCCCCATCCGCTGCTGACGCCGCCGGAGAACCTAATCGCGCCGTTCAAGCGCTGGGCCAAGGAAGCGCCCGACCGCATCTGGCTGGCCGAGCGCGTGCCGGGCAGGGACGGCTGGCGCGAGGTGACCTATGCGCAGGCGTTCGACCTGATCGGGCGCATCGCGGCGGCGCTGATCGCGCGCGGCCTGAGCGGAAACGGCGCGCCGCTGATGATCCTGAGCGGCAACAGCGTGGATCACGCGCTGATGACCTATGGCGCGATCCTGGCCGGGTGTCCGGTGGCGCCGGTGAGCCGTGCCTATTCGACCCTGTCGTCGGACTTCGCCAAGCTGAAGCATGTGTTCAGCCTGGTCGAGCCCAAGGCGATCTGGGCGGACGATCTGACGCCCTATGCCAAGGGCCTGTCGGCGCTGGACCTCAGCGGCGTGATGCTGTTCCACAGCGTGAAGGGCGCCGAGGGCTTTGACAGCGAGCCGATCGCCGCGCTGCTGGCCGAGCCGGGCGGCGCTGCGGCCGAGGCGGCCTATGGCCGGCTGAGCTTCGATACGGTCGCCAAATACCTGTTCACGTCGGGTTCGACGGGGATGCCCAAGGCGGCGATCAACACGCACCGCATGATGTGCACCAACGCGGCGATGCTGCGTTCGATGCTGGCCGATCCGGACAGCGAGCCGCCGGCGGTGACGCTGTCGTGGCTGCCGTGGAACCACACATTCGGCGGCAATTCGGTGCTGAACGGCACGACGACCTGGGGCGGGACGCTGTATGTCGACAACGGGTCGCCGACGCCGCAGGGCTTCGCCGAGACGCTGCGCAATCTGCGCGAGATTTCGCCGACCGTGTATTCCAACGTGCCGGCCGCCTGGGCGATGCTGACGCCGGAGCTGGAGCGCGACGACAAGCTGGCCGAGACGTTCTTCCGGCGAATGAAGGGCCTCGCCTATGGCGGCGCGGCGCTGAGCCAGGATCTGGGCGACCGCATCCAGGCCGTGGCGGTGAAGGTGACCGGCGAGCGGCTGTCGTTCTCGTCGGGCTATGGCGCGACCGAGACGGCGCCGACCATCATGAATGTCCACTGGACGACCGAACGCATGGGGCTGATCGGCCTGCCGCTGCCGGGGATTGAGATCAAGCTGGCGCCGGTGGGGAGCAAGATGGAGGTGCGGGCGCGCGGCGCGTGCATCACACCCGGTTACCTCAAGCGCCCCGACCTGACCGAGAAGGCGTTCGACGCCGAGGGCTTCTACTGTCTGGGCGATGCGGCGAAGTTCGTCGATCCGGAAGACCCGACGAAGGGGTTCGTCTTCGACGGCCGCGTGGTGGAGGACTTCAAGCTGGATACCGGCACGTTCGTGAATGCCGGGAGGCTCCGCATCCAGGCGATCGAAGCGGGCGACGGGCTGATCCAGGACGCGCTGGTGGCCGGGCTGGACCGGCCCTATGTGGGGGTTCTGGTGTGGCTGAATGCGGCCAATTGCCGGGCGCTGACGGGCGTCGAAATGACGGCCGCGGAGGCTGCGACGGATGCCCGCATCCTCAAAGCGCTGGAAGCCGGGTTAAAGGCCCATAATGCGCGTAACCCCGGTTCATCGACTCAGATCAGGCGGCTGGCGGCGATGATCGACCCGCCCAGTCTGGAAGCCGGCGAGATCACCGACAAAGGCTATGTGAACCAGGCGCTGAGTCTGGAGCGCCGGGCGCTGGACGTCGCGCGGCTGTATGCTGCCTCGCCCGATAAGGGAGTCGTGTCGGCCTGATGGATGGCGAACTGATCTGGGCGTGGATGGCGCTCGCGGGAACCGCGTTCGGTTTCGGCTTCATCGGAGCCGCGCCGATCGGCGCCGTGAACATCATCTGCATCCGCAGGACGCTGCATTACGGGCCGCTGAACGGGTTCCTGTCGGGTATCGGCGCGGCCTTCGGCGACGGCTTCTTCGCCGTGCTGGTGGCATTCGGCCTGTCGGGGCTGGCCTCGCTGATCCACGAGAACCGCGTGTTTCTGGAGCTGGTGGGGGCGGCGATCCTGATCGGCTATGCGGTCTTTGCGCTGCTGACGACGCCGCCGATCCAGAAGATCGAGAAGAAGGGCGAGCAGGCCGAGGAGCAGACGACGGGGCTGATCAGCGCCGTGTTCTCGACCTTCGGCCTGACGGTGATCAATCCCGCGACGCTGATCTTCTTCACCGCCGTGGGCGCGACCGTCACCGGACTGATGCCGGCGGGCGCGCCGATCTATATCGGCGCGGGCGTGTTCGTGGCCGGGGTCATTCTGGGGTCGACCGCGTGGTGGCTGGTGATCGTGTCGATCACCTATTTCGCGCACCAGCAGATCGGCAACCGCTCGATCGTCATCATCAACCGCGTGACGGGCATCCTGATCGGCCTGTTCGGCGTGGCGGTGCTGGTCAATATCTTCGTTCCCTTCCTCACCTGACGCGGAGTTTCACGATGAGCGAAATCGCCATGACGGGCGCCGAAGCTCTGGTGAAGACGCTGGAGGATTGCGGCGTCGAGCAGTGCTTCACCAATCCGGGCACGTCGGAGATGCATGCGGTGGCGGCGATCGGCCGCGCGGAAAAGCTGCGCGCCTCGCTGTGCCTGTTCGAAGGCGTGGCGACCGGCGCGGCGGACGGCTATGCCCGCATGGCGCTGAAGCCCGCCTGCACGCTGCTGCATCTGGGGCCGGGGCTCGCGAACGGTCTGGCCAATCTGCACAATGCGCGGCGGGCGCGTTCGCCGATCGTGAACATCGTCGGCGATCATGCCGTGTCGCACCGGACGCTGGATGCGCCGCTGGCGAGCGATCTGGCGGGCTTCGCCAAGCCGGTCTCCAAATGGATCAAGTCGGCCGATACGGCGGACGCGGTGGGCGAGGCGGCGGCGGAGGCCGTGGCTGTTGCGCAGGAAGCGGCGGCGGGGGTCGCGACGCTGATCCTGCCGGCGGATACGGCGTGGTCGCCGTCCAAGGGGCCGGCGGCGCCGGTTGCGGTGCGGCCTGCGCCCGCGCCGGACGAGGGCGCCGTCGCGGCGGCGAAGGCGGCGCTGGCGTTTGGCGACAGATCGGCGCTGCTGCTGTCGGACCCGGTGCTGATGGAGGAGGGGCTGGACCTCGCGGCGGCCATCGCGATGAAGACCGGCGCGCGGATCTATTGCGATACGTTCGTGGGGCGGATGCAGCGGGGCGCGGGACGCCCCATGGTGCGGCGTCTGCCGTATTTCGCCGAAGCGGTGGAAGAGGAGCTGAAGGGCGTTCAGCATCTGGTGCTGGTGTCGACCAAGCCGCCGGTCGCGTTCTTCGCCTATCCGGGGCGGCGCGGGGCGCTGACGCCCGAGGGCGCGGAGGTGGTGACGCTGGCGCGGCAGGACGAAGACGCGCTGGCGGGCCTGGGCGCGCTGGCCGAAGCGGTGGGCGCGAAGGATGCGATGGTGGTGCGCTCGCGCGTGCCGGATGCGCCGTCGGGCGAGCTGGATGCGATGAAGGCCGGGGCCATCGTGGCGCGGCATCTGCCGGAAGGTGCGATCGTCTCGGACGAGGGCGCGACGTCGAGCGCGGGCGCGTTCATCGCGACGGCCGGCGCGGCGCCGCATGACTGGCTGCAGCTGACGGGCGGGTCGATCGGGCAGGGTCTGCCGGTGGCGGTGGGCGCGGCGACCGCGTGCCCCGGCCGCAAGACGATCTGCCTGGAGGGCGACGGCAGTGCGATGTACACGATCCAGTCGCTGTGGACGGCGGCGCGGGAGAACCTGGATCTCTGCGCAGTGATCTTCGCCAACCGCTCGTATGCGATCCTCAAGGTCGAGATGATGCGGACGGGGGCGCAGAACCCTGGGCCGAAGACGCTGGCGATGTATGACCTGACCAATCCGGAAATCGGCTTCGTCGAGCTGGCGAAGGGGATGGGCGTGGACGGCGTGCGCGTCGACACCGCCGAGGCCTTCGAAGCGGTGTTCGCCGCCGCGATGAAAACGCGCGGGCCGTTCCTGATCGAAGCGGTGATCTGATCCGCCGCGCGGTTCAACTAGCGCCGGCGTCGATTTTCAGGCGCAGGAATTTCAGCAGGTCGAGCCAGAACTGGTAGGCGGTGGGTTCGTCGTAGGTGAGCGGCGTGCCGGTGCGGTAGGCGGCGAAGGCGGGGTCGGCGGCTTCGCCCACGTCGAAGCCGTGGGCGACACCGGTGTAGCGCGTGATCGCGACCGGGCCGGGGCCGTCGGACTTTTCCGCGAAGGCGCGGCAATCGGCCGGCGGCGCGGCGGTGTCGAATTCCGCGAGCGCGAGGAAGAGCGTGACCTCGGTCTTCCAGGGCTCGGGCTTTGGGCAGTCGGGATAGACGGCGACGGCGGAGACGAGGCCGGCGAGGCGTTTTTCGGCGCGGATGATCTCGATGACGCCGCGCCCGCCATGGCCCCAGCCGACGAGATGCAGGCG
>JAKOQZ010000258.1 GCA_029778105.1 Pseudomonadota bacterium | reverse complement strand
GAGCGGGCGAGCCAGTCGGCGGCGAGGCTGGCGGCCTGGGCATCGGTAAGCCACAGGCCGTGCTCGTAATGGGCGCTCAGGCGATGGGCGGCCAGGGCGAAGATGAGCGCGACGCGCAGGCCGCGCTCGCTCGGCGGGCTGTCGTCGCGGACGCGCACCTCAGTGCCCCGCGCCGGCCAGCGCCTTGAGCGCCTTGGGCGGCGCGGCTTCGTCGACGAAGTGGAAGCCGCTCCGGCCGGTTGCGGTCGACGGGCAGTTCGTGCGGAACCGCGTCATCGGCGGGACGAGCGACGGCACGCGGACGCCGGCGGGTTCCATCGCACGCCTAGCGGCCGAGCTTCTGCTTGATGTTGGGCAGCGCGGCGAGGGCGGCCTTTTCGCCTTCGAGCATGGCGTCGTGGCGCGCGGTGAAGTCCCAGGACTTGACGTAGCGCAGCTTCGGGCGGATGACGATGTCGGCCCCCTTCAACTCGTTGGCGCCGATGATGCCGCCCATGATGGTCGTCGTCTGCCAAAGGATCGCCGCCAGGCTGTCGACCGGCTGGCCCTCGGGCCGGTCCGAGATGTCGACGGCGACGACGATGTCGGCGCCCATCTCGCGCGCCGCCTGCACCGGCACCGGGCTGGTCAGGCCGCCGTCGACGAAACTGCGGCCGCGGAACTGCGTCGGCTGGAAGACACCCGGCACCGCCGCCGACGCGCGCACGGCCATGCCGGTGTCGCCGGTGCGGAAGACAACGCGCTCGCCGCTGTTGAGGTCGGTGGCGACCGTGGCGAAGGGCTTGTTGAGCTTTTCCAGCGGACGCTTGTTGAGGTGTTGGTTGATGAAGTCCTGCAGCGCCTCGCCCTTGAGCAGGCCGCGCCCGCCCAGAGTCCAGTCCGCGAAGATCTTCTCGTCGAGCTGGACGGCGATCTTCTGCATGGCGAAGGCATCGTAGCCGCCAGCGTAGAGCGAACCGACGACGGCGCCGGCGCTGGTGCCGACCACGTAGTCCGGGACGATGCCGTGCGATTCGAGCATCTTGATCACGCCGATGTGCGCGAAGCCGCGCGCGGCGCCGCCGCCGAGGGCGAGACCGATTTTCGGCTTCGCCGCGACGGGCGCCACCGGCACTGCGGGCGGCTTTTCCGGAGCCTTGCCGGGGAGTACGGAGCAGCCGGCGAGGAGGGCGGTGGCGACTGCGGTCAACAGCCACCGGCGGGCGAAAACGGGCTCAGACATCGGCTTCCACCAGCCCGCCGTCCCTCTCCATCCAGGCCCGGCGGCCGGCGGCCTCGCCCTTGCCCATGAGCAGGGTAAAGGTGCCGGTCATTTCGGCGATGGTCTCGCGACTGGCCTGGAAGGGCACGAGGCGGCGGGTGTCGGGGCAGAGGGTGGTTTCCCACAGCTGGTCCGGGTTCATTTCGCCGAGGCCCTTGAAGCGCGAGACGGTGATCTTGTTTTCCGAAACGCCTTCGTCGCGCAGCTTGGTCAGCGTCTGTTCCTTCTCGGCTTCATCGAGGCAATAGACCTTGCGCGTATGGCCGCGCGCCTCGACATCGACGCGGAAGAGCGGCGGCTGGGCGACGTGGATGTGGCCGCGTTCGACCAGCGCCGGGAAATGCTTGAGGAAGAGCGTGAACAGCAGCACCTGGATATGGCTGCCGTCCACGTCGGCATCGGACATGACGATGATGCGGCCGTAGCGTAGGCCGGAAACGTCTACGCTATCAATCTGGTTGATGCCGTGCGGGTCGACGCCGATGGCCACCGAAATATCGTGTACCTCGTTGTTCCTGAAAAGCTGGTCGCGGTCGACCTCCCAGGTGTTCAGCACTTTGCCGCGCAACGGAAGGACCGCCTGGGTTTCCTTGTCGCGCCCCTGCTTGGCGGAACCGCCGGCCGAGTCGCCCTCGACCAGAAAGACTTCATTGCGGGCGATGTCGTCGGATTCGCAGTCGGTCAGCTTGCCGGGCAGCGTGGCAATGCCCGACGACTTCTTCTTTTCGACCTTCTGCGTCGATTTCATGCGGTTCTGCGCCGCCTTGACCGCCAGTTCGGCGATCTTCTTCCCGTATTCGGCATGGCTGTTAAGCCACAGTTCGAAGGGGTCGCGCACCATCTGCGAGACCAGCTTGTAGGCGTCGCGTGAGGTCAGTTTTTCCTTGGTCTGGCCCTGGAATTGCGGGTCGAGCACCTTGGCCGAGAGCAGCCAGGTCATGCGGCCGCAGACGTCTTCCTGTGCCAGCTTGACCTTGGCCGGCAGGATGGCGTGGTGGTCGGCGAAGGTCTTG
>JAKOQZ010000257.1 GCA_029778105.1 Pseudomonadota bacterium | reverse complement strand
CGTGACTTCTCGCCGCCGGAAAAGGGTCCGACCGGTCGGGTGGCCATGTCGCCGCGGAAATCGAAACCGCCGAGGTAGTCGCGGAATTCCTGCTCCGGCGTCGTCGGTTCGAGGCGGGTCAGATGCTGCAACGGCGATTCGTCGGGGCGCAGCTGCTCGAGCTGGTGCTGGGCAAAGTAGCCGATGTTCAATGCCCGCGCTTCGTTGCGCTCGCCCGCCGTCTGAGCGATGGCGCCAGCCAGCAGCTTGACCAGTGTCGATTTGCCGGCGCCGTTGCGGCCGAGCAGGCCGATGCGGCAGCCGGGGCGCAGAGTCAGCGTAACGTTTTGCAGGATGTTGCGGTCGACGTAACCGGCGGCCGCTTTTTCGATGGTCAGCAGCGGGTCGGGCAGCGCGTTCGGCTGGCGGAATGAGAAATGGAAAGGCGAATCGACGTGGGCCGCGGCGACCGTTTCCATGCGCTCGAGCATCTTGACCCGGCTTTGCGCCTGGCGCGCCTTGGTGGCCTTGGCGCGGAAGCGTACGATGAAGCTGTTGAGGTGGGCGATTTCGCGCTGCTGTGCTTCGAAAGCCGATTGCTGGTTGGCGAGGCGGGCGGCGCGGGCACGCTCGTAGTCCGAATAGCCGCCGCTGGTCAGCGCCAAACGCTGGTTTTCGATGGACAGGATCTGGCCGACGACGGCATCGAGGAAATCGCGGTCATGCGAAATCAGCAGCAGGGTCGCCGGCGTCGTCCGTAGCCAGCCTTCCAGCCAGAACACGGCATCGAGGTCGAGGTGGTTGGTCGGTTCGTCAAGCAGCAGCAGATCGGCGCGGCAGGAGAGGGCGCGCGCCAGATTGAGGCGCACCCGCCAGCCGCCGGAGAACTCCGACACCGGGCGCCGGAAGTCGGTGTCGGCAAAGCCGAGCCCGTGCAGCACCTCGGCAACGCGCGCCTTGGCGGAATAGCCGTCGATCTCGCCATAGCGGGCGTGCAGATGGCCGATTGCCTCGCCGTCACCGTCAACCTCTGCGGCTGCCAGTTCGCGCTCGACCCGGCGCAATTCGACGTCGCCGTCGAGGACGAAGTCGATCGCCGAATCGGGCAGGGCGGGCGTCTCCTGGGCGACGCGGGCGATGCGCCAGGACGCCGGCAGTTCGACGTCGCCGAATTCCGCGTGCAGCTCGCCGGCGAGCAGCGCGAACAGGCTGGACTTTCCGCTACCGTTGGCGCCGACGACCCCGACCTTCCAGCCGGCATGGAGCTGAACCGAGGCGCCGATGACCAGCGGGCGGCCGACGCGGGCGAAAGTGACTTGACGGAGGGCGATCATGAGGCGGCCGATTATAGCGGTGTGCTGCTAAAATCAGCGCACCTGATCACCTTTCATCATGGTCGTTCCGTCATGCCCCGAGGCCGCCTCTCCCCCGTTCGATCGTTGAAAACCGCCTGCCTGCTTGTCGGCGGGTTGCTGGCTGGTGTTGCCTGGAGCGCCGACCAGGCGCCGGCGACCGCGCAGGAGGCCGACTGGGAGCAGCGCCTTGGCCGCGCTACAGAATTGCAGCGTTCCGCCGCGGCGCGCAAGGCGGCGGCCGAGAAACTCCTGGAGGAGCAATCGGCAGGCTGCTACCGGAAGTTCCTGGTTAATAGTTGCCTGGACGAAGCCCAGGGCGAATACCTTGAGGCCTTCAAGGACGCCCGGCGCCTGGACAACGAGGGCAAGGCGATCGAACGCCAGGTCAAGAAGGAACAGTTCAGCGCGCGCGAGGCCAGATGGGCAGCGGAAATACCCGCGCGTGAGGCCAATTTGCGGGCGCGCGAGGCCGAGACCACAGCGACGCGCGCGGAAGCCGAGGCGGCCGCGGCGGCCACGCGCGCAAGCAAGGCGCGCAAGGCCGAGGAGGGGGCTCAGCGCAAGGCCGAGGATGCCGAACGCGTGCGCCGGAAGCAGGCGGACCATGAGGCGCTGGTCGCTGCCCAGGTCGAAAAGACGAACGCCAAGGCGGCGGCGAGCGCGCCCGCGAAACCCTGAGCGTCAGCCAGTCAAGCTGGCGATCCGCTCGATCAGCTTGCGGATCGGCGCCGGTACGCCGGCATTTGCTGCTTCTCCCAGCGGCACCCAGGTCAGCCCCGGCTCGCCGACGCCTGGCTGGGGCTGGACGAGACAGAACACCGGCTCGAGCGTTAGCCGGAAATGGGTGAAGGCATGCCTGAGCGGCGCCAGAGGCCGCAGGCGCCCGGCGACGAGTCCGAGGCGCGCGAGTACGGCCGCCCCGTCACCCTCGGGCGGAACCAGCAGCCCGCCCCACAGCCCGCTGGGCGGGCGGCGCTCGAGCAGCAGGCGCTCGCCGTCGCTAATCAGCATGAAGGTGGCACGGCGCTCGGGCAGTTTCACCCGCGGGCGCGGCGTCGGCAATTCGCCCTGGCGTCCTTCGAGCCGCGCCTGGCACGACGCCCCCAGCGGACAGTCGCCACAACGAGGACGGTCACGTGTACACACCGTGGCGCCGAGGTCCATCAGGCCCTGCGCGTAGGCTTCGACAGCGCTTTCCGGCGCCAGGCGCTCGGCGAGGATCCACAATTTACGATCCACCGCCGCCAGGCCGGGAAAGCCTTCCACGCCGAAGTGGCGACAGAGGACGCGCTTGACGTTGCCGTCGAGAATGGCGGCGCGACCCCCGAAGGCGAAGACGGCAATCGCCGCCGCCGTCGACCGGCCGATGCCGGGCAGGGCACTCAACTCGGCGATGGATTCAGGGAATTTTCCGGCGTGGACCGCGACAATCTGCCGTGCGCAGCGATGCAGGTTGCGCGCCCGGGCGTAATAGCCGAGTCCGGCCCAGTGCTCGCTGACGACATCGGGCGACGCTTCCGCCAGCGCCTGAAGGGTCGGAAAGCGT
>JAKOQZ010000256.1 GCA_029778105.1 Pseudomonadota bacterium | reverse complement strand
GTCGTCCTCCAGCGCCTTCGCGCCATCGCCGGCCGGCACGAGCTGCAAGCCGCCGTTGACTGCCGCCGCGTAGTCGATCGGCGTGCGGTCGGCGGCCTTCTCCGCGAAGAACATCGACTTGTGGCGGGCGACAGCATTGGCCAGCTCGCGATCGGCGAACGCCGCTTCCGCAAACCCGGCTTCATCCAGCCGGACAACATCGTGCCAATGTCGCGCGAAGCGGTCGCCACGCAGCCTCTCCTGGAGGCAGAAGACATGGATGGCGGTCGCCTTCTCCCAGAACGTCCGCTCCGCGTGCATAACGCGCGGCCGCGCCGTCGGGAACACCAGTCCGTCAATCAGGCCGGCAGCATCGCAGACGACGTCGCGCAGGCTCGCCGGTTCGCCCGTCGAGCGCGCGCCGAACTCCAGCATGACGCTTGGAGCCACATAGCCGGACCCGGCTGCGGTCGCCTCATAGTCGATGAAGAGCTTCTCATCCTCGACGCGGACGGCCGCCGCCAGACCTTCGACGGCCAGTGCGGTCTCGATCACAGGCTGCACGGTGTCCGCGACCCATGCCGGTAACCGCCGACGGACCTCGCTGGACCAGCGCTTTTCCTCGCTTCGTGTCTTCGGCAGACCCTCGCCATTGTCCCCGACCAGATCGGGCGCAATCGCCCGAATGTCGTAGGTCAGATCCACATCCTCCGAAAAACGGCGAATGACCTGATAGGCTTTTGACAGCGACGTCCCGCCCTTGAACACCAGATGTTCGCCGAGCGGTGCCGCGTAGAGGGTCGCCAGCGCCCACACCACCCACACATCCTTTTCGAGAAGATGGGTGGGACGACCCGAACGGTCGGCGACGACGCTCAACGCGTCACGCCGATCCTCGGCCGAAAGCTGGAGGAAAACGTCAGCCATAGGCCGCCTTTCCGACGCTCTGCGCGAGCCATGTCGGAAGCTGCGGCGCGGCGGCGACCAGTTCGCCGAACACGCCGGGCGGCATCTTCCGCTTCAAGGTCGTGAGCGCGGCCTCCGCCTTTTCGGGGCCGAGCCAGGCCAGCGCCCGCACGGCCTCGCCTGCGGGGCGGTTGGCCAGGGCCAGTTGCCAGCGCGGCGCGTGCCGCAATTCGACGACC
>JAKOQZ010000255.1 GCA_029778105.1 Pseudomonadota bacterium | reverse complement strand
GCGATCAGTTCGGGCCCGGTCGGACCGCCGTTTTCCAGGGGTGCGTCAGCTTCGCTCATCAGGCGCTTCGAGCTGTGGATAAGTCTGTGGTTGAGATTTTCGCGGCTTGCGCGTGGTTTTCGCGCCGCGTCGCCGTGACATTAGCATGAAGTCTGGATGGATAGTCTATCCATCTGAAAACATTGGATAAAATCACGACAAATGGATGAATTTTAGGAAAAGATGTGATTCCGGAACCGAATCCGGCAGCGTTTTCAACGGATTCGACGCTGTGAAAGAAATCTCCGCAGGCGGACGATCAGGCCCCCGAAAGGCGCTCGATTTCGACCCCGACGCTGGCCGCATCCGGGATGATTTTCAGCTTCTCGATCCGTACACGGACGGCGCGAACGCGCGCATCTTCCAGCGCGAAGGCCGCGATGCGCTCGGCGAGGGTCTCCACGAGCCTCAGATGGCCCTCGGCGACGATGGCGCGGACGCCGTTCACGACATGCTCGTAGTCGACCACATTCTCAAGCAGATCGCCGATCGGGGCGGCGTCCTCGCTGACCGTGAGGTCGATATTGATGCGGATCGGCTGGGGCCGGTCTTCCTCATGGCGATGGACCCCTATATGGGCATCGAGCAGCAGATCGCGCACGAATACATGGCGGATGGCATTCGCGGCCGAGGCGATGCGCAGCGGCTGGGAGGCGGGGGTGCGGGTCACGCCAGCGTCCTTGCATGGCGGCGCATCGGGTTCAAGATCGGCAGGCAAGATCGGCTGGCGAGATCGGCCGGCCTGGAGGGGTGACATGAAGAGTTCGGGCGCGACGCCGCCGATGACGCCATTATGGGATGCGGGGCGCGGATATCAGCGCGTGATCCTGCGCGACATCGTGACCGAGGTGCGTCTGGGACTGCACCCGTGGGAGCGCCATCCCGAGCGGCCGCAGCGCATCGTCGTGAACGTGGAACTGTTCGCGCATCAGGACGGGGCGTTCGGCGGGCGCGAGAGCATCGTCGACTATGACGCGATCCGGGACGCGCTGAAGGCCTGGCCGGGGCGCGATCATGTCGAGCTGATCGAGACGCTGCTGGAGGAGCTGGTCGCGCTGTGTTTCCGCGATGCGCGCGTGGAGGCATGCCGGGTGTCGATCGTGAAGCCGGACATCTTCAACGAAGCCGGCGGCGCGGGCGTCGAGGTCTATCGGGTGCGCGCATGAGAGCGCCTTCGCCGAGCCGCGACGGAATCGCCGTGGTGACGGGCGCCGGACGGCGGCTTGGCGCCGCGTTCGCGGCGGCGCTGGCGGCGGACGGCTGGTTCGTGCGGCTCCACTACAACGCCTCGGCGGGACCGGCGGAGGATCTGGCGAACGAGATCCGGCGCAAGGGCGGGCGCTGCGATCTGGTGCAGGCGGATCTGACGGCGGCGGATGCGGCGGCGCAGCTGTTCGCGCCCGAAGGCGAGGCGGGCTATGCCTCGCTGCTGGTCAATAATGCGTCGATCTTCACGTTCGACAGCATCGCGACGCTGAGCGCGGCCAGTCTTGCCGAGAACTATGCGGTCAACGCGGCGGCGCCGGTGCTGCTGGCGCAGGCTTTCGCGGCCCAGCTGCCCTGGGACAGACGCGGGCTGATCGTCAATCTGCTGGATCAGAAGCTGTTCAATCTCAATCCCGATTTCTTCGCCTATACGCTGTCGAAGGCGGCGCTGGGGGCGGCGAATGTGATGCTGGCGCAGGCGCTGGCCCCGCGCATCCGGGTGAACGCCAT
>JAKOQZ010000254.1 GCA_029778105.1 Pseudomonadota bacterium | reverse complement strand
CCCACCGACATTGCCGCTGCCGGTGATGCGCAGAGCCGTCAGCTTGCCGTCCGCATCCAGCGCCGCCTCCGCCTTGGTCCGCATGTCGCGACCGTCGGCATCGCCCATAAAGCCTTCGCTGCGCTCGCCGGTCCATTTCACCGGTCGTCCCGTCGCCTTGGCGCCGAGCAGCACGCAGAGCTGTTCGGGATAGATGAAGTTTTTCATCCCGAAGCCGCCGCCCACGTCATTGGTGATGACGTGGACCTTTTCCTTGGGATGGTTGAGGAACAGCGCAATCCGGTCGCGCGCGCCGGCGACGCCCTGAGAGGCTGTGTGCAGCGTGTACAGATCGGCGGCCGGATCGTAGACGCCGTTCGCCGCGCGCGGCTCCATCGCATTGCACACGATGCGGTTTTGAACCACGTCGATCGAAGCGGTGTAGGCCGCCTTGGCGAAAGCCGCGTTCACGCCCGCTTCGTCGCCCTGAGCCCAGTCGAGGCACAGATTGTCGGGTGCGCTCTCCCAGATGGTCGCGCCTGCGCCATCCTCGACGGCTTGGAGCGTACCCACCGCATCGAGCGTACCATAGTCGGCCATGACCTGTTCGGCCGCGTCCTTGGCCTGCTTCGGCGTTTCCGCGATGACCATCGCCACAGCCTCGCCGACGAAACGCACCTTGTCATGCGCCAGGAAAGGCTGCTCGGACGGCTTGAACGGCGAGCCATCCCTGCTTTTCAACGGCGCCAGACAGGTCAGGCGGCCGGCGCCCATCGCCTCGATGTCGTCGAACGTCAAAACGGCGATGACGCCCGGCGCCTCACGCGCCATCGACACATCGACTGAAAGCAGTTTCGCGTGCGCATGGGGGCTGCGCGCGAAAACGGCAAACGCCTGACCCGGCAGGTCGATATCGTCGGTGTAGGTCCCGTGTCCGGTGATCAGCCGCATATCCTCGGTGCGACGAACCGACTGTCCCATGCCGAATTTCATGGCGCGTGCCCTTGGCGAAGCGGAATTGCCGTCCGCGTCAGTCTAGGATGCGAAACGCCCGGCGCAAGCCGGGCGTCCGTTAGGCAGCGGTGGCGGATCGTCTCAGCTGCGATAGCTCGGGTCCTTGCGGTCCAGCATGCGCATCAGGGCCGGCCAGGCCATCGCACCGATGAAGCCGTCGAAGCCGACGGCACCCTGCCCTGCGGTCTTTTCAGCGACCCCTTGATTGGTGGGGTTGGCCTTGGCGCCGCCAGCCAGCGCACGCACCTGCATGGAGCACGCGCGCTCCAGGTAATACATGCGCAAGAATGCGTCCGCGCAATTCTTGCCCGTCGTCAACGTGCCGTGGTTGCGCAGCAGCATGACGTTCTTGTCCTTGATGTCGTGGACAAGCCGCTCGCGTTCGTCGAGGTCGAGCGCGATGCCTTCATAGTCGTGATAGGCGATGTCGCTGAGCAGCATCATCGCATGCTGGTCGAGCGGCAGCAGCCCATGCTCCTGTGCCGACACGGCGACGCCGTCCGTCGAGTGCAGGTGAATGACGCAATGCGCATCTTCGCGGGCCGCATGGATCGCAGAATGGATCGTGAAGCCGGCCGGGTTCACCGGATAGGGGCTCTCTTCCACCTTGTTGCCGTCGAGATCGATCTTCACCAGGTTCGAGGCGGTGATCTCGTCGAACAGCAGCCCATAGGGATTGATCAGGAAGTGATGCTCAGGCCCCGGCACCCGGGCCGAAATGTGGGTAAAGATCATGTCGTCCCACCCGTAATGGTGGACAAGCCGGTAAGTCGCGGCCAGGTCGACGCGGATCGCCCACTCCTCTTCCGAGATCTTGCCTTTGAGCGTCGGCACGCGGGTTTCAAGAGCAACGGCCATGGCGTCTTTCCTCACATTGATCGGTCGTCCGGGCTCAGGCCCAGATCAGTGTTCGGCTTTCAGTCTAACCCGCGCCACGGCCTGCTGCCAGCGCTCGTAGCGCGCATTGCGCTGGTCTTCTCCCATGACCGGCTCAAAGCGCCGGTCCAGGCGCCATGCGCGGGCAATGTCGTCGGTCGAGGCGAAAATGCCGGCTGCAAGCGCCGCCAGATAGGCCGCGCCCAGCGCGGTCGTTTCGGTCACCACGGGGCGTTCGATCACCCGCCCGGTCAGGTCGGCGAGATTCTGGCAGAACCAGTCATTCACCACCATGCCGCCATCGACGCGGAGCGCGTGAGGGGCCGGCTCGCCTGTGGCGGCGAGGTCCGCCGCCATGGCCTCAAGCAGGTCACGGGTCTGGAAGCTGACGGACTCCAGCCCCGCCCGGGCGATCTCCGCCGCGCCGTCATTGCGGGTCAGCCCGGTGATGGCGGCCCGGGCGTCGGCGTCCCAATACGGGGCCCCGAGTCCGGTGAACGCCGGCACCAGCATGACATTGCTGTGAGGATCGGCCTGCACGGCGAGGACCGAGGACTGCGCTGCGTCGTCGAAGAGCCGGAGCTTGTCGCGCAGCCATTGAATCGTCGCGCCTGCCATGAAGATCGACCCTTCCAGCGCATAGGTCGTGTGCCCGCCGATGCGCGACGCCACCGTCGACAGCAGGCGATTTTGGGAAACGATGAAGCGCTCGCCGGTATTGGCGATGGCGAAACAGCCTGTGCCATAGGTCGACTTCATCAGACCGGGCTTGAGGCAAGCCTGCCCGACCGCCGCCGCCTGCTGGTCGCCGGCGACGGCAAGGATCGGAAGATCGGCGCCGACCAGATCGCCCTTCGCGATTCCGAAAGGCCCCACGCTGTCGCGCACATCCGGCAACACGGCGCGCGGGATGCCGAACCATGAGAGCAGATCGCTGTCCCAGCTTTGCGTTGAGATATTGAACAGCGAGGTGCGCGAGGCGTTGGTCGCGTCGGTCGCATGAACGGCGCCGCCGGTTAAGTTCCAGATCAGCCAGCTGTCGACTGTGCCGAACGCCAGTTCGCCGGCTTCCGCCCGCGCGCGTCCGTCCTTTACGTGATCCAGCAGCCAGCCGAGCTTGCTGGCCGAAAAATAGGGGTCCAGCAGAAGGCCGGTCAGTTTCTGAATGCCCGGCTCCAGCCCCTTCGCACGCAGTCTGGCGCACTGGTCGGCTGTGCGGCGATCCTGCCAGACGATCGCGCGCGCCAGCGGTCTGCCGGTTTTACGGTCCCAGAGGACGCTCGTCTCGCGCTGATTCGTAATGCCGATCGCGGCGACGCGGCCCTGGCCCGCATCGGCCAGGGTTCTTTGAAGCGTCTCGCGGGCTGCGCGCCAGATATCCTCGGCATCGTGCTCCACCCACCCGTCGCCCGGGTAGTGCTGCGGCAGCGCAACTTGGTGAGACGCGAAAATCCGCCCCTCACTGTCGAAAGCCACAGAGCGGGTGCTGGTGGTTCCCTGGTCGAGTGCGACGATCAGATTTTGCGCTCGCGTTGGCATGACTTTGACGCCTTGGTCAGGTTTAACGCGCCCTTAGGTTTCCGCGGGTGTAGAGTGCCAAAGGGCGCGTTGTAGGGCAGATCCATCGTGGCTGCGGGCGGAATAGATCCCGAGATTGGCAAACTGATCTCACTGGCTCAATCCGAGTCGGCCGAGAGCCGTTCGCAACTCTACCTGTCTATCGCCCATTTGATGGAATCCCGCGCGGGCGGCTTCAGCCCCTCGGAGCGCGAACTCCTTAACGCCATTATGCGCCAGCTGACCCGTCAGGTCGAAATGCAGGTGCGTCAGGCGCTGGCGGAGCGCATGTCCGAACTGGACGATGCCCCCCACGATCTCATTCTCCTGCTTGCCAACGATCATATCGAGGTCGCGCAGGGCGTTCTGGAGAAATCGACGCTCCTGAACGAAGACGAACTGATCGATATCATCAACGTCGCGACCCATCTTCACCAGAAGGCCATCGCCGGCCGCGGGGACGTGACCGAACGCGTCGCCGCCTCGCTGGCGGAAAGCTCCGCCCCCGAGGTGCTACTGGAACTGGTGCGGAACCAGCGGGCGCGTATCGCATCCGACACGATGGAGCGGCTGGCCGAACGCTCGCGCGACAATGTCGAACTTCAGCGCGGCGTCCTGTCGCGTCCCGAACTGCAGCAGGATCTGGCCACACGCATGTGCGGGTTCGTTTCGGACGCCCTGCACGGCTTCATCACCCAACGCTTCGGCATCGATCCTGTGACGATCCGCAAGGATCTGGCGTTGGCCTCGGCCGAAGCCCATGCCCGCATGACCCAGGCGAGCGGACCCGAACGTCTGGTTTCCAAGCTTCACGCCGCCGGCCAGCTCAAACCGGGCTTTGCCGTCAAGGCGCTCGGACAGGGCCAGCTCGACGTCTTTGAACATGCCGTCGCCAAGCTGATCGGCGTGCCGGCAGAAGCGATCGTTCGGCTCCTGAAATCGGGCGATGCGGCCAATCTGGCCCTGATCTGCCAGGCGATCGGGGTTGATAAGTCGGTGTTTTCGACCCTGTTCTCACAGGCCGAAACACTGCGTGGCCGTTCCGGCATCCTCAGCCAGCAGGACAGGGTGCGGGCCGAGGAGGTATTCCAGACGGTCAGCCGCGACGACGCCCGCCGCACCGTCCTGCGCAAGGCGGCCTGACGCCGCCCGGGCTGCCCCTACGCGAAGGCGCTCCGGCTTGCTATATCTGCCCCCATGATCGATCCCTTTGGGCGGCACATCTCGTATCTGCGTGTCAGCGTGACGGATCGCTGCGACTTTCGCTGCACCTATTGCATGGCGGAAGACACGACCTTCCTGCCCAAGGCCGACCTCCTGTCGCTGGAAGAGTTGGACAGGCTTTGCTCCGCGTTCGTCGCCAAGGGCGTCAAAAAGCTGCGTTTGACCGGCGGTGAGCCGCTGGTCCGCAAGAACCTCATGTGGCTGGTCGACCGGCTGGGGCGGCACCTGAAGACGGGCGCTCTGGAAGAACTGACCATGACCACCAATGGCAGCCAACTGGCCCGGTATACCGCCGATCTCGCCGCCGCCGGCATTCGCCGCATCAACGTCTCGCTCGACACGCTGGACCCGGCGAAATTCCGTGCGATCACCCGACGCGGCGATCTCGACCAGGTTCTGACCGGCATCGCCGCAGCCAGTGCCGCGGGCATGAAGGTCAAGATCAACGCAGTCGCGCTGCGCGGCGAAAACGAAGATGAGATCGAGGATCTCCTTCTGTGGGCGCACGGCGAGGGCATGGACCTGACGCTGATCGAAACGATGCCGATGGGCGAGATCGCGCACCGCGCAGAACAATATCTGCCGCTGTCTCTTGTGCGCGCGCGGCTGGCGCGGCGTTTCACGCTCACCGATCTGCCGGACCGGACGGGGGGCCCTGCGCGCTATGTCCGTATCGAAGAAACCGGCGGCCGCCTGGGCTTCATCACGCCGCTCACCCACAATTTCTGCGAAAGCTGCAACCGTGTGCGCCTGACATGCACCGGCACCCTCTATATGTGCCTGGGGCAGGACGACGCCGCCGATCTGCGCGCCGTCCTGCGATCGAGCACCGACGACAAACCGCTCTTGGATGCGATAGAGTCGGCCATCGCACGCAAGCCCAAAGGCCATGACTTCATCATCGACCGCCGCCGCCCCGCTCCTGCCGTCGCGCGCACCATGTCGCTGACCGGCGGATGACCGACTCCCCCCGCCTGTTCTTCGCCGCCAGCAGCGCGCCGGACGCCCAGTCCGCGCTCAAGGCCCTGCGCGAGCGCTATCCCGAAGCGCCCGAAAGCGAAGCGGAGATTATCGTCGCGCTGGGCGGCGACGGCTTCATGCTTGAGACGATGCACAAGCATCTCGGCAGCAAGCTGCCGATCTACGGCATGAATCTGGGTTCGGTCGGCTTCCTGATGAACGACTACCGGCTCGACGATCTGCATGCCCGCCTTGCCGTCGCCGAACGCGCGGTCATTCACCCGCTGCGCATGCGGGCGACGACCTCCGAAGGGACGCGCCACGCCGCCATCGCCATCAATGAGGTCTCCCTCCTGCGCCAGACCCGTCAGGCCGCCAAGCTGAAGATCTCGATCGACGGCCAGGCCCGCATGGACGAGCTGATCTGCGACGGTGTTCTGGTCTCCACCCCGGCCGGCAGCACGGCCTATAATCTCTCGGCGCATGGCCCGATCCTGCCCATCGACAGCGCTCTGCTTGCCCTCACACCCATCAGTGCCTTCCGGCCCCGGCGCTGGCGCGGCGCGTTGCTGCCGCACAAGGCCCAGGTCCGTTTGGAAGTTCTGGAAAGCGGCAAGCGCCCGGTCAGCGCGGTCGCCGACCATGTCGAAGTGCGCGACGTCGTGCAGGTCGACGTTGTGGAGGATCGCTCGATCGCTCTCACCATGATGTTCGATGCGGGCCGCAATCTGAACGAGCGGATCCTCACCGAACAATTCCTGGATTGATGCGATGACCGCCTATGTCGCCCTGCTGCGCGCCGTGAATGTCGGCGGCACCGGAAAGCTGCCCATGACGCTTCTGGTCGAAATGTGCGCCAGTGCGGGCTTCTCGGAAATTCGTACCTATATCGCCAGCGGCAATGCCGTCTTCATCAGCCCCGAACCTGCCGACGTCGTGAAGGCGGCGCTGGAGGCCGAGCTGGAGAAATATGCCGGCAAATCCGTCGGCGTTCTGGTGCGCACCGCGGACGAAATGGCGGCAGTCGCCGCCGCCAACCCGTTTCCGGACGCGCCCGGCAACCGCGTCATCGCCATCTTCCTCGACGCGCCCCCGCCCGGCGACGCCATCGCCGGCGCGCGCCATGTCGGCAAGGAAGAGATGCGCATCGGCCGCCGCGAGATCTATGTCCGCTATGACGATGGCATGGCCGACTCGCGTCTTGTCATCCCGGCCGCCAAGACCGGCACCGGGCGCAACATGAACACCGTCTCCAAACTGGCCTCGATGGCCGCCATGCTGGCCGCGACGGCCAACAGCTAACGGACGTTCGACAACGGCTCGTGCGGATCGCCGTAGCCGGCCTCAGGCTGGATACGCAGCACCGCTCCGCCCTCGCGCGGCTCGACCCACGGCGTCACCGTGACCACAGGCGTCGCCGCTGCTGTCGCGATAGCCGCTTGCGCCGAGGCCGATTGGCCGAGCTTGAGCAGGTTCATCCGCGTCGGGAAGATCACCGTCCAGCGGTCGGGCTCCGCGATGGCCTGCGCGGGCGTCACCCAGACGCTGTCGACGCTCTCGTATCCGTCATGCGCGCCAAGCTGGCCCTCCGGTGCTTCAGCGATGAAAAACCATGTATCGAACCGCTTCGGCATCATGTCGGGGGTGATCCAGCGCGCGAAGCGGATCAGGCGGTCGGCGGCAAGGCGCAAGCCATTCGCCTGCAGAAAATCCGCAAGCCCCAGCCGCTCCTCGTTCAGCGGCACGCGATGCTCGTCCAGCGCCGCGACCTCATCGCCGCTCAGCAGCTCCTTGTTGCCGGAACGGCGCGCAAGAAGAATGCCGCTCTCCTCAAAGGCTTCCCGAATGGCGCACGCGGCCAGCGCCAGTTCGTCGTCGCTATAGCCGTCGGCGCCGTCGATCAGCCCCCGAAGCCGCGGATCGCTGTCTCCCGGCGCCAGTTTCCCGCCCGGAAACACCAGCGCGCCCGAGGCAAAATCGATCTGGTGATGGCGCTTCACCATGAACACCTCGATGCCGTCCGCGCCATCGCGCACCATGAGGATCGTCGCGGCCGGTACGATACGGGCCGGCGGCCTGGCCGCCTTGGGTTCTGCAGTCATCTCCTGGGCACTTTCTAAAAATTTGCCGCAATTTCGCGTCGTTTGTTTCGTGCGATCCTAACGTGCGGCTTTCAGGATCGCGAGCCTCAGACGCCCGGGGGCCACATGTTCGCCAAATCCCTTTCGCTCGCCAAATCCGATCTCGATCGCGCCTTTGCGCAGGACGAAATCGGCATTGTGCTTCAGCCTCAGATAGAGGTGAGCGACGGCGCCGTCGTGGCGGCAGAAGCCTTCGTGCGCTGGAACCACCCGAGCTTCGGGACCATGACGCCCCAGCTCTTCCTGCCCTTCATCGAGGCCCATGGCGAAAGCCCGCGTCTGCTGGCGGCGGTGATGCGCCAAGCTGTGCTTTCGGCCAAGGCGTTCACCGAGGCCGGGCGCCCCTGGCGGGTTTCGGTCAATCTCGGCGTGAGCGACCTGCGAACCGGAACGGCTCCCGACATCGTCGCGGCAGCGCTGCGCGACAGCGGCGTGCCGCCGCGACAGATCGTTCTGGAGGCGCCCGAGGCCGCCCTCGCAGAAAGCGACGCCATCGTGCACATGGCGCTGAAGCGCCTTCGCGGTCTGGGCTGCCGGCTGGCGCTGGACAGCGGCGCGGCGCTGCCTCTGGATGGAGCCGAGACGTGGCCGGAACTGTTCTCCGAGATCAAGATCGGCGGCGCTGCAATCCTTCGCTTCGCGGAAATCGCCCGCAAGGTCGACGGCGGCCGGATCGCCCGGCGCCTCGCGTTTGCGCGCCGGCACGGTCTGAGTGCGGTCGCCGTCGGCGTCGAGCAGGAAAAGACCCTGACCGCGCTGGTCAAACTCGGCTTCAGCGCGGTTCAGGGCGCCCTGATCGCCAAACCCCAGCCGCTCGAATCCCTGCTCACCTGGGATGGCGGCTGGGCCGGCGAGACAGTCGCCGCCGTCGAGCCGCAACCACGTCCCCGCCCGCGCCTCGTCGTCTCTCAGGCCGTCCCTGAGCCAATCGAGCAGCCGGCACCCAAGCTGGTCGAGCAGCTGATGCCCACAGCTGCCGACTTTGCATTCGACGAGGATGAGGACGAAGCCATGGATGTCGGCTTCGACGACGATGCGTTCGAAAGCGCCGAACCCCATCGCTTCGCCGAACCCGAACACGACGCCGACGCGGAGTTCGACCCATCGGCGGACGTTCAGGCCGACAGCGAAGAACTGAGCGCACTGGAGAACGCCGCGCCGCTCCATGCCGGGATGATCGATCGTCCCCGCAAGCGCCCGCAGCGCAGCGAAGCGGCGCCGGCCTATGTGCCGCCGGCCATCGCGGTGGAAGAGGATGAGCCAGCCCCGGAAGCGCCGGTGATCGACCGGCCGCTGGCGCTGCGCGTCAAGCTGCCGCCGCAGAAGCAGAGCCTGATGCAGAGGCTCGGTCTCAAGAGCCTTCTACGCCGCTAGCGGGCGGGCGATGACAATCCGGTAGAGCGCGTAAAGCGCCAGGCCGCCCGTCACCGCCGCCAGCAGCAGAAAGAAGCCTCGCGGGCCGGCTTCCTCCATCGCCGAGGAGGCCGCAATCGGGCCGAGCACGGAACCGACGCCGAACAGCAGGATCATCGCACCGCTCGCCGGCAGGCGATGCGCGGCATCGATCCGGTCGTTCACGTGCGCGACGGCCACCGTATAGAACGGAAAGGTCAGCCCCCCGAACAAGGCGATTGCGGCAATCGTCGTCGAAGGGTCGCGGCCATGCGCCGCCGCGCCGACGCCAGCAGCCATCGCCGCGAGCCCCGCCATTCCGGCCAGCACGACGCGCCGGTCGCGCAGGTCGGAAATCCAGCCGATCGGCAGCTGCAGCAGGATGCCGCCCGTCACAAGCGCCGCAACGAACAGGGCGACCCCTTCCGCATCGAACCCGGCGCGCTGCGCATAGACCGGCGACATCGCCATCACCACGGCCCATACGAAGCCCGACACGACCGCGCCTACGACGCCGATGGGCGAGGCTGCCAGAAGCGCTCTGAACGATGCCGACGCAAATGGATGTCGCGCCGGCCGCTCGGTGCGGCCGAGCACCACAGGCAAAACGGCGAGAGCGCCGAACACGGCGACCATCGTCATCGACAGCGGCAGATTGTCCGCCAGCGCCGGCACGAAAGCCTGCGCCACCAGCAGTCCGGCAAGCTGCACCAGAATGTAGACCGCGAACACCCGCCCGCGCATGGCGTTCGCGGAACGGTCGTTCAGCCAGCTTTCGACGACCACGAAGATGCCGGCCAGCCCCGCACCGAAGACAAAGCGCGAGATCGCCCAGGTCACAGGGTCCGCCGACAGCAAAATCGCCAATGGCGACACAATGGCCAGCGCGGCGAAGCCGACATAGGCCGGAACGTGCCCGGTGCGGGCGATCGCGCGCGGCCCCAGGATCGACGCCACCACTTGTCCTGCATACAGCCCGCTCATAACCAGCGCGAGCTCCGCCGCCGAAAACCCCGCCGCGTCGCTGCGCAGCCCGATCGCGGTCGACAGCAGGCCGTTTCCCAGCTGGATCGCCAGAACGCCGGCGAGCAGCGGCCACCACATGCGAATGATCGTCAGCATGAAACGCCTGGAAACGAGACCTAGGGGCGCGGGAAACTGGGGCTGCGTCGGCTTGCGGTCAAGCGGTCAGGCGGCTGCATCGACGGTGCGGCGCAGGTCGCGGTCCGCCCGCAGCAGCGTATCGCGCGCCTTGTCGGGAATGGGGTCGAGCGAGGCGAGAAGCTGGGCCATGAACGGGGTGACCACACCCTGCGCAACGCCCGTCGAGAATCCCGGCCCCAGATCCGCCGTCTGATAGCTCGAGTCGAACGTATAGACGCTCTCCTCATTGAACGAACCGTCGTCGAGCGCCGCCCGCCCGGTCAGAACCTGCGCGTATTCAGGCCCGACGACAATATCGTCCATGGTGCTGTCGGTGCCGCGCAGCTTGGCCATCATCTGGCCCTCGGCCACCTCCCCGGCATCGGGAATGTCGGCGTTGCGGTGCTTGGCATCCAGAACGGCCAGGACTTCCGCTGCCGAGCGCGCGCCGCCCTTGGAGTAGAAGATCGAGCGGTTCGAGCGCGCGGCATCCGGGAAAATCGACGCTGCGCTGCTCTCGCCCGACTGCGCCGCCTTGATCAGTTCCAGCGCGCCGCCCGGCCCGAGAAAGTGTGCGGCATACAGTTCGCCGCCGGACGGCTCGCGGCCCAGCGACTTGCGCAGCGTGTCGGCGCTGTCCTGCGTGAACTCGCCCGCCATGGTCGCCGAAATCTCGGGGTCATAGCGCAGGGCAAGAATTTCCCGGCGAATCTGCCTATCGGCAACGACGTAGCGCCCGCTCTTGGTCTGGCTGATCTGGTCGGCATACTGGCCAAGGCCGTGCTCGGCCCCGTGCTCCTTGATCATGCCCAGCCAGGTCTGGTCGATGAACTGGAACAGCCCGGCCGCCGACGAAGTGCCTGCTTTTGCATCGGGATTCAGGCTGGATTCCCGCGCCGCAGTCTTCATCAGATAGTCGAAATCGGCGCCCGTACGGGCGCTGGCGCGCTCGATGGCGAATGCCACCGTCGCAACGCTCGATCCCGCTTTCTCGATCATCGAAAGGCCCCCATCGCCGAGGGCGATGCAGGGGCTATGCCAACTAGGTGGGTCCGCCCAGCGCTTCAGCCAGTTTCAGGCGCATCCCCTCCCGGAAACGGGAAATATATGGCTCGCGCGTTCCGAAGCCCCACACAGGCCCGGGCCAGGCGGGGTCACTCTCCTTGCGGGCCACGACATGGATGTGGAGCTGGCGCACGACATTGCCGAGCGCTCCGATATTGATCTTGGTCGCTCCGGTCAGGCTCTTCAGCGTGCGCCCCGCGATGGCCGCCTCCCGCATCACCGCGCTCTGGTCGGCCGGCTCCAGGTCGAACAGCTCCGACAATCCCGGCATCCGCGGCACCAGGACCAGCCACGCGAAGCGCGCATCGTCCATCAGCAGAACGTCACAACGCGGCATCGCGCAGACGAACACCGTGTCGCGCCGAAGCTGGGGATCGAGCTGGAAGTCCATCAGTAGGATTTCGGAAGGCCCAGGGCCTTCTCCGCAATGAACGACAGGATCAGTTCGCGGCTCACCGGCGCGATGCGCGGGATCATCGCCTCGCGCAGATAGCGCTCGACGTCATATTCCTTGGCATAGCCCATCCCGCCATGGACCATCACCGCCGTCTCGCACGCCTCATAGGCAGCTTCGGCGGCCAGATATTTCGCCGCATTCGCCTCAACGCCGCAGGGCAGGCCTGCGTCGTAAAGCGCAGCTGCCTTGAAGACCATCAGGTCCGCCGCCTCCAGTTGTGCCCAGGCTTTGGCCAGCGGATGCTGGATCGCCTGGTTCTGCCCGATCGGGCGCCCGAAGACGACGCGCTCATTGGCATAGGCGGCAGCCTTCGAGAGCGCCGCGCGCCCCAACCCCACCGCCTCGGCGGCGATGAGGATGCGTTCGGGATTGAGTCCGTGCAGCAGACACTTGAAGCCGTCGCCTTCCGCGCCGATGCGCTCGTCGTCGCTGACGCGCAACCCATCGATGAACAGCATGTTCGAATCCACCGCCGCGCGCCCCATCTTGTGGATCTCGCGGATTTCCACATGGGCCGGGGTCAGCGGCGCATAGAACAGCGTCAGCCCCTCCAGCGGTCTGGCTTCGTCATAAGGCGAGGTCCGCGCCACGATGAGCGCCCGCGTCGCGCGCTGCGCCGCCGACGTCCAGATCTTGCGGCCCGAGATCACATAGCCGTCGCCATCGCGCACAGCCTGGGTCTTGATCCGTGCGGTTTCCAATCCCGCATCCGGCTCGGTGACGGCGAAGCAGGTCCGGTCCTCGCCCTTGATCAGCGGCGGCAGGAAGCGCTGCTTTTGCGCCTGCGTTCCGAACACAGCGATAGGCATCGGCGCAAAGATATTCATGTGCACCGCCGACGCCCCGCTGAACCCGGCGCCCGAACGCGCGATCGCCTGCATCATCGCGGCGGCTTCCGTGGCGCCCAGCCCCGCGCCGCCGACATCGGGCGGCATGGCGATGCCCAGATATCCGGCATCGGTCAGTGCACGGACGAACTCTTCGGGAAACGCCGCTGTCTCGTCGGCCTTGCGCCAGTAAGCGGCATCGAAGCGCGCGCAGATGCGTGCGACGCCCTCTACCACCGCCTCGCGCTGGCCGCTCATGCCGCCTCCGCAAAACGCGCGGCCGAAAACTGACGCGCGATCGACGGCAGCCTCCCTTCCAGCGCGTGCAGCGCAGCCGCGTCGGCGATCAGGGGCGCGAAGAGAATGCCGTTCCGGAACTGCCCGCTCGCCAGGGTCAGCCCCTCCGGCCCGATCCCGCCCAACGCCGGCAGGCCATCGTCGGTCGCCGGACGAAAGCCGCAGAAGCGTTCGGCGACCGGCAGACCGGCAAGAGCCGGCAGGGTCGCAACGGCGGCCTGCCGCAAAGCCTCCAGAGCGCCTTCGCTCAAGGTGGCGTCAAAGCCCGCCTCTTCCTGCGTCGCGCCGATCACCACGCGTCCGTCATGGTGCGGCACGATGTAAGCCCCCTCCGCCCAGATCAGCCGGTTGACGGGCATGGCGCGCGGATCGGCCGCGAGGCTCAGCATCTGCCCCTTCACCGGCCGTATCGGCGGCCCGGGCAGGTTCGAGACCTTCAGGAGACCGCCGCTCCATGCACCGGCGGCCAGAACGACATGATCGGCGGCCTGCACGCCTGCGCTCGTCAGCACACCCGTCACCCGCCCCGCGTTCTCCACGATGCGGTTGACGCGAACCTCTTTGACGAAACGCGCACCGGCCGCCTGCGCCGCTCGGGCCAGGCCTATCGCCAGCCAGCGCGGATCGGCACGCGCCTCCTCGGCCGCCCACAGCGCGGCGCGGATATGCGCCGAAAGGCCGGGCACCAGACGCCGGGCCTCGTCGCCATCGACAGCGACGATGCCGTCGCCGGGTGCATGACCCGATGCGGTCACCAGAGCTCCGGTTTCCGCAAAGCCCGGCGATACGCCGCTGGCGCGCTCGATCTCGGCGGCGAAGGCGGGCCAGGCCGCCCGCGCGCTTGATGCAAAGGCCGCCAGCGCCACAGGGGCATGGCCCATTTCCAGCCGCGCGCACAGCATACCGCCCGATGCCCAGGTCGCAGCACCGCTGCGCGCCGGCAATGCCCCGCTCTCATAGACGGTGACCGCCGCGCCGGCCTGCGCGAGCCGCCATGCGGTGCCCAACCCGGCCACGCCGCCACCGATGATGGCGATCCTCTTGGAAGACGATACGTTCATGCCGGGCAGCATAAACCCTGTCCCGTCGCGCCGCACCATGTCTGTCGGCAGACCGGCACGCGATTGCAGTCGAAGGGCGCTCTATCGCGTCAGCTCGATCGAATTGAAGATCGTATTCACATCCGCAGCCACGCTGCTGGCCGTCTCCGTGTCCACGCCGCAATAGCCGACGAAGACCGTATCGTTCTTGAAGGTGATGATCGCCCAGCCTTTGCTGGCCGTGCCCCCTGCGGCCTTGGTGCCCCCGTCATAATAGGTGAACTCGGCACGCTGCACCGGCCAGCCGCTTGCGTGATCGGGTTGCGGCGTCGGTTCGGAAAACACCGCGTCTGACAATTCCCCCGGCGTCAGATCGCTCGACAGCAGAAATCGCGACAGCACTTCACTGCCCAGCGAAACCGCCCCGATCGTGGCCTTGATCTGCGCATTGGTCATGTCCAGACCCAGATTGGTCCGGCTGTCGAACGCGCATGAGGCGAACCTGTCGCGCGGCCCGAACATCCGGAAGTCCGCACCCATCGCCGCTTCGCCCTGATAAGGGTCCCACCCTTTCGGTGCGGTCACCGCCCAGCCGTTCTCGTGCACCATCCGCGTCGCCGACCGCGCCTCGGACGGCGCGACAAGCGCCAGGGCCAGACCGGCAGCGGCGCCCAGTCGCCCCCATAGGCGCAATCCATCCAACATCGCAGTCCCCGGACCTGAAAATTCCCCGCGACTATCCCTGTCTCTCGCCCGGAATGTCGAGCGACACCCTTGCGCCGGGGCGCGCATGCGATGAAACATCGCAGCATGCGCGCTCTCATCCTGGCCCTCACCGCCCTCTTCCTTGCTGCGCCGGCTCGGGCAGAAACGATGACCGACGGGCACAGCCTCGCAAACGCCTGCCAGACCCTCCGTGACGCGACGGCCGACGGCTCGAAAGCCCCGGACAACGATCCCTGCCGCCGCTGGCTGTTCGGCTATTTCACCGCCTACAAGCAGGCCTACGACGCCCGGATGGCGGGCGCGCTCAGCGGTGTCCCGTCCGAGGAAGACATCGGCCCCTGCTTCCGCCCGCCCGACTTCATTTCCTTCGTGGATGTCGCCGGGCTGGTCGTCGCCCAGGGCAAGTCGCGCCCCGCGCTTCTCGATGGACCGCCCGAGACGCTGGTGCTTGAGGCCATGGCCGCAGCCTACCCCTGCGAGGCACCGCACGATGCCGCCAGGCCCTGACCGCTCGGTCGGCGCCTCTGCTGCGGCCTGGGCCGTTCACGCGCTGACGGCATCGGGTGCGGTTTTCGGGTTCCTGGCTCTCGAAGCCGCATTTCGCGGCGACACGCCCGGGACATTTCTCTGGCTGGGCATCGCGCTGGTGATCGACGGCATCGATGGCCCCTTGGCCCGCGCGCTGTCGATCGAACGGGCGACCCCCAATATCGATGGCGCAGCCCTCGACCTGGTCGTGGACTATCTCACCTATGTGGTCGCGCCGGTCGCATGGATGCTGTCGGCGGGCATCTGGCCGACCGCAATCGCCGCACCGCTCGCGGCTTTCGTCCTCGTCACATCGCTTTACACATTCGCCCGGCGCGATATGAAGGCCGACAGCGCCGACTTCCGGGGCTTTCCGGCGGTCTGGAATCTGATCGCTGCGGCCTTTGCGGCGACGGCGGCCGCGCCGTGGACCGCCGCCGCCGTCACGGCCGTGCTCGGCGCGCTCACCTTCACCAACCTCAAGGTCGTCCACCCGGTCAGGGTGCGCATGCTGCGGCCGGTCACGCTGACGGCGCTTGCCGCGTGGATGGCGGCGAGCGGCATGCTCATCGCGCGCCCCGACTGGAACACGGATGCGATGCGCGCGCTCTGGTGGATCACCAGCGCCTATCTGATCGGCCTGTGCCTCTGGCGCAGCGCCATGTTGGCGCGCGACGAAAAAAGGGGCGCCTGATGGCGCCCCTTTCGCATTGGCGGCTGCAGACGGCCGCTACTTGTTGATGCGGATCGAGTTGATCACGTTGTCCATGGCGGCCTTGCCGGCCTCCAGCTTGGCGCTCTCGGTGAAGCAATAGCCCGCGAACAGCGTCTTCGCCTTGAACGTCGCATAGGCATAGGCCGTGTGCGGCGTATTATCGATCTTGGCCGTCGCGATCGCGCGCTGGAACGGCCAGCCGCCGGGGTGATCGGGCTGCGGGCCGGTGCTGACATAGGCCAGCTCGGGCGCACCGTCGAACAGCAGCTTGGTATAGAAATCCTGACCCAGATCGCCGGTGCTCAGCTCGGCCTTGATCTGCTCGTCGGTGGCCTGCATGTCGAGCCCGGTCGCGCTGAAGGTCTGGCAGATGATCGACAGGTCCGCGTTGCCCATCATGAAATCCGTGCCTTCGATATCCGTCGCGACCACCCAGTCCGAGGGAACGGTCACGGAATAGCCGTTGGCGTGGGTCAGCGTCTGGCCCGCAGCTGGCGCCGCGGCCGCCGGACCGCCGGCGAGCTTGGGAAGTTCGGCCTGTGCCGGCATGGCGCTCATGGCCAGAGCGGCGGCGATTGCGGTCGCTGCAAGCGTGAGGGTCTTCGACTTCACGGTCTTGTCTCCTGAATTTCTGATCATGCGCGCTTGCATCACTTCGTGATCTTGAAGGATTCAAAGACGGCGAAGAACTGGGCCTTGGCCTGCTCGAAACCGGCCGACGGCGTGTAGCACATGGTGCGATACATCATCCCGCCCTTCAGGGTCAGGATGCCGGCGAACGTGTAGTTCAGCGGCGTGCCGTTTTCGTCGACATCCGCCGACGCAATGACGGTCTGCAGCGGCCAGCCGCCGGGATGGCCAGTGTTCGCACCCGCGTGCAGGTACTTCACGTTCTGGAACTGCGAGAAGAAGACGTTCGTCCAGAACTCTTCGCCCTGCGGCACCGACATCGCGGCACGCAGCTGCTCGTCCGTGGCGCCTGCGATTTCCGGAACGGTCGCGCTCACCACAACGCAGAACGCCGTCTGGTCCGGCGACATGAAGCCGTAATCGACCTCGTTGCTGCCCGTGATCACCTGCCAGCCGGTCGGATAACCGATCTGGAAACCCTTGCTCGGGCTGTTGAGGACCTGAACCTGCACGCTCGCCGGAGCGCTCGGCTGCGGCTGGCCCAGCCCGGGAATCCCCTGGGCCGAGGCAAGGCCAACGGCCAGCGCGGCTGCTGCGAGGCCCGACGCCAGCCGGGATTTGAAGTTCAACATGATGTCTCCCTGTAATCGTCAAATACGGGCGCGCGCATCGGTCAGCGCGCCGCAACGTCCCGCCTGAATTTGTATAGGGATTCCGGGCGATAGGAAGGCAGGGCCCCAAGCGGGAGTGCGTCAGAACGCCGCAAGTGTGATGACGGTTGCGTCAGCTGTTGCCGCCCGAAAGCACGATCGCCACCGCCCCGGCCCCCTCGGGCACGATGCCGGCCAGAACAGCGGCCAACCCTGCCGCGCCACCCGGCTCCGCCACCAGCTTGAATTCCCGTGCGGCATAGCGCACCGCCGCCTCGGCCGCCCCGTCGGGCACCTGCCCCATCCCGGAAATCCGGCTTTTCAGGATACCGAACGTCAGGTCCGACAGCTCCGGAGTCAGCAAGGCGTCCTGCACCGAGCCGGATTTGCGCGTATTTCCGACGATCCGGCCTGCCGTGAATGACCTGGCCGCATCGTCGAAGCCCTCCGGCTCGGCGCCATAGAGCCGCGCCGCCGGAACGGCGACCTCAAGCGCCAGCGCGATCCCGCTCGCCAGACCTCCGCCACCCACCGGCGTCACGACCGCGTCCAGCACAAGGCCACGCGCCGCGACATCTTCCGCGATTTCCAGCCCTACCGTCGCCTGCCCGGCGATCACATGAGGATCGTCGAAGGAAGGGATCAGCACAGCCCCCCGGGTCTCCGCCAGCTCTGCTGCGATCGTCTCGCGGCTTTCATGCTCGCGGTCATAGAAAACGACCTCGGCTCCGAACGAGCGGGTTCCCGCGATCTTACCGATGGGCGCATCCGAGGGCATCACGATCGCTGCGCTGCAGCCGAACTGCGCTGCGGCCGCCGCCACGCCCTGCGCATGATTGCCGCTGGAAAAGGCCACGACGCCCCGCGCCCGCTCCTCATCGGTCAGAGCGGCGATGCGGTTATAGGCCCCGCGAAACTTGAACGATCCGGTGCGCTGCAGCACTTCGGCTTTGACGAAGACCGGCCGCCCCATTTCCCGCGAAAGCGACGCCGCCGGCGCCAGCGGGGTCCTGACCGCCACGCCGCGCAGCCGCCGGGCTGCAGCGGCCAGATCCGAAGGCCCAGGAGCGACTTTCCGCGTTTTCCAGTCCACCATCCGCTCCGCGTCAGAAACTGTGACGGGCATGACAGACTCCGCGCCAGCCCATGATCAAATTCAAGTCATCAAAGACGAGATCCATGCCGCGATTCCCCGCCCAGCCCCAGCTTTTCGATCTTGCCGGCTTTGAAGCGGAGGCGGCTCAGATCGCGGCGCTCGCCAGCCTGGCGACGGAAGGGCCGGCGACAGCGCGCGAGTTGCTGAACCGCATCAGCCGCGCGGCCGCCGTAGCGGGAGAACCTGTCCTGCCGTTCAAGCACGCAACGCTCTATGCCGTGCTGCACGAGCTTGAATTTGCGGGCGCCATCGTCGGCAGCGTCTGGGAAGGCATCCCGCGCCGCGTCTATTCGATGGCGACACAGGGGCGGATGTGGCTGGCGCAGGCGCAGGAGCGCTGGCGCGCAGCCCATCTCGTGATCCGCGCGGCGGCGGCCCCGAGGGAGGCGGCGACACTATGAGCCAGTCCATAGCGGCGCAGCACGCGCCTCGTACGGTCGATGAATATCTGCGCCTGTTGCGCGCAGCGCTCGAAGGCGCCCCTCCCGCCCTGATCCAGGACGCGCTGGGCGACGCCGAGGACTATCTCCGCGAGGAGGTTGCGCTTGACGCCTACAAGCCGGAGTCCGAGGTCGTCGCCCGCGTCACGCGCGCCTTCGGCCGCCCGGAAGAAGTGGCCGCAGAATACCGCGCCGTCGAACAGCGCTTCGAGCGCCGCCAGCACGCCGGCGAACGAACAGGCCGGCGCGGGTTCTTCGCCGTGGCGCTCGACCCGCGAGCCTATGGGGGCCTTCTTTACGCCCTCGTCGCCTTGCCGGTGGGCATTCTCTATTTCGTGTGGGTCGTCGTCGGCCTCTCGCTGTCGGCCGGGCTCGCCATTCTGGTCATCGGCGTGCCGTTCACGCTGCTTTTCATCGCCTCGGTGCGCGTCATCGCGCTGCTCGAGGGCCGCATCGTCGAACTGTTGCTCGGCAAGCGCATGCCGCGCCGCCTTCCCTCCGACGAGACCGTCAAGGGGTTGTGGCCACGCATCGGCGCCATGCTTCGCGATCGGCGCACCTGGTCGACCATGTTCTACATGATTTTGCAGCTGCCGCTGGGCGTCGCCTATTTCACGATCACCGTCACAGGGCTTGCGCTGTCGCTTTCGCTCGTCGCCGGGCCGTTCGCCGAGGCGATCCTCGACCGCAACCTCATCCAGTTCGGTAATACCGGTCTCGACCGCTTCTCATCCACGCCGCTCGGCATGGGCGTCATGATGGCGGTCGGGTTCGTGCTGTTCTTCCTTGTCCTCCATCTGATGCGCGGCCTGACGATCCTTCACGCCCGCTATGCAGAAGCGACGCTGGTGAAAACCTGACGCCGCTCAGCTTCGCGCGGCCCGTTCGTAGCCTGCGATCAGGCTGCGGCCGGCGAGGAAGTAGTGGACGATGCCACAGATGTTGAGGAACGCGAGCACGAACAGTGCGTGACGCAGCGCGTGAACGCCGTAATCGGCGCTGAAATAGTCGGACAGAACCCCTGCCAGCCAGGGCCCGACGCCCATTCCGATCAGGTTGATCGCGAACAGCAGGAGGGCCGACGCCATGGCGCGCATGCGGATGCCGACGAGATTCTGCGTCATCGCGAACGTGGGCGCCAGATAGGCGCCGGAAACGAAGACCGGGATCGGCAGCAGCCATTGCAGCGTCGCGAAGCTCTGCGTGCTGAAAGCGAGCAACGCCGGCGGCAGGCCGATCAGGAACAGGAGCGCGACGATCCAGCTGTTCCAGCGCGGATCGCGCTTTCCCAGCCAGTCAGACAACGCACCGCCGAGAAACGTGCCGAGCACGCCGGCGATGATGGCGACGACGCCCAGGTAATAGCTGGCCTCGACGCGGCCGAGCCCGTGCGAGCGGATGAGGAATTCCAGATTCCACATGACACCCGCATAGCCGACCAGGGTCACGATCGTCGCGCCGGTCAGGACATGGCGCATCGCCGGCTGGCTCAGCATGAATTTGAGGATGTGCCAGACCGACAGGGTCTGCGCCGCTTCGGCGGACTCCGTCCGCCTTTCCGACATCCCGCGTCGTGGTTCGCGCACGGTCAGCAGCAGCAGGGCGGAAAGCACCAGACCGGGCACGCCCAGCCAGATGAATGCGGCCTGCCAGCCATGCGCGACGGCGATCGGCGCACCGACGAACAGCGCCAGGGCCACGCCGAACGGCACGCCTGTCGCGTAAACCGCGAGCGCGGTCGCGCGCTGTTTCGGCTCATACAGATCCGAAATGATGGAGTGCGCCGGTGGCGAGCCGCCGGCTTCGCCGATGCCGACGCCGATTCGCGCCAGAAGAAGCTGCCAGAAATTAGTCGTCAGCCCGCACAGCATGGTGAAGCCCGACCACATCGCGGCCGCCACGGCCATGATCTTCGTGCGGCTGGTGCGGTCTGCAAGGATCGCGATGGGAATGCCGAATGTCGTGTAGAAGATGGCGAAAGCGATGCCGCCGAGCATGCCCATCTGGCCGTCGTTCAGGCCAAAATCCGCTTTGATGAGGCCGATCACGGCCGAGATGAGCTGGCGGTCCGCGTAATTGGTTGTGTACAGCGCAGTCAGCAGGACGACGATGTAGGCCTTGTACGCGCCTGAATAGTCGCGCGATGCGGCGCCGCTTGGCCCGCTCGTAACTGCACCTGCCACTCGTCTCTCCCGTGCTTCGACCCGTTCCCTGCAGTCTGACGCCGCAGTGGCGCGCCATAGCGCCGCGCCGTCGCAGCGCCGTCAAGGCTTACGAACCGACAGGAGGCGAATAGGCCGGCGGCGGCAGGTTTCGATCGGAAGGTCTGGAACGCAAAAGGCTCACCGCTGGAGCGGTGAGCCTTTTGTTTTACTTGGGTGCGGGGGCAGGATTTGAACCTGCGGCCTTCAGGTTATGAGCCTGACGAGCTACCGGGCTGCTCCACCCCGCGGAAGGTGGGAAGATACGGTGTGTTGAGAGGTTGGATTTGGCGGGACGGGATTGTTCGTGCGGTTAGCAGGACTGGCGGCGGGCTACTTTCCCGTGCCTTAAGACACAGTATCATTGCTGCTGGGGGATTTAACGGCCGAGTTCGGGATGGGATCGGGTGGAACGCCCCCGCATGGGCCGCCAGTCCGGCGAACCGCAGGATTTCAGCGAAGCACGCGAGAGCGTGTTCGCCACCTGAAGTGAAGCCGTAAGACGCGAACAATCTGGTTTTGATGATGGATCTGGAGCGCTTGCTTTCTTGCGAACACCCTGACGGGTGCTTCGCGTTTCCTGACGGAGAAAGCGATCAAGCTCTCTCGAACGATTAGGACCGGTAAGCTGAAGCCATTACTGGCTGTACACACCCGGCCTATCAACGTGGTGGTCTTCCACGGTTCTAAGGCGAGACCTGGTTTTGAGGGGGATTTCCCGCTTAGATGCTTTCAGCGGTTATTCCGTCCGCACTTAGCTACCCGGCTGCGCGGCTGGCGCCACGACCGGTCCACCAGAGGTGCGTTCATCCCGGTCCTCTCGTACTAGGGACGAATCCTCTCAAGTCTCGAACACCCACGGCAGATAGGGACCGAACTGTCTCACGACGTTCTAAACCCAGCTCACGTACCACTTT
>JAKOQZ010000253.1 GCA_029778105.1 Pseudomonadota bacterium | reverse complement strand
GCCCCGCCTGCCGCGGTGGCGCCGCCGCGTGCCACGGCAGCTCCGCCGGAGAGCGCCGCCGATCCGCCTTTGAGGGCGAGACCCGCCGCACCGCCTGCGGCAAGGGCAGCACCTCCCATGGCAAGGCCGGTGCCCACGGCCGCGCCCGCGCCGAGCTGCGGACCGCCGGAGACGAGGCCGTTGGCGATGCCGGGGCCGAAGATGCCGAGGCCGAGCAAGGAGAGAGCGGCCAGCACGATCGCCATGGCGTCATCGACGGTCGGGGTCGTGCCGCCGAAGCCCTTGGTGAACTCGCCGAAGAGGGTCGAGCCGATGCCGATGATGACGGCGAGCACCAGAACCTTGATGCCGCTGGAAATGACGTTGCCAAGCACGCGCTCGGCCATGAAGGCGGTCTTGCCGAAGAGACCGAAGGGAATGAGGACGAATCCGGCGAGCGTCGACAGCTTGAACTCGATCAGTGTGACGAAGAGCTGGATCGCCAGGATGAAGAAGGCGAGGATCACCAGCGCCCAGGCAAACAGCAGGCACACGATCTGGATCAGGTTCTCGAACACCGAGATCCAGCCCATCAGCGGCGAGATCGCCTCCAAGAGTGGCCGGGCGGCATCGAGACCGGTTTGCGCGACCTTGCCCGGGCGCATCAGGTCGGCGGTCGAAAACCCGGTCCCGCTCGCCTTGAGGCCGAGGCCGGCGAAGCTGTCGAAAATGATCTTGGCGAGATTGTTCCAGTTGCCGATGAGATAGGCGAAGACGCCGACGAACAGCGTCTTCTTCACCAACCTCGCGATGATGTCGTCATCGCCGGCCCAGCTCCAGAATAGGGCGGCGAGCGTCACGTCGATCACGATCAGCGTGGTCGCAATGAACGCCACTTCGCCGGAGAGAAGGCCGAAGCCGGAGTCGATGTATTTGGTGAATACGCCGAGGAAATTGTCGATGACGCCTGCGCCGCCCATGGCTCACCGCCCTTCCGCGGTGGCGGGCGCCGCCGGGGCGACCGGCGCCGGCGCGTGGCCGAGGAAGCGGTCGCGGGTCTCGGCCCAGACGCGCAGGCATTCGGGATCGCTCGCGGCCTGTTGGCCAAGCTGCTGGCACCGGCGCTGGCTCTCGCGCAGCGGATCGCCTTCGGGCTGAAGCTGACGCGCCGACGGCGATGCCGGCGCGTCCTGCTTGCGGGTCATTTCGATCGCGGTTGCCGTGACGGCGACCGCGACGAATACGATAGCGCCCAGCCGGGCCAGCATCTTGCCGTCCATGAGCTTCCTCCTTTCCGGCCTTATTTGCCGCTGTTGAACATCTGGGCGTTGCCGGGCTGGTAGCCCGAGCTCGGCGTCAGGAAGCGGCGACGCTGCTCGCGGCCCTGTTCGGCCGCCGCGGTGCGTTCGGCCTCGGTGAGCGCGCTGGCCCGGCCGTTGGAGGCGAGCAGCGCCACGAGATCGGAGAGCTGCTGCGATTGCAGGGCGAGGATCTGATTGCCGGCCTGCGTCGCCTGAAGCGCG
>JAKOQZ010000252.1 GCA_029778105.1 Pseudomonadota bacterium | reverse complement strand
TGTGGCCTGGCGCCTGGGGCATCACGTCCATGAAGGCGAGCGTATGCTCGTCCTCATACACCTTGTGACAGGGCAGTTCGCCGCGCAGAATCCGTGCGAAAATATTGTTGGTGTCGTAAGTCATTGCGGCCTTTCAACTCCGGGTCGTCATGCGCATTGTTTCACTCATTCCCAGCGCCACCGAAATCGTATGCGCCCTCGGCGCGCGCGATCAACTGGTGGGGCGCAGCCATGAATGCGACTTCCCGACCGGCGTCACGGATCTGCCGGCGCTGACCCGTCCGCGCCTGCCGCTCACCGGCGGCAGCCGGGCGATCGACGAGGCGGTCAACCGCGCCTTCACCGACGGCATCGCGGTCTATGAGGTCGATCTCGACCTCCTGGCCGCTCTGGCGCCCGACGTCATCGTCACGCAGGACCAGTGCGAGGTCTGCGCCGCCAGCCTCGCGCAGGTGGAGGAGGCGGTCTGCGCCGTCCTGCCGTCGCGCCCCGCCATCGTCTCGCTCAAGCCCGCCTCGCTGGCCGATGCCTATCAGGATGTCCGCCGCGTCGCCGCCGCCCTGAACCGCGACCCCGATCCCGTCGTCGCCGCGATGCAGCTGTGGATCGAGCGTCCCGCGAAACTGCCCGCGCCGCCCCGCGTCGTGTTCCTGGAATGGATCGATCCGCTGATGGGGCCGGGCCTGTGGACGCCGGAACTGATCGAGGTCACCGGCGGCCTCTCCGTGCTGGGCGACAAAGGCCGGCACACGTTCAGCCGCCCGCCGGATGCGCTCGCCGGGGCCGCGCCCGACATTCTTGTCGTCGCGCCCTGCGGGTATGACATCGCCACCACGCTGAAAGAGCGCGACATCCTGGAATCCTTGCCCGGCTGGGCCGGCATTCCCGCGGTACGCAACCGCCGCGTCGCCATCGCCGACGGCAATGCCTATTTCAATCGTCCCGGGCCGCGCCTCGCCGACAGCGCCGAGATCCTGCGCGACCTCTATCTCGGCCGCCCGGGCGACGGCACCCGCTACGTCTGGCTCCACGAGGTCGCCTAGACCGCCCATGGTCATGGTCCACGGTAGCGGACCGTACGCGCCTCACGGGTGCGGAAAATAATCCTCATCCTCTTGCGCCCGGCGGGTGACGGCCTATATTCCTATCATCGAGCGCGAGGGTAGGCCTGCGCGGCGGCAGGAGGGCTGTGCGTGATCGCGGGCAAGGCAGCAGGGCGGGCCATCGCTTCAGCGACAAACGAATGCGTTTTTTCAACATTCAATTCGCAATCCGGGCCGGCGGCGTGCGCTTCAGCGACAAACGAATACGTTTTCCGACGTTCAATGCGCGCCCGGCTTCGCGAAAACCGACAAACGAATGCCAACGAATGGGGAGGAGGAGGGGGGAGGGGGGTGAAAAATCCTGAAACAACCCCACCCCGTCTCAGGCCTTCCTGTAAGGGCCGTGCTCGCTCAGCGCCTCGATATCCGCCGCGATGGCCTCGCGCTCGCGCGTCAGGTAGTTGCTCACCGCCTGTCTGAGGCCCGGATGGGTGATGTAGTGCGAGGAATAGGTGGGGGTCGGCTCATAGCCGCGCAGCAGCTTGTGCTCGCCCTGCGCCCCGGCCTCCACGCGCTTCAGCCCCCTGGCCAGCGCGAAGTCGATGGCCTGATAATAGCAGACCTCGAAATGCAGGAACGGGTGGTGCTCGATGGCGCCCCAGTTGCGGCCATACAGCGTGTCGCCGCCGATGAAGTTGAGCGCCCCGGCGATATAGCGCCCCTCGCGCTTCGCCATCACCAGCAGGATGCGCTCGGCCATCGCCGCCGACACCAGGCTGAAAAAGCGCCGGGTGAGATAGGGCGAACCCCATTTCCGCCCGCCGGTATCCATATAGAACGCGAAGAACGCGTCCCAGTGCGCCTCGGTCAGGTCGCGCCCGGTGACCCATTCGATCTCGATCCCGCTCTCCAGCGCCTTCAGCCGCTCTTTCCGCAGATTCTTGCGCTTGTCGGAATTGAGGCTCGCCAGGAACCCGGCGAAATCGCCATAGCCCTTATCCGTCCAGTGGAACTGCCGGTCCATGCGCGACAGCCACCCGGCCTCCGCGCACAGTCTCCATTCCGCTTCGCTCTGGAATGTGATGTGGACCGACGAAAGCTGGTTCGATCGCGCCAGCGCCTCCGCCGCGCCCAGCAGTCCGCGCCGTGTGTCGTCGTCGCGCGCCAGCAGGCGCGGCCCGGTCGCCGGCGTGAAGGGCGCGCTGATCTGCAGCTTGGGGTAATAGCTGCCGCCCGCCCGCTCGAACGCGTCGGCCCAGCCGTAATCGAAGACATATTCGCCCTGGCTGTGCGTCTTGGCATAGGCCGGGGCCGCGCCGATCAGGGCATCGCCCTGCATCAGCGCCAGATGGACCGGCTGCCAGCCCGTGCGTGTCGTGGCCGACCCGCTGTCCTCCAGCGCCTTCAGGAAGCCGTGCGCGATGAACGGGTTGAACGGCTGCTCCGGCGGGTTCGCCAGCGCATCCCAGTCATGCGCGGCGACATCGCCGATGGACCGCAGAACCTTCAGTTCGGCCGTCACTCGACCTCGAACGTCGCTTCGACCTCGACCGCGACATTGCGGGGCAGCGACCCAGCGCCGACGGCGGACCGCGCATGACGCCCGGCTTCGCCCAGAACCTCCACGAACAGGTTGGAGGCGCCGTTGATGACCTCGGGATGCTCGGCGTAGCCCGGCACCGCATTCACGAAGCCGATCACCTTCACGCAGCGCTTCACCTTGTCCAGATCGCCGCCGACCGCGGCCTTCACCTGCGCCAGCAGGTTGATGGCGCAGAGGCGCGCTGCCTGCGCGGCTTCGGCCGTCGTGTAGTCCTTGCCGACGATGCCGACATATTCCAGGCCCTTAGGTCCCATCGGCACCTGGCCGGAGATAAAGACCAGATTGCCCGTGCGGACATTCGGCACGTAGCTCGCGACCGGCGCGGGCGGCGAGGGCAGCTCGATGCCGAGTTCTTTCAGCTTCGCGTCGATCTTGCCGGCCATGTTATGTCCCTTGCTGGATGTGCCCTGATGCGGACCCTAGATTTAGGCGAGCCGCCGAACGCTTGGAAGACGTAAAGCCTCATGCAGACGCTCGACGCCGAAGATGAATGCCCGGTTCGCGACAGGTTCTTCATGCCGGCCGAATGGTCGCGGCATGCCCGCACCTGGATGCAGTGGCCCTGCCGTGTCGGCCCGTGGGGCAATCCCGACGCAATGACGGCGGCGCGGCTCGCCTATCGCGACGTCGCCCGCACCATTTCCCGGTTCGAACCCGTCACCATGGTCGTCCGCCCGCAGGACCGCGCCGAGGCGCAGCTCGCGCTCGGCGCCGGCATCCAGCTCTTTGAAGGGCTCATCGACGACAGCTGGGCGCGCGACAGCGGCCCCACTTTCCTCATCGACGGCGAGGGCGGCCGCGCCGGCATCCAGTGGCGCTTCAATGCCTGGGGCACGAAATATACGCCCTACGACAACGATGCGACCATCGCGACCCGCATCCTCAAATCCATGGACCTCAAGGTCTATCAGGGACCGCTGACGGTGGAGGGCGGGGCGCTGCACGTCGATGGCGCCGGCACGCTGCTCGTCACCGAACAATGCCTCCTCAACGAGAACCGCAATCCCGAGCTCACGCGCCAGCAGATCGAGGCGCGGCTTGCGCTCTATCTGGGTGCGCTGCGCATCGTCTGGTTGGGCAACGGCCTCAAGGACGACGAGACCGACGGCCATGTCGACAACATCGCCTGTTTCGCGCCTGGCGGCCGGGTGCTCCTCGCCGTGCCGCGCGACAAGTCCGACGCCAACTATCCCGCCATGTCCGACAATCTCGTCCGCCTGCACGAGGCCCGCTCGGCCCAGGGCGAAAAGTTCGAGGTCGTCGAACTGCCGCTGCCCTACGATGCCAAGACCCGTCACGACGGCACGCGGCTGGAGATGAGCTACATCAATTTCTACGCCTGCAACGGCGCCATCATCATGCCGGCCTTCGACGACAAGGCCGACGACGAGGCGAAGGCCATTCTCGCCGACGTCTACCCGGACCGCGAGATCGTCCAGGTCGATGCGTTGCCCATCGTGGAAGGCGGCGGCGGCATCCACTGCATCACCCAGCAGCAACCGGCCTAGAAGGATCGGCCCTTCACGATCGCATCCTTGCCGAATTTCTCGCGCACCTTGTCGATGGCCCGCTCGGTGGCCACGATCTTGCGTTCCTCCGCCTCGAACAGATCGAAGAGATCGCAGATTTCGGCGGCGGCCAGGTTTGAGAGGCCGACCCCGATCAGGCGGTACCTGGCCTTGCCGTCGGCCGTCGCGAGCAGCAGCTTGTGGGCGGTGCGATAGATGGTCTCCGCCAGCTGCGTGGGCCCGCGCAGCGTGGTGCGGCGCGTCAGGATGTGGAAGTCCGCCGCCCTCAGCTTCAGCTGGATCGTGGCGCCGCCCGTTCCCGCCTTCTTCGCCCGCGCCGACACCTTCTCGCACAGCGGCCACAAAATCCGGTCCAGCTCGTTCACATCCGCGATGTCGTTCTCGAACGTGGTCTCCGCCGACATGCCCACATGCTCGCTGTCCGGGTCGACCCGCCGCGAGTCTTCGCCCCGCGCCAGACGCCAGACATGCCCGCCCATCGCGCCATAGCGCTTCAGCAGCTCGGTCTCCTCCATCTGCTGGATCTGCCCCAGCCGCGTGATGCCGTCGGCCTCCAGCTTGGCGGCGAAGGTCTTGCCGACGCCGAAGATCACCGTCGGCGAGCGATCGGCCAGAACCGTCCGCGCATCCCCATGCCCGAGAACCGCGAAGCCACGGGGCTTGTCGAACTCCGACGAAAACTTGGCGAGGAACTTGGTGTAGCTGAGGCCGACCGACACGGTGATGCCCAGCTCACGGTCGACGCGCCGCGCCAGATCCGCAAGCGTGACGGCCGGCGGGCGGCGATGCAGCCGCTCCGTTCCGGTGAGGTCCAGAAACGCCTCATCCAGCGACAGCGCCTGCACCGCAGGCGTCGTCTCATCCATCAT
>JAKOQZ010000251.1 GCA_029778105.1 Pseudomonadota bacterium | reverse complement strand
GCCGAGCAGGAGCCCGCCGAGCATCGCGCCGCCCAGGTTGCCGATGCCCCCCAGCACCGCGGCCGAGAACGCCTTGAGGCCCAGGATGAAGCCCATCTGGTAGTGCGCGATGCCGTAGTAGCTGCCCACCATCACGCCCGCGACGGCGCCCAGCGCCGCGCCGATCACGAAGGTGAGCGAGATCACGCGATTGATGTCGATGCCCATGAGCCCCGCCACCTGCTGGTTCTGCGCGACGGCGCGCATCGCGATGCCGAGCTTCGTCCGGTAGACGAGCGCGAGGAGGCCGCCCATCATGGCGACCGACACGAGGATGATCGCGATCTGGACGTTGGTGATCGTCGCGCCGTTCGGGTTGCCGGTGAGGTGGAGCGGCACCGTGTGGATGATCTGCGGGTACGACAGCGGGTTGCGGCTCCAGACGATCATCGCGAGGTGCTGCAGGATGATCGACAGGCCGATCGCGGTGATCAGCGGCGCGAGGCGGGGCGCCTTGCGCAGCGGGCGGTAGGCGGTCCGCTCGAGCGTGTAGCCGACCGTCATGCAGACCGGCACCGCGACCAGCGCGCCGATGAGCACGATCGCCACCGGCGGGATCGGCACCTGCGCGCCGGTGAGCGCGACGATGACCGAGTACGCGGTGAGCGCCCCGATCATCACGACCTCGCCGTGCGCGAAGTTGATGAGCTGGATGATCCCGTAGACCATCGTGTAGCCCAGCGCGACGACCGCGTAGACGCTGCCGAGCGTCAGGCCGTTCACGAGCTGCTGCAGGAACGTATCCACGCGTCAGGAGTCAGGAGTCGGCGGACAGGGATCAGGGGCGGCGGCGATTCGGGTGGCGGCGCGCCGGGCGCCGGGCCGGGTCTAAGCAAAACGGCGCGGGTGGACGGTCACGCGCCGCGATTGTGCGGCCGGCGGGCAGCCTCGGCAACTGCGTCCGCCCTGCCCTCTCAAAAAAAAACGGCGCCCCGGAGGGCGCCGTTCTAGCGCTGCGGAAGCGCCGGTTACTTCTTGGGCGCTTCGGGGGCCGGAGCCGACGGGGTCGCCGGCGCCGCGGGAGGCGTGGCCGGGGCCGCCGCCGGGGCGGGCGCCGCCGCCTTCAGGAACTCCTCGAAGCCGAGGCTCTTGCCGCCCTGCACGACCGCGATCGGCTCGACCTTGCCGTTCTTCAGCGTGAAGATCGTGATCTCGGCGTTCTTGCGGTCGCCCTTCTCGTCGAACTCGATCGTGCCGGTCGCGCCCTTGTAGCTGATCTTCTGCAACTCGGGCAGGTACTTCGCCGGGTCGGTCGAATCGGCCTTCTGCATCGCGGCGATCATCAGGTTGACCGCGTCGTAGAAGAACGGCGCGTACTGCTTCACGTCGCCGAACTTGGCCTTGAACGCGTCGTTGAACTCCTTGCTGGCCGCCGAGGCAGGCAGGCCCGCCTGCGAGCAGATCAGGCCTTCCGCGGCCGCGCCGGCGAGCTTCGCCATCTCGTCGGTGCAGGCGCCGTCGCCGAAGCTGAACATCGCCTTGATGCCGAGCTCGCGGGCCTGCTTGATCATCGGGCCGCCGGTGGCGTCCATGCCGCCGTAGAACACGGCGTCCGGGTTCTTGCCCTTGATCTTGGTGAGGATCGCCTTGAAGTCGGTCGCCTTGTCGTTGGTCTTCTCGCGCGCGACGACCTGGACGCCGGCCGCCTTCAGCGTCTTCTCGACCTCGTTCGCGAGGCCTTCGCCGTAGGCGGTCGCGTCGTCGGCGATCGCGACCTTCTTGATCTTTTGCGAGGCGAGGTACTGCGCGACGGCCGGGCCCTGCTGGTCGTCGCGGCCGACCGTGCGGAAGACGTTCTTGAAGCCTTGCTCGGTGAGCTTCGGGTTCGTCGCCGAGCCGGAGATCATCGGGATGCCGGCCTGGTTGTAGACGGCGGAGGCGGGGATCGTGACGCCCGAGTTCAGGTGTCCCGCGACGCCCGCGACCTTCGCGTCGACGAACTTCTGCGCGATCGTCGGGCCCATCTTCGGGTCGGCCTGGTCGTCCTCGCTCATCAGCTCGAACCGGACCAGCTTGCCGCCGATCCTGAGCTTCTTCGCATTCGCCTCCTCGACCGCGAGGCGCGCGCCGTTCTCGTCGTCCTTGCCGAGGTGCGCGATCCCGCCGGTCAGCGGGCCGGCGTGGCCGATCTTGACGACGACGGCCTCCTCGGCCTTCGGGGCTTCGGCCTTCTTCGGTTCTTCCTTCTTGCCGCAACCGTAGGCGGTGATCAGCGCGGCCGCGACCAGCGTCAGGCCGAGCTTCTTCGACAGGTTCATACGGGGCTCCTCCGGGGTGACCGGAATGGGATGGAAAAGAAAAACGGCGGATTATTGCCCCACCCTACCGGGGTGTCAAGTCGACCCGGGGGGACCTCCCGGGGGGCGGACGGGGCGCCGGCGCCGCCGGCCGGTCCGGGGAGGGGG
>JAKOQZ010000250.1 GCA_029778105.1 Pseudomonadota bacterium | reverse complement strand
TTTCCAGATAGCGGCCGCCGAGCAGGAAGAAGACGAACATGGTCACCGAATCGAAATAGACCTCCCCCGCCCGCGCCAGCGTCGCCCAGCAACTGGCGGCGAACGCCGCGCCGACGCCGAGGGCCACCGGAACGTCCATGCCCACCCGGCGCAGGCCGAGATCGCGCCAGGCATTGCGGAAGAACGGGGCGGCGGAGTAGAAGACCACCGGGAGCGTCAGCAGCAGGCTGGCCCAGCGCATCATGCTCTCGACATCGGCGCTCATGTCACCGTCGGCGATGTACATCGGATACGCGTACATCATCACCTGCATCATGCCGAAGCCGGCCACCCACAGGCGCCACAAGGCGTCGCGCCGCTCCTTGCGCGAGATTTCCTCGTTCTTCGCGGCGTCGTACGGGTAGGCGCGGTAGCCGATGGCGGCGATCGCCCCCAGGATGTCGGAGAGCCTGATCCGCGACTCGTCCCAGCGCACGCGCGCGCGCCGCGTCGCATAGTTGATGTCCACGGCGGAGACTCCCGGCAGCCTGCCGACCTGCTGCTCGTTGAGCCAGATGCACGCGGCGCAGGTGATGCCCTCGAGCAACAGCGTCGCTTCGCGCTCGCTTTCGCCCAGCGCCTTGACGAAGCTCTTCTGGAACTCGGCGTGATCGTACAGCGCCAGTTGCTCGAGGATCGCCGGCATCGCCTCGCGCGGCGCTTCGGGCAACGCGTCGCGGCTGCGGTAATAATCCTCGAGGCCGTTGGCGACGATCGATCGGGCGACCGCCTGGCACCCGTGGCAACACATCGGGCGCTCCTTTCCGCCCACCGCGACCGACAGATCGACATCATCCGGGACCGGCTGACCGCAGTGATAACAGGGAGCTTCAGACATGCAAACGAGAAAAGGCGCCGCAGCGCCTTTCCAGTCCAGGAGGCGGAGCCGCAGTATAGATTATTTGCTTCCCATGCGGATGGCGCCGTCGAGGCGGATCACCTCGCCGTTCAGGTAGGAATTTTCGGCGATGTGCCTGACCAGCGCGGCGAATTCCGCCGGCCTGCCCATGCGTGACGGGAACGGCACCATCCTGCCCAGCGACTCCTGGACTTCCGGCGCCATGCCGAGCAGCATCGGCGTTTCCATGATCCCCGGGGCGATGGTCACGCAGCGGATCCCGCTCCTCGCCAGTTCGCGGGCCACCGGCAGCGTCATGGCGACGATTCCGCCCTTCGACGCGGCATAGGCGGCCTGCCCGAGTTGCCCCTCGAAGGCGGCGACGCTCGCCGTGTTGACGATCACGCCGCGCTCGCCGCCGGCATCGGGCTCGCCCTTCATCATCGCCTCGGCCGCCAGGCGGATCATGTTGAAGGTACCGACCAGGTTGATGTTGATCGTCCGCGCGAAGGTTTCCAGCCTGTGCGGCCCGTCGCGACCGACCACCTTTTCGCCCGGCGCCACGCCGGCGCAGTTGACCAGTCCGTGCAGGCCGCCGAAAACGGAATTTGCCGTATTCACGGCGTTGACGGCGCTCGCCTCGTCGGCCACATCGGTTGCGACGAAGCAGGCGCTGGCGCCGAGTTCGGCCGCCAGATTCTCGCCCGCCTCGCGGTTCACGTCGGCGAGAACCACCTTCGCGCCCGCCGCGGCCAAAGCCCGCACCGTCGCCGCCCCCAGCCCGGAACCCGCGCCCGTCACCAGAAATACCTTGCCCGCGATCTCCATCCCTGCTCTCCCAATGTTCGGTTCGATTTTGGCTCGGCGCCTCGCCCGTCGCCCTCTGCGGCGCACCCTTGTGCGGCGCACGCCGGAATTCTAACCCGGAGCCCGCGGTTCGGAAACGCGTGGTGAATGTCGAGCACCCATTTTTTTAGTATCTACTAGATTTCCGAAACGGATCATAGTATAAATGTACCACTTTTCAAATCCAGGATGCTTTCAGCAATCAATCATGACAAATCATCAAGACAGGCCGATCCGCGTCATGCTGGTCAGCGATCTCCCGATCGAACTCTGGGGACTCGAAAAACTCGTGCAGGGCACGGGTCCGGAAATCGAACTGGCCGGTACGGCGGTCAACTGCGGTGACGCCGCGCGGATCATCTACGAGACGCCGGTCAATGTCATCGTGGTCGACCTCGATGGCGAGATCGGGATCGATGCGATCGCCGAACTGTGCTCCCTGTCGCCGGCGCGCGTGCTCGTGCTGACCGCTTCGCGCGACGTCTCGGTGCACGACGGGGCGATCCTGGCCGGCGCGCGCGGGGTGCTGACCAAGGGCGAGCCGGTCGCAGCGCTGCTCACGGCCATCATAAAGATCGATGAGGGCGAATTCTGGATCGACGGCGCCGCAACCGGCCGGATCTTCTTCCATCTCGCCCAACGGCGGAAGGCCGAGTACGAGACCCCCGACCAGATCCGGATTGCCAGCCTGACCAGGCGCGAGCGACAGACGATCGCCGAGATCACCCGGGATGCCTCGGCCGGCGGCAGGCTGATCGCCGAACGCCTCAACATCAGCGAAAACACGCTGCGCAATCACCTCAACTCGATCTACGGCAAGCTCGGCTTGTCCAGCCGCCTCGAGCTGTTCGCCTTCGCCAAGCTGCACGCGATCACCGGCAACGCCTGACGGCGCCCGCGCCACGGGCTCTCATGCCATCCCGCCGGCGGAGCGTCCCGGCGGACGATGACGATTGACTGTCCATCCATTCCCCGGAGATACTTGCCGAACTCGACTTCAACTTCCGATCCAGGTTCGCAAGAGGGGTGGCATGGATGAGTCCGTAAATCTGGCCGCCCGGGTCGTCTGGGGCGGCTTCGCGTTGGGGCTGGTTCTCGGCTTTGTCGCCGCGAGGACCAATTTCTGCATCATGGGCGCCATCTCCGACGTGATCAACATGGAGCACTGGGGCCGCGCGCGCATGTGGCTGCTGGCCATGGCCGTCGCCATGACCGGCGCCAACCTGCTCCACTACTTCGACCTGATCGACCTGACCAGGTCGTTCTACCAGCGGCCGCTGCTGCCCTGGCTGTCGATGCTGCTCGGCGGCACGCTGTTCGGCATCGGCATGACCATCGCCGGCGGCTGCGCCAACAAGAATCTGCTGCGCCTGGGCGGTGGCAGCGTGCGCTCGCTCGTCGTGCTGGTCTTCCTCGCCATCTCGGCCTACATGACGATCAAGGGCCTGTTCGGCCAGTGGCGCGCAAGCTACCTCGACCCCGTCGCCCTCGACCTCGCGAGCCTCGGCCTGCGCAGCCAGAGTCTCGCCGAACTCCTGGCCAGGCTCACCGGAATGCCGGCAAATTCGGCATTGCTTGCCGCAACCGGCGCCGTGGTCGTCGCGCTGCTGATCTTCGTGCTCAAGGACAAGGATTTCCGCGTCAGTGGCGAACAAATGGCCGGCGGCGCGATTCTCGGTTTGCTGGTCACGGCCGGCTGGTACCTTTCGGGTCACATCGGCTTTGCCGAGGATGCCGACACGCTGGAGATGACCTATTTCGCAACCAACTCCCGGACCATCGAGTCCCTGAGCTTTGTCGCGCCGGCCGCCTACAGCCTGGAGTTGCTGATGCTGTGGACCGACCAGTCGCTGCGTATGACCTTCGGCATCGCCACCGCGGCCGGCGTCGTCCTCGGTTCGTTCATCCATGCCGTCACCTCCCGCCGGTTCCATTGGGAGGGATTCGCCTCTCTCGAGGATCTGCGCAATCAACTCCTGGGCGGCATCCTCATGGGCTGCGGCGGCGTGCTGGCCATGGGCTGCACGATCGGCCAGGGCCTGAGCGGCATCTCGACACTCTCCCTGGGTTCGTGCATCAGCGTCGCCGGCATCGTTGCCGGTTCGATGGCGGCGATGAAGTGGCAGGAACGCTGAGCGCCGCCGCCGATTCCTGACCACCACCGCGAGCGGCCGGCAGCGCCTGGCGGCTTTCCTGCATCGATTCGCTGGTCATTCGCCGCGGCGCATCCTCACGCACCGGCGATCTGCCGCAGCGCAGCGCGGATTTCCCCCGCGTCTCCCGGCCGGACCAGGCGCGCCACTTCACGGCCGTGCGCCATGAAGATCAGCGTCGGCCACAACTTGACGCGAAACGAACGGCCCAACGGACGTCCGGGCCCGTCCTCGACCTTGAGGTGGCGCAGCGCCGGATAATCGCGCAAGACGCTTGCGATCAGCGGCTGCGCCGCCATACAGTGGCCGCACCACGCCGTCCCGAATTCGATCACCAGCGGTGCGGCAAGCGCATCGATTTCGCCGCGGGCGGGCTGGTTCTCCTCGTAGTTCCCGTTCATTTGCCGATCCCCTCCGCAGGCAACGATCCTTGCCCGCCCGCCGCCCATCCGCCACCCTGCAATCCGCCGGCGAAAAAAATCCCGGAACGTCAGGAATGACTGCAATCCGGGACTTCAACAAAAGACAGGAGAAATTGGGGTGGTGCTGCAGAGAGGAATCGAACCTCCGACCTACTGATTACGAATCAGTTGCTCTACCAACTGAGCTACTGCAGCGGCTCAGCGTAGAATTATATCTTTCGCAAGCGCTTTCAGGCAACGCCGGCAATCCATGAATCTTCTCCGCGCCCTGGCGACGGTCAGCAGCATGACGCTGCTCTCGCGAATTCTCGGGTTCGTTCGCGATTTCGTCGTCGCCCGCACCTTTGGCGCCGGCCTAGCCACCGATGCCTTCTTCGTCGCCTTCAAGCTGCCCAACCTGCTGCGCCGGATGTTCGCCGAAGGGGCCTTTTCGCAAGCCTTCGTGCCGATTCTTGGCGAATACAAGAACCAGCGCGGCGAGCCGGAAACACTGCTGCTGATCGACCATGTCACCAGCATTCTCGCCCTGGTCCTGTTCGCGGTTACCGCCATCGGCGTCGCCGCGGCGCCGCTGCTCGTCTGGATCTCGGCGCCGGGCTTCGCCGCCGATGCCGGCAAGTTCGAACTGACCATCCAGCTGACCCGCATCACCTTTCCCTACATTTTCTTCATGTCGCTGGTCGCGCTCGCCGGCGGCATCCTCAACACCATGAGCCGCTTCGCGCTGCCGGCGTTTACGCCGGTGTTGCTCAACGTCGTCTTCATCGTCATGGCGCTGTTCGCCGCGCCGTACTTCGACCCGCCCGTTCTCGCGCTGGCCTGGGCGGTCTTCCTCGGCGGCGTGGTTCAACTGGCGGTCCAGATTCCGGCGCTGCGCCGCGTCGCCATGCTGCCGCGCCCGTCGCTGAACTGGCGGGCCGCCTGGCAGGATCCCGGCGTGCGCCGCATCCTGACCCTGATGGGGCCGGCAGTGCTCGGCGTTTCGGTGTCGCAGATCAGCCTGTTGATCAACACCATCTTCGCCTCGTTCCTGAAGACCGGCAGCGTCTCCTGGCTCTACTACGCCGACCGCCTGATGGAATTTCCCTCCGGCATGCTCGGCGCCGCCCTCGGCACCATCCTGCTGCCGTCGCTCTCGAGGTACCACGCCAGCGCCAACCAGCGTGAATACTCGAACCTGCTCGACTGGGGCCTGCGCCTGACCCTGCTGCTCGCCGCCCCGGCCGCGCTGGCGCTCGCCGTACTCGCCGTGCCCCTGATCGCGACACTGTTCCACCACGGCGCCTTTACCGGCGACGACGTCTTCCAGACTCGCCAGGCGCTGGTCGCCTACAGCATCGGCCTGGTCGGACTGATCCTGGTCAAGGTGCTGGCGCCGGGCTTCTACGCCCGCCAGAACGTCAGGACCCCGGTAAAGATCGGGTTGATCACGCTCGTCGCCACGCAGGCGATGAACCTCGCCTTCATCGGCTGGCTGCAGCACGCCGGGCTGGCGCTGTCGATCGGCCTGGCCGCCTGCCTCAACGCCGCGCTGCTCTATCGCGGCCTGCGCCGGCACGACGTCTATCATCCGCAACCCGGCTGGATGGCCTTCTCGCTCAAGCTGCTGGCGGCGCTCGCGATCATGGGCGGCGCGCTGTGGCTGGCCAGCGGCGGCGACGCGGCGTGGCTCGCCTATCCGCTGCCCGAGCGGCTGATCCGCCTCGGTCTGCTGGTGGGGCTTGGCGTGATCGCCTATTTCGCTACACTATGGGTTCTCGGCTTTCGCCTGAGCGACTTCAAGCGGCGCGCCGCCTAACCGGAGGAGAACCATTCGATGAAACTGACCAGCACCAGCCTTGCCGACGGGCAGAAAATCCCCGGCGCCCTCGCCTTCTGCATTCCCGACGCCGATCACCACGTCTGCCTGGGCAAGAACCTCAACCCGCAACTGGCATGGTCCGACGTCCCCGCCGGCACCCGCTCGTTCGCGATCATCTGCCACGATCCCGACGTGCCGAGCAAGGGCGACGACGTCAATCAGGAGGGGCGCAGCGTTCCCGCCTCGCTGCCGCGCGTCGATTTCTTCCACTGGGTGCTGATCGACCTGCCTGCCGCGGTCAACGCCGTCCACGAGGGCGAATTCTCGGACGACGTCACACCACGCGGCAAGCCCGGCCCGCAGGCCGCCCACGGCGCGCGCCAGGGCGTCAACAACTTCACCGACTGGTTCGCCGGCGACAACGACATGCGCGGCGACTACCACGGCTACGACGGCCCCTGCCCGCCGTGGAACGACGAGATCATTCACCACTACGTATTCACCGTCTACGCGCTGGACGTCGAGCAGCTGCCGCTCGCCGGCAAGTTCGGCGGCCCGGAAGTGCGCGCCGCGATCGCCGGCCATGTGCTGGCCGAGGCGAGCCTGACCGGCACCTACACGCTCAACCCGAAACTCGGCGCCTGAAGCGTTCCCCCGCCAGAAAAAAGGCCATGCACCGCCGCATGGCCTTTTCTTCTTGCGCAACTTCCGCTAGTTCACCGGCTTGTCGTTCGGGTTGGCGATCGCCGCCTTGAGCTTTTCCGACATCGGCATCTGCAGGTTGATGCCATCCGGCGGAATCGGGTTCATGAACCACTTGTCGTAGAGCCTGGCCAGTTCGCCACTCCGCATCAGGTCAACCAGCACTTCGTCGACGAACTTCTTGAACTGCGGATCGTCGCGCGGCAGGACCAGTCCGTAGGGCTCGCTCGCCAGCGTCTCGTCGAGGAACGCAAATCTGTCCCTGAGCGGAGACCCCGCGCGTTGCGCCGCGATGATCGCATCGTCGCCGACGTAGGCGTCCGCCTTGCCCGCGTTCATCAGCGCCATCGATTCGGCATGGCTGTTCCCGGCCACGTAATCGATATTGAGGTTGCGGGCAAAGGCCTGCTGCTTGATCAGGCGGTCGGCGGTGGTCCCCAGCGTGGTGACCACGCGCCTGCCGTTGAGGTCGCCGAGCGAGCGAATGCCCTTGTCCTTGTTGACCATGATCCTGACGTCGGCAACGTAGAAGGTATTGCTGAACGCCACCAGCTTCTGACGGGCGACGGTGTTGGTCGTCGACCCGCAGTCCATCGTGGCGATGCCGACCTTGACCATCATGATCCGCGTATTGGCCGGCATCGTCACCGGTCGCACCTCGATCTTCTGGCCGATCCTTTTTTCCAGGGCGTCGACGACTTTCAGGCAGATATCCCAGGAATACCCGGCAAAGGAGTCGCGCCCGTTGACCTCGGCGGCGGGAATGACATAGGAGAAGGGCCTGGCGGCTTCGCGATGCCCGAGGTAGATCACCCGCTCGCCGGCGATCCGGCCCAGCGTCTGGCCGGCGCCCGCGCCGGCCTGCGCCGCCGCCGGGTTGGCCGCGAACAGCAAGGCCGCGAGCAACGGCGTGGCCGCGGAAAGTCTGTGCATGATCTGGCGTAAGGTAGTCATGATCGGCCTTTTCATTTCTTGACCGCCGGCGCCGACTTTTCGCGGCTGATCAGCCAGCCGGCGCCGACCTTGACGAAATCGAGCGTCTTGCGGGTCGTCTCGCGGTGCAGGTCGTCATTGGCGTCCTGCGTGAATTCCGCCGTCGCCCGATCGAGCCCGGTGACGCGAACCTTCAGGTTGTGCACTCCGGCCGGCACGTTGCCGGCCTGCGCGAAGCGTTCCTTCTGGCGCGCCGCCCATTCGCCGCGGCTGATGCCGCCGTCCGGCGCGAAGTCGGGTGCGTAGAGCTTCTCGTAGCCGGCAAAGTCCTTGCGGGCGACGAGTGCCGCCCAGATCTTGATCTGGTTGGCAACCTCGGCCTGCGGGCCGCTCGCGGCATCGAGGCCGCTTTGCGGGATCGGCGCAACCTGCGGCGTCACGACGGACGGGCCCGATGCCGCGAAGCCGGGGCGGTTGCTGTCGAGCAGGGCAAGCGCCCGCGCATTGAGCGCATCGCGGTCGATGGCGGTCGCCCTGACCGGTTCGGCCACGCAGGATTCGCTGGCCGCGACCGTCGACAGATCGTCCGGATCGGGCGCTTCGAGCTCGCTCCGCTTGAGCCCGAGGACATCGCTGAGAACGCCCATGCCGGCATAGGTGCGGAGATAGGCCAGGGTCAGGTCGGTGTCGGCATTGACCGCCGCGCGCCTGGCGGAGAGGAGTTCGTTCTCGGTATCCAGGAGGTCGAGCAGGGTGCGCTGGCCGACGTTGAACTGGTCGCGGTAAGCGTCGCGGGTCTTTTCGACGAGGCTGACCTGAAGGTTGAGAAACGATACCTGGTCGCGCAGGCGCTGGGCGTCGTTGTAGGCGATCGAAACCGTCTGCCGGGTGTCGCGGCAGGCCTTTTCGCGCAGGTCGACGGCGAGGTTGCGGCGCTCCGTGTATTGCCGTTCGCGGGCGCGGTCCGAACCGCCGTTGAACAGGTTGTAGGTCACCACCACCTCGGCCACGTTGTTGACGCGGTCGCCGATGACGTTCAGCGTGTTCTCGGAGTTGTCGGCGCGCGCCCGGAAATCGACGCGGGGAAAGTAGGCGGCGCGGCGCACGGCGATGTCGTATTCGGCCGCCTCGATGTTCTCCTGGGCGGCCAGGACGGCCGGGTTCTCCTTGAACATCTTTTCCAGCGCCGCCTTCTGGCTGGCCGGCATCGCCCGGCCGATCAGCGCCGGCGGGAAAGCGACGCGCCGGGGAGCCTCGTTCACGATGCGCTGGTGACGCGCGGTGACGTCATGCAGGTTGGCCGTCTCGATGGTCAGGTTGACCTCGGCGAGCGCCAAGCGGCTGGCCGCCTGTTCGAGATCGACGCGGCGGCCGACGCCGGACTGGGTGCGGCGCAGCAGCTGTTCAAAGGTGGCGCGGTGCTGGACGTAGTTGTCTTCGGCGAGATCGACGAGGAAGCGGTAGCGCAGCACGTCGAGGTAGGCGCGGCCCGCTTCGAGGGCGACATTGTCGATCGCCTCGAGCAGCTCGTAGTAGCGCACCAGCTGGGCCTTGTTCAGGCGCTTGACTTCGTTGCGCGTGGCGAAGCCGTCGAACAGCATCTGGTTGAGGCTGACCAGCCAGCCGGTGCGATTGTAGTAACCCTCGTTGTAGGTTTTCGAACCGCTGAACACCGGCTCCTTGATGTATTCGCGGCCGGCCCCGGCCACCACATCGACGCGCGGCAGGTAGCCGCCGAAGGCGACGCCGACCTCCTCGACCGAAGCCCTGAAGTTGTGGTACTTGGCATTGACTTCGGGGTTATTGACGATCGCCTTCTGGGCGACATCACGCAGTTGCACGAAGCTCGCGTCACCTTCCGGCGCAGCGGGCCCGGCGGCCAGTCCGGTGAGCGGAAAGGCGGCCAACAGCAGGGTGGACAGGATTCTCTTGGTTCTCATTGGCGGGCGCTTGGTGAATGGATTTCGGCGGATTATAGCGAGAGGCCGTCCCGCCACATGTGAAAAAGTTGGCACGGATCATTGATAACGTTGCACAATCGACGCTACCCGGTCACCTCGCCGCAACATTTTTTCGGTAAATTCGCGGCCTGCGGGATCTGCCTGCCGGTTCGGCGGCAGCGTCTGGCAGGCATCATTCGCAGATCGTCCCTTCATTTTCATCCGGCAAATCCATGGCAACCGAAATCGAACTGAAGCTTCAGCTGACCCCGCAGACGGCGCAGCGGCTATCCGCCCACCCGCTCCTGGCCGGCATCCAGCCGCAGGGCCAGCACTTGCTCAACACCTATTACGACACTCCTGCGCTCGACCTGAATGCACGCCGGATCGGCCTGCGCTTCCGCAAGAAGGGCCGCCAGTGGCTGCTCACCGTCAAGTCGGCGGCCACCGTCAGCGGCGGCCTGGCGCTGCGCGACGAGTGGGAAGCCCGGGCCAAACCCGGTCAGTTCGACTTCAGCCATGTCGACGCACCGAAATTCCGTGCCATCCTCGACGAGGCGCTGCCTCGACTGCAGGCGATCTTCACCACCGACTTCCGCCGCCTGGCCTGGCAGGTGCCGTTCGGGAGGTCGCGGATCGAGCTGGTGCTGGACCGCGGCAAGATCGAGAACGACGGACGCACGACGCCGATCTGCGAGATCGAACTCGAATTGATCAGCGGCGACGTCGGCGACGTTTTCGCCGTCGCCCGCCAGTTGCAGGAAACGCTGGATCTGCGTCCCGCCGTCGCGAGCAAGGCCGAGCGCGGCTACGCCCTGTTCAACAACGCGCAGGAAAAGCCGTTCCGCGCCAAGGCGGCCGTTCTCGACGCCGGAATGTCGCCGGTCGAGGCCTTCCGCGCGATCGCCCTGGGCTGTCTCGAGCAGTTCCAGCGCAACGAGAACGGCCTGGTATCCGCAAGCGAGGATCCCGAATACGTTCATCAGGCCCGCATCGCGCTGCGCCGGCTGCGTTCGGCCATCAAGCTCTTCGCACCGGTGCTGCCCGCCGATTTCGTCGCCACCTACAACCTTGCCTGGCAGAACCTGGGCACGGCGCTCGGCGAAAGCCGCAACTGGGACGTTTTCGTCAGCGAGACGATGCCGCCGATCCTGGCCGACTTCCCGAACGATCGCAACACCCGCCGCCTGCTGACCGAGGGAATGCGTCGCGCCAAGCGGGCGCGCGCCGCCTCGGCCCACGTCGTCGGGTTGCCCGACTACTCGCGCCTGATCGTCGAGTTCACCGCCGCGGTCTACGGATTGCAGGATCAGCAGCGGCAGGACCTGACGAAGTTCGCGCGCAAACGCCTGCGCAGCCGCGACCGCCAGGCTCGTCTGCTTGCCGAGCGCGTGGCCGAACTGACCCCCGAGGATCGCCACCGCATGCGCATCTGCTTCAAGAAGCTGCGCTACGCGATCGAGTTCTTCACCCCGCTGCTTTCGCCCAAGCGCTTGCGGCCCAACCTCCTGGCGCTCACCCAGCTTCAGGACGAACTCGGGCTGATCAATGACCAGGTCACCGCCCGGACACTCGTCGAACAGACGCTGGAAGGGCGCACCCCCGGACCGGTTCACGGCTGGATCGCCGGCCGCCACGAGCTGCTGCTGCGCGCCCTGCCGGAAGCGCTCGATACCTGGCTGGCGCAGCGCCTGCCCTGGTGATCGTGCCCGCGGCCGCAATGCGGCCCTGACCGGCAGCACGGCGTTGCCCGGGCCGCGGCCCGGCCGCTACCCGAGGTTGGCGATCGCCGGCAGGAAGACCTCGGTCACCAGCACCTGCTGCCCGCCCAGCCGGTGCAGCGAGCGCCGCGCCCAGAGGCAGGACCCGGCCGCCCCGAGACCCGCGGCGCGCCGATAGAGCGGATGCCGGGCGTCGAGCCGCCGGAACTCGATCGCTCCGCGGCTGAACCCGGGATACGAGAAGAGCAGCGAACCCAGCGAGCGGCTGCCGAGGCCCGCCAGCCAGCGCGTCAGACGGCCGCTGGTTGCGGTCGACAGTACGCTATGGGCGAAAATCACCGGCGCCCCGTCGCATTCGAGAACGACCTCGCGCACCCGGGCCAGGCGGCGGCGCGGCATTTCGTCGGCATGCGGCAGATCCCTGCCGTATTCGAGAAGGCGCACGCGAAAGTCGCGACACGCGCGCTGGCAGCGCGCCGTCAGCGAACCCGGTTCGGTCAGCCACGAACGCAGGACCGGGTCCGGCCAGCCGCCAGCAAGACTGGAACGCCACTTGCGGGAAGTCATTATTGCGGCCCAGGCGCCTTGTCGATGCCGTTCAGCCGGGCGCCGGGCTGGATGCCGCGCTGGGCGAACCAGCCCTGGTTCATCTCCAGCGCATAGCGCGCCGGCTTGCGGGCGCAATGGTTCGATTCGCTCTGCGGCTGCATGTCCTCGATGTTGATGATGACGCCGTCGGCATCGATGAAGGCCACCGACAGCGGGATGTAGGTATTGCGCATCCACATGCAGTGCGTGTTCTCGCGGTTGAAGACGAAGAGCATGCCGCGCTGCGGCGGCATGACCCGGCGATTCATCAGCCCGACCTGGCGATTCCGGTCGTTGGCGGCGACTTCGGCCTCGATGCGATGCATGCCGGCGGTCAGCTCCATCACCGGCATCGATTCCTGCGCCGGCGCCGCCGCCGCGAGCAGCAGGCCGGCGAGTGCGCCCCATGTCTTCCTACTCATCGAAACTCCCTTGCAACTCCCTGTAACCGGCGTCGATCCGCCGCCACTGTCCCGGCGCCAGATCGTCCAGCGTCGCCGACCCGACCGCGGCGCGAATCAGGCGGAGCACAGGATAACCGATCGCCGCCGTCATCCGCCGGACCTGGCGGTTCTTGCCCTCCGCAATGCGGATTTCCAGCCACGCGGCCGGAATCGCCGCACGGTAGCGGATCGGCGGGTCGCGCGGCCATAGCCCGGCCGGTTCGGCGATCGACCGCACCCTGGCTGGCCGCGCGGTGAAATCGGACAACGCGATCCCGTCACGCAGGCGGTCGAGCGCCGCCTCGCCGGGAATGCCCTCGACCTGCGCCCAGTAGGTCTTCTCCAGTTTGTGCTTCGGATCGGCGATCCGCGCCTGCAGGCGGCCGTCGCCAGTGAGGATCAGCAGGCCCTCGCTGTCGGCATCGAGCCGGCCGGCGACATAGACGCCCTTGATTGGAATGAACTCGGCCAGCGCCCGCCACTTGCCTTCCGGCGTGAACTGGCTGAGAACGCCGTTGGGCTTGTTGAAGAAGATGAGGGACGGCACGGCGATGGCGGCAAAGGAGCGAAGGCGCAATTTTCGCTCATTTCCGGGTGCCGACCGCAGCGGGCGCCCGAATGCGGTGTCCCGATGCCTT